>NZ_JBFAJD010000037.1:0-98496 GCF_040655035.1 Streptomyces sp. NPDC050549
TGACGTCCTCCAGGCCGAGGCGGTCCGCGGCGGTGGTGGGCGGGAGCATCACGGCGGTGGACAGGCGCTGCTCGCGCCTGATGCCGCCGAGGATGCCGATGACGGTGTACGACTGGCCCTGGAAGAAGATCGCCGGGGAGTCCTGCACCCGGCTGATCCCGAGCAACCGTGCCGCCTGGTCGCCGAGGACCGCCACCTGGGCGTGCCGGGTGATGTCGCCGGCGTCGTAGAACCGTCCCGAGGTCATCGCGCCGCGTACCCCGGCGGGCAGGTCGGCCGAGGCGGCCACCACGGCAAGGGTCTGGCCGGAGACGTCGCCGGGGGCCTTCACGTCGTTGGACCGCACCTGGACGCTGTTGGTCAGCGGGGAGTCGGCGAGGGCGGCGGCCGAGTCCACTCCGGCCAGCCGCCGGACCGCGTCGGTCCCAGACCAGTCCACCAGCGGCTCGTCGTCCGAACCGGCTTCCACAGGCGGCACGGTCACGGTCACCGAGGTCGCGGTGAGCGCGTCGAACCGGCCGACGATCTGGTTGCCGGCCGTGGAGGCCACCCCGATGGTGATGACCAGCGTGGTGATGCCGAGTACGGTGCCGAGCGTGGTCAGGGCGGACCTGACGGGACGTGCCATGACGCCCGCGAGAGCTTCCGTCCACAGGTCACGGGGGTCCATCCAGGGGCGTTCGATGCGGGTCCCGGCCGGTGTCGCCTTCGCCCTCGTCCCCGCCCTCGTCAGCCCCCTCGTCGCGAGTTTCACTCGGTCTCCTGAGTGAGGCGGCCGTCGGTGATGCGGACACGCTGGCCCGCGCGGCGGCTGACCGTCTCGTCGTGGGTGATGAGCACCAGGGTCATGCCCTGGGCGCACAGGTCGTCGAAGAGTTCCAGTACGGCGAGGGTGTTCTCGCTGTCCAGGTTGCCGGTCGGTTCGTCGCAGAGGAGCAGCGCGGGATCGCTGATCAACGCCCGTGCGATGGCGACGCGTTGGCGTTCGCCGCCGGAGAGCCGGTCGGGCCTGAAGCCCGACCGGTGTCCGAGCCCGACCCGGTCCAGCGCCTCCCGGGCGCGGGCCAGCCGGGTACCGCGCCCGAGCCCCGGGCGCGGCCTGCGGTACGCCTCGGCCAGCATGACGTTCTCGTCGACGGTGCGGTACGGGAGGAGGTGGAAGGACTGGAACACGAACCCGATGCGGCTGCCGCGCAGCGCGGTGCGTTCGAGGTCGCCGAGCCCGGTGGTCTCTACGCCGTCGAGCCGGTAGGTACCGGAGGTGGGCCGGTCGAGCAGACCCAGCGTGTTGAGCAGCGTCGACTTCCCCGAGCCGGAAGGGCCGACGATCGAGAGGTGTTCGCCGCGCCGGACGGTCAGGTTCACGCCGCGCAGTGCGCGCACCGGGGGTTCGGAGTCAAAGGTCCGCTCCACACCGGTGAGTTCGATGACGGCGGACGCATCGGAGACGACGGGGATGGAGACGGTGGCGAGGTCGGGGACCGGGACAGGGTCGGGGGTCATTCGCCCACCACCACCTTGTCGCCCTGCTCCAGCGTGCCGCTGGTCGGCTTGACCTCGACGAGACCGGCCGCGGAGAGCCCGACGGTGACATGGACGTCGCTCAGTCTGCCGCCGCGCTCGACCTGCACCCGGACGTTTCCGTCGGACGAGGTGCGGATCGCGGCGAGCGGCACGACCAGCACCTTGCCGTCCGAGGCACCGATCTTGATGGTCACCCTCACCGCGGCTTCGGCCTCGTCGGCCAGTTCGCCGGAGTCGGGTACGGAGATCCGCAGCTGGACCGGGGCCGAGGAGTCGGTGGCGGAGGTGCCGGCGGATTCGCTCCCGGTGTCCCCCGACGTCGTACCGGTGGATCCCTCGCTGTCCCCGTCCGAGCCCGTCGCCGTGGTCGTCGAGGACGCGGCGTCGGCGCCAAGCGCCGACACGGTGCCCCTCGCCTTCTTGCCGTCCGTCGTCGTCATCTCGACGGCCATGCCCTTCCTCAGCAGTTCGGCGTCCGAGCCGGGGACGACCGCCTGTACCTCCAGGTCGGAGCTGGTCACGGTGCCGATCGGGCCGGACGCGGTGTCCCCCGTCTTCACCGTCACCTTGTTCAGCCGTACGGGCAGCTTCGGAAAGAAGACGACCTCGCCGGCCGGGACCTTCGTCCCGTAGGAGGCCTGGAAGGTGCTGAGCGCGGCGTTCGCCATGTTCAGCGCCTTCCTCGCGGAATCGAGCTGCAGTTGGTGGATCTGTGCGTCGGTGCTGGACTGCGGGTTCGGCGAGCTCGCACTGCCGCTCGCGCCCGCATCCGTCCCCGCCGCTGTCCCTGTCTCCGTTTCGTCGCCGCCGCTGCTGCTGCTCGCGCTGTTGGTCGTGAGCAGCGTCTGCTGGGCGGCGGACACCGCCTGCTGCAACTGGCCCAGTTGCTGCTCGTCGTCCGCGCTGGGCTTCTGGGCCTCGTACCCCTTGCTCGAGTACCAGCTGGTGACCGCCGCCGCGGTGCCCTGGCCGTAGTTGCCGCTGATCGATCCGGAAAAGAATCCGAGCCGGTGCAACGCTTTCTGGAGCTGCTTCACATCGTCGCCGGAGGCACCCGGGCCCAGCGCCCGGTACATCGGTACGGTTCCGCTCAGCGCGAGCACCGGACGGCCGTTGACCGTCATCAGTACGTCGCCCTCCTTGACCTTGGTGCCGGCGACCGGTGCCTTGGTGATCCGCTGCTCCGCGCCCTCGCCGGCCGCGGTCGCGGACGCCCCGGTGCCGACGGCGCCGGCCAGCGCGAGCGGACGCGGCGAGGCGAACTCGACGGACCCCGACGCCACCACGGTCGCGGTGAGGGACTGCCGCTGGACGGCCACGGTCACCGGGCCGGCCTTCGGCGCGGTGTGCGCGGCGGCGGCGTCGGCGGGCGAGCGCACCTGCGTGCCGGCGATCCAGCCGCCCGCACCGACCAGGACCACCGCGCCGACCAGCGCGCCCAGGTGCTTACGGCTGCTGAACCGGCTCATGCGTTGTCGCCGTAGTACGGGTGGGCCTTCTCCTTGGGGAAGTACGCGGCCCGGAACTTCTTGCCGCACTCCAGGTCCTTCAGGGAGAGGTCGATCTCCTTGGTGAGCAGCGGCAGCGCCTCCGCCTTGGACATGCTGAAGTGGTTCTCCGGCACGTTCTGCTCCATCCGCACCATGTCGGACATACCGGTCGGCTGGGTGGTGCTGACCGGGATGCCCTGTGCCTTCAGGCAGGTGGCGTACCCCTGGGCGAGCTGCACCAGTTGGGCGTCGCCGTTGAGCTCAAGACCGTTCGCGCGGTTCGCCTCCGCCTTGGCGTTCTCCGCCTTTTTCTGCTCGGCGGCGCTCAGCGCGTGTCCGTTCACGGCTATCGACGCCTTGAGTTCGCAGCCGCCGATCTTCTCGTCCGCCTTGGACTTGGCCTGGGGGCCCGTCAGCGCCTCCTCGTACGCCTTCTGCTGGGCGGGGGTGAACCCCTTCTCGTCGTCGTCGGCGACGCCGTCGGTCCGCTTTTCTCCCGCCTTCCCTCCGGGGTTGCTGAAGGGGGCATTGGGGTCGTTGGGGTAGACGGCGGCGGCGTAGTTGCCGAACCCGTACTTCTCCCGGGACTTCTTCGCCGCCGCGTAGTCCTCCGCGTCCAGCCCTACGTAGGCAGCGTCGCCGCCGGCCGCCGCCACGTGCGGTGTGTAGGTGAAGCCCTGCTTCTTCATGCAGGCCGCGAGGGTGTTCTGCTGGATGTACGTCTTCTTGGTCTCGGCGTCCGCGCCGTCCGGGACGGTGAGCTGCACTGCCCCGTCGGCGTTCGTCGTACTGTCGTTCGCCGCGTTCGCTCCGCCGGCCGTGGAGTCGGAGCTCGCGCCGGTCTTGTCGCTCGAACCGCCGCAGGCGGCCAGGAGCGGCAGCAGGCCGATCGCCAGGACGGTGGCCACGGAGACGCGGACCCTCTTCGGCATGTTCGTGTGTGCGCTCATGGTGGATGAGGCTGGACCCGCGGTGTGATGGGAACTGGCCCGGAGTGTGATCAAACGGCAACAGCCGATGGGCGGCGACAGGACGTCCGGTTCGCCCACCCGCCCGCGAGTATGTGATCGTCCGGTAACAGCAGCGGCCTGGCCTGGTGTTGTACGGATACTGAGCACATGCCACGTGTCCTGCTCATCGAAGACGATCGCGCTGTTCGTGAGGGTGTCCAACTCGCGCTGCGCCGCCAGGGGCACGACGTCGCCGCCGCCGGGACGGGTGAGGACGGGCTGGAACAGCTGCGGTCGTTCCGGCCGGACGTCGTCGTCCTCGATCTGATGCTGCCCGGCATGTCCGGGCTCGACGTGTGCCGCCGGATCCGCGGGGTCGAAGACCAGGTTCCGATCATCATGGCGACGGCCCGGGGCGACGACGTGGACATCGTGATCGGACTCGAAGCGGGAGCCGACGACTACGTCGTAAAGCCCGTCCAGGCACGCGTGCTCGAAGCCCGTATCCGTGCCGTCCTGCGACGGGTCGGCGGCACACCCTCCGACGGAACCACGCCGAAGACCGAAACCCATGGAGAACTGACCATCGACCGGGCCGCGTTGACCGTCACCCACCAAGGCGCACCGGTCGCCCTCGCTCCCTCCGAACTACGGCTCCTGCTGACCCTCTCCGCCTCGCCCGGTCAGGTGTTCAGCCGGCAGCAGCTCCTGGAAGCCGTCTGGGAACACAGCTACCACGGCGACTCACGGCTGGTGGACGCCTGCGTCAAACGGCTGCGCACCAAGATGGGCGAGCCTCCGGGACAGCCGCGCTACATACAGACCGTGCGCGGCTTCGGCTACCAGTTCCGGTCACGGTGAAGGCGCCCCCGCCGCTGCGCGGCCTGCGCGTCCGACTGCTGGTGGCCTTCCTGCTGGTCGCCGGCGTCGCCACCCTGACCACCGGCGCCCTGACGTTCCGGGAAGCGCGCACGGGGGTGCTCCAGCAGAGCCAGGACGGGGTGATCGCGCAGTTCCGCGACCATGTCGACTCCCTCGCCGCCGACCTCGACTTTCCCCCGGACCAGAACCAACTGAACCTGTTCGCACAGCAGTTGGCGCGCTCCGAACCGTCGAAGAACTGGCGCGTGCTGGCCACCTACGGCGGCCTGAGCGCCACCTCCTCACCGCAGGACCCGTTCGAGCAGCTGACGCCCGACCTGCGCAAGGCCGTGGCCTCCGGCGGGAACACCGTCTTCCAGCGGGTGACCAGACACAGCAGCCCCGCACTCGTCGTCGGCCTGCCGGTCACCTTCGGCACCGCGGAGCAGCCCACGTCCGACCCGTCCGGGCTCGCCGTCTTCCTGACGGTGCCGCAGACCACCGAACAGGCCTACGTCCAGGCCCTGGTCCCCGCCATCGAGCGAGCCACGGTTCCCGCGCTGGTCCTGGCCGTCCTGCTCGCACTGCTGGCCGCCCGTGGCGTACTGCGGCCGGTACGCGAGCTGCGCCGGGCCACCCGCAGCATCGCCGAGGGCCACCTCGACACCCGGCTCGCCGTCAACGGCTCCGACGAACTCGCCGACCTCTCCCACACCTTCAACGAAACCGCCGCCGCCCTGGAGGAGTCGGTCGCCGAACTGCGCCGCATGGAGGCACGCGCCCGCCGCTTCGCCGCCGACGTCTCCCACGAACTGCGCACCCCGCTGGCCGCCATGTCCGCGGTCACCGACATCCTCGACGAGGACGCGGCCCGGCTCGCCCCCGACACCGCCACCGCCGTACGACTCATCAGCGAGGAGACCGTCAAGCTGGCCCGCCTGGTCGAGGACCTGATGGAGATCTCCCGCTTCGACGCGGGCGCGGCCAGTCTGCACCTGGACGAGATAGACCTCGCGGACTCCATCCGGCGCACCCTCGCCTCCCGCGCCTGGCTGGAGACGGTCGAGGCACGGCTTCCACCGCCGGGCACACTCCGCGGCAGCCTCGACCCGCGCCGCCTCGACGTGATCGTCGCCAACCTGGTCGGGAACGCCCTCCGGCACGGCGGACGCCCCGTACGGCTGGACCTCTACGAGTGGGAACACCCGGACGACGGGCAGCGGGCGGTCATCGAGGTGCTGGACAGTGGACCGGGTATCCCCGAAAGCGTCCTGCCCCACGTCTTCGACCGCTTCTACAAATCGGATACGGCCCGCACCAGGACCGAGGGCAGCGGCCTCGGACTCGCCATCACCGCGGAGAACGTCCACCTGCACGGCGGCACCATCCAGGCGGCGAACGGCGCGCACGGCGGCGCCGTCTTCACCGTAGAGCTCCCGCTGCGACAGGACGAGCCACCACCAGTACCGGCCGAACCGGCCGAGGGGAGCCATCCGTGAGCCCTGTCCACCGGGCCGTCCGGCCCGCGCTGCTTCTTCTCGCGGGGGCGCTCCTGCTCGGCGCCTGCGGCATCCCCACGACCGGTGTGGTGGGCTCGGGGGAACCCGGCACCGGTGTCCGGTCGACCGTCACGCTCTACTTCACGGGCAAGGGCGGCCTGGTCGCGGTCCCCCGCAGGATCCCCCAGCGGCCCGGCGTCGAAGCGGCCGTACGACTGTTGTTCCAGGGCCCGACCAGACCCGAACTGAGCAGAGGCGTGGGCAGCCTGCTGCGGAAGCTGAAGAAGGATCCGACGGTCCGGGCCGATGGCGCCGAGGTGTCGATCGAGCTGCGCTTCGACGACCCGGCGGATTTCCCGGGCACCGTCAAGCCGCTGTTCGGGAACGCACTCGCTCAGGTGGTCTGCACCGCCGCCGGCGCCCTCCACGCCGAAGACCCGCACGTCGCATCGGTGGAGGTGGTCATCAAGGCCACCGTGGGAGGCGCCAAGTCCCGGTGGAGCGCCGAAGGGCGCGACGCGCGCTGCCCCGCATAGGCCCGGAGGTCTACAACCGCCTCCCGTTCCGGGGTCCGTGTCCACCGCGAGGAGGCAGAGGAGGCGCAGGCCGTCGTCCCGGTACTGCTCGTAGAGCGCAGCACACACGTCCCTGGACGTAACGATGCCCCGCCGACCGGCATGGTCGACGGGGCATCACCGGTGTGGCGTCGGAGTGCGTCAGCCGATGTAGCCGGCGACGTCCGCGATCACATTGGTCGTGCTGTTGGTGTAGAAGTCCACCTTGCCGTCGGAGCCGACCGGCGCGATCACCTGGTTGGAAATCGTCTTGCCCTGTACCCAGTTCAGGTTGGAGGCCGTCGGGCGGCTGCCGCCGTCGGCGAAGGCGGTGAGGTAGCCGCTGCCGGTGGTACCGGTGACGGTGACGGTGAGTACGACCGCCTTGACGCCGGCCGGGATGCCGTCGGCGCCGGAGATCTGCAGGGCCAGGGTCTTGCCCGAGCCCAGGGGTGTGGTCGTACGGGTGTCCAGCAGGCGCAACGGGGTGACCGTGTCGAAGGCCGAGCCGCTGGTGGAGAAGTAGCCGGAGACATCGGCGATGACGTGGCTGGTGCCGTGGACGTAGATGCTGACGTTGCCGTCGCTCGCGATCGGCACGACCACGAGGTTGGGGATGGTGGTCCCGGTGGCCGACCAGTTGACGTTGGAGGCGGTCGGGCGGGTGGCGCCTTCGGGATAGGCCTCCAGGTAGCCGCCGCCGACGGTCTGGGTCGCCGTCAGGTTGAGCACGACGGAGGTGGCGCCGGTCGGTACGCCGCCGTGGCCGCGGACCTTGAGGCTGACCACCGCGTTGGAGATCTTGGTGGTGGTGGAGATGCCGACCTTGGAGCGGGTGTCCAGCAGGCGGGCCGGGGCCAGCGCCGTGTACTTCGAGCCGGTGGTGCCGCTGGTGTAGTAGCCCTGGACATCGGCGATCAGGTGGGTGGTGCTGTTGGTGGAAAGGTCCACCACACCGTCACCGGCCACCTTGACGGTCGCCGAGGCCGCGATGGTCTGGCTCGCTCCGGTCCAGTTGAGGTTGCTGGTCGACGGCTTGGTGGTGCCGTCGGCCCAGGCCGTCACCGAACCGGCGCCGGTGGTGCCGGTGACCGTGAGGTTGAGCACGACACCGGTGACGCCGCTGCTCGGAATCCCTCCGACGCCCTCGACCTTGACCGGAGCGGTACCGCCCGCGACCAGGGGCTTGGTGGTCGGGATGGAACTGAGGCCCCAGCCGGTGCCGTTGCGGGTGTCCAGCAGGCGCTTGGGGCTGCTGAGCGGGTGGAAGGTCGAGGCTCCCGTGGCCGCCGTGCCCTTGGCCGCGCACAGTGCGGTTGTCAGGCCGGCCTCCTTGGGCGAGCCCAGGCCGGTGACCTCGTCGTAGCCGGCCGCCGACGTGAAGCCGGTGGCGTAGGTGGAGTTGTTGCCGCTGGTGACGTCCCAGAAGTTCGTCGGGTAGCTGCTCCGCGCGGCCTTGTAGAGGGCGTTGTTGAGGAAGCCGACCTGCCCGTTTGCCTGGCAGGCCGTGCCGGCGTTGGCCTGGACGATCGCGGCGGCCCAGGTCGGGGCCGCGCCGCTGGTGCCGCCGATGATGGCGGGGAGGGGGCTGGAGGACTGACTGTTGTCCTGGAGGTAGATCGGGTAGCCGTTGTGCGGGTCCGCCAGGGCGGAGACGTCCGGAACGGCACGCTTGGTGGTGGTGGCGACACCGCCCTGGTACACGACGGGAGCCCAGCGCGAGGAGACGCCGCCACCGGTACCGCCGGTGTCGTTGTTCCACGTCGTCTGGGTCGCGCTGCTGCCCGAACCGGTCATCGTCGTACCACCGACGCCGGTGACATAGGGCTGGCTCGCGGGGTCGTCGACGGCCTTGGCGGTGGAGCCGGTGGCGCGGTAGCAGTCGCTGGAGCCGTCGTCGCCCGAGGCGGCGACCACGCTCTGGCCCTGCGCGGCGGCCTCCGCGAAGACGGTGTTCTCGGCGTTCGCGGTCGCGCTGCTCTCGACCGCCTCGCACTCACCCCAACTGGTGGAGATGACCTGCGCCTGGTCGTCGGTGACCATCCGCTGGTAGACGTCGAGCACGTTCTGGTCGGTCGCGGACGCGGCGTCCGGGCCCTGGTAGTCGATGATGCTCGCGCCGGGCACCAGACCGATCAGGTCATCGATGTCGAGCGCGGACTCCACGCCGACCGATCCGTCGGTGGCCGGTGCGCCGGCCCCTGACGTCGTATCGACGTACACGGTGGAGACCGAGGTGCTGGTGCCGACGCAGGACTGGTACGCGGCGATACTGCCGGCGTCGACGTTCTCCAGCTCGAACACGGCCACGGTCTGCCCCGCACCCACGGTCGCGGAACTGGTCATCCCGTAGGTACCGGCCAGCTTGCCGGGGCTGTAGTAGTCGGTGCCGTCGACGAGGCCCGAGCCGGTGAAGTCGGCGCAGAGCGCCGGGCTGTACGCGTTGGCGGTCACCGTGCGCGAGCCGCGTCCGGAGACAGTGGTGGAGGCAGAGCCGGTCCTGCTCGCGCGACGCGCCGCAGTGTGGTGGCCGGCGACGGTGTTGACACTGCTCAGACCGACGACCCCGGTCACCGACGCCGCCACGTCCGCGGGCAGGGAGGGGGCCGACGTGTTGAGGTAGTCGGTGGTGCCGTCCTTGAGCCGGACGTTCCGGAAGCCGGTGGCGAAAGCGCGGGACGCCTGTGCGGCGGTGGCGGTGACCGGTATCGACAGGCCGTCCGGGCTGACCTTGCCGGGAGCGAGACCGGCCGCCTTCAACGCCCGTGAGACCCCGGCGATGGTGGCCCGCGTAGGACCGAAGACCGAGGCGAACTGCCCCTTGGCCAGGTAGTGGTGGTACTGGGCGTTCCCCGGTGTGGACACCGCGGTGACGAAGTCCGCCAGCGACTGCGGGTCACGCGGGGCCAGGTTCACACTGAGGTGCAGCGTGGTCCCCGACGCGGTCGCGCCGGTCACCGTCGCACCCGCGGGAACACGCGGAGCGGTCCCTATTCGCTTGGGTGCGTCCGATCCGGGCGTTCCCGTTTGGGCGACCGCGCCGTTGGCGGTCGCGGTGACGACGGTGAGGGCGACGGCAGCGGTGGACGCCGCCATGATCACCCTGGCCCGTCTGCCGGTCCTGACTGCCGCGGGTCCGGGACGTCCCGACGCGGCGTGGGCCTTCTTGGCCATGCAGAAATCTCCTAGAAACTGACGCACCATCACACCTGTGGCCGTGACGATGGCCGAAGCGTCACTCGGGCCGACGGGTGCATCCGTGTCACCAGGAGCGCAGGAGCTATCCCCCTTAACCGAAGTGTGCGCATTTCTTATCAGGACTGGACAGTTGCTGTCTCTGTTCGCCCGGGAACCATGAGCGGATCTTTACGCCACCGCCTCGGGGTGAGCGTGTGCGCCACGTCGTCGAGAGCCGCTGCCTGTCGTCGGACGATCTGGCCGCTGCTCTACGCGGACGCCCTGAACGAACGTCGCGAACGCGGACCGTCCCACGAGCAGCGCGCAGCCTCCCGCGGGACCTCGCTGTCGTGAACCGCTGTCCCGCCATACGCCGTTCCGGACAGGTCGCCGACCTCGACGCAGTTGTTGCCGGCGCCGTCGGAGTATGACGACTTGAACGAGCCCGCGCCGGCCGGTGAACTCGGGGGCCACTTGGGTACGGGAGGGTCATCGGCTGATCTCTCGCATGAGTTGCCGCAGGAACACCGGCGTGTCCTCCGGCGGCAACGCCGAAACCGTGAGGGTGTCGGGCTTTCCCGTCGCCGCTGCCACTGGCGAGCGTGTGTCCATCGGGGCGGAACGCCACCGATTCCACCCCACCGGTGCGCCCTGTCAGGCCGTGCCGGAGTGGGAGCCGACGGCAGCGAAGAGACTGGCGGTGGCTTCCGCTTCCCTGAAGAAAAAGGTTCAACCGAACCCAAGACGCCAGCCCCATTCATGAGGTCCGGGACCTACGAGACACCTTGCTCGACGGCGCTCATGACCCACACGCCACAACGCCTTGGGGGCGACTGGCCTTTCCTTTCCTTGGGTGATTTTGAAAGTCACGTAGGTGTCACCGGCCTTAACCGAGGCCGTGGAGCGCCAACTACCGCGCTGCCAGCGGGTTGCCGACCGCGCCCCCAGCCGGAGCACATTGATCGCGGGATTGCCCGGATACAACAACCCTGCAGCCCCGAGCAGGCCCCGTGACCGCACGACGGATCAGGACCCGCTTGCACGATCGCTGCACACTTGGCCACCACATGACCACCACGCCGAACCCGACAGGCCGACACCGATCGGCGATACAGAACAAGAGGGAAGGTCACAGCCCTGCGAGCCGAAACGCCCACTGGCCGTCGACCCCAGGACCTACGCATTGCGATGCGTGGACCACAGGTGCCCGATCAGCCCGGATCCCAAGGCCACCCGAAACAAGAAACCCCAGGTCAGATCCCTGACCTGGGGTTCACCTCGGAGCCGCCTTCGGGATTCGAACCCGAGACCTACGCATTACGAGACCGTGAGCGATCATGTCGCCTCGTGACAGCATATGACACAGCATGCCATCGTGCCCGATCAGACCACATGCCCCACGTTGAGCACGCGTAACTCATGCCGAACAGTCCACAGGCGTCCGGCCACCCCTTGGCCATCCCGGGCCCCACCTGCGCCACACCTCGGTAGTTACACATGGCAGTTGTCGGACATCGACAAACCAGTGGCAGGAGGCAACTTGCTGGGCTGCGCTTCACGGGGTGGGTTGGTCGAGCCAGTCCGCGTAAGTCGGTCCGGCAAGGGTCGCGTGCGGGCCGGGGAGCAGGCCGCCGTTCTCGAACAGGTCCCGGTCGGAGTTGGCCGGGTCACTCACTTCCTCGATGCGGGACGGGCTGCCCTGCCGAGCGGCCAGCAGGCGTGCCGCGTCGGCCAGGTTCTCCGCTCGGGGGCCGGCGATCTCCGGGTACGGCACACCCGTGGGCTCCTGATACGCATCGGTGGCGACCTCGACCAGTTTCTCGGCGACGGTACGGGCGGCGACGAGTTGGGTGCGCATCTTGGGCACATAGGCGACCTCGCCCTGGGTACCCCAGCCGACCAGTTGTTCAACGAACTCGTGGAACTGCGCGGCCCGCACAATCCGGGTGGGGAGCGGGCCGGCCAGCGCTGCTTTCTCGTGGGCCAGTTTGGCCGCGTTGTAGCCGGTGGTGGAGCCGTCGATGCCGATGATCGACACCACCACCATCCGGCGGACGCCGGTCTTGTGTCCGGCCTGGTGCAGGTTACGAGCGGTGGTGGTGAAGAACTCGGTGGCCACCGCCTGCTCGGGCGAGGGTGTGCTGGACACGTCGATGACCACTTCGACGCCGTGCAGGGCTTCGGCCAGGCCATCCCCGGTGACCACGTCCACGCCCAAGGAGCGTGAGATGGGCACGACTTGGTGGTCGCGTTCCTCAAGCACCCGCGCAACGTGCCTGCCGACACGGCCCGTCGCTCCGACGACTGCGATCCTGGTGGGCTTCTGCATGATGGCTGCCTTCCGTGGACAGTTCCGATGATGGGCTTTCAACTCGATGACGGAGCGCGGCGCGAGAACGTGACCAGCTCCGTCGGAGATGCTCGGCAACCTCCCCCCTTCCGACGCCGGGGCACCGGACTACTGGGCCGACAGCTTCATCCCGCCCCACACGCACCAAGGCCGCGCGATCGAACGCGGCCCCACCGTGGAGGGCAGGGAGCAAATCTCTGCGCCGATCAGCACCGATGAGACCGTCAACCTGTCCCCGACCGCACGCTCCGGCACTGGGCCCGGCCCGACATCACCTACCTGCCCCGGACTTGCTTGCGGTCATTGGGCTGGAGGGGGCGCGTAGCGGGGGTCGCGGTCGCCGGAGTAGGTGACAGCCATGGTCAGCCGAGCGGGACCGGGGCCGACGTTGCGGTAGACGTGGTCTCGATCGCCGCGCATGCGCAGGGCGTCGCCCGCTTCGAGGGTGAAGTCGGCGCCGCCGACCTCGACCTCCAGCCGCCCCTCGTAGAGGTGGAGCAGTTCTCGTGTTCCTGGCGGATGCGCGGGGGAGCTCATCTCATCGTGCTCGGCGATGAGAAAGTCCCAGAACTCGATGAACGGGGCCTGGCCGTCATTGACGAGCAGCCGCCCCACACTGTGCTGTCCAGCGCGGTGAACCTCGGCGTCGGCCGCGCGCACCACCTGGCCGAGTTCCTCGGGCGGCTCGACGAGACGGCCGATCGAGGTGCCCAGAGTGGCGCTGATCCGGGCGAGCGTGGCGACGCTGGGGTTGGTGCGGCAGGTCTCGATCTGCTGCAACATCCCCCGACTGACCCCCGACCGTGCAGCCAGGTCATCCAGCCGCCAGCCCCGCAACCGTCGCATCGCCCGCAGGTTCGCGGCCAGTGTCCGGCCCACGATCTCCGCTGGATCCTCCATTGACAGCACCCCTTCCAGCACTCAATATATCGGATCAGAAGAAAGTATATTGCCTCTGATTCTCGCAAGGAAGGCCCACGATGAAGACGATCTCCCACTCGATCGAGATCAACGCTCCGGCCGCGGAGGTCTGGGAAGTGCTCACTGACCTGGCCGCCTACTCGGACTGGAATCCCTTCATCCGCGAGGCGTCCGGCCACGTCACAGTCGGTCAGCGGCTCACGCTGAAGATGTTCCCCGCCGACGGGAAGCCGATGACGTTCCGCCCACGCGTCCTGGCTGCCGACCCCGGCGTGGAGCTGCGCTGGATCGGCCACTTCGTCCTGCCCGGCATCTTCGACGGCGAGCACCGCTTCACGCTCACCACCACCGCGACCGGCGGCACCGAGCTCCTGCAAACCGAGAAGTTCTCCGGCCTTCTGGTCCCCTTCACCGCCAAGACCATCTCCGCCACCCGGCAGAACTTCGCCGCCCTCAACCAGGCCCTCAAGACCCGCGCCGAAAGCCGATCGCAGCCACACCCCGCACCCGCGCCCACCGCGACCGACCAACCTCGGTAGCGTGAAGCTGATAGCCCCAGCTGGGTTGCATCCGTAGACGCCTGCGGTCGCGGAAGGTCTCGATGCAGGCGAAGAACTCGGTGAGCGCCGCCGGCCCGACCGGGCCGGCGGCGCTCACCGATCCGGACGAGACACTGAACGAAACCAGTTGACGGCGTCGGACCTCGACCCTCGGCAGGTCCAGATCGCCGGACAGCAATGGTTCATCGGCGAGGCCGTACGCGGGTGCCGGCACCGCGCGACCAGGCGCGGAGGCCCAGGACCACCCCGGGCCGGGGCAGGCCGGCAGGGAATGGTCAACTGGCCTGGGCGGTCGGCATGATGGTGACCTGCTGGCGGTTGGCCCTCGGCGGGAGGGACGCGACGAACCCGACGGTCCGCGCGATGTCCTCGGGCGCGAGCCACTCCATGGCTTCCTTCGATCCCTCCAGCCAGGCACGAGCGCCTTCGTCCCTGACGTGGCTCTGCAGCTCGATACCGACGATGCCGGGCTCGATCGCCGAGACACGCACCTTCTTCGCACCCAGCTCGACCCGCAGGTGCCGGGAGAGGTGGGTGACGCCACCAGAAGGGCGGCGGGGCTCGTTGCGCCGCCTAATGGGGCGGCGCCCAGGACGCGATGTGCTCGAACTCCACCTTGCAGGACAGCCACAACCACGGCGCGCGATTCGGCCTTCGCCAGCGACCCCGCAGCCTCTTTCCCTGCACCACCGCTGCACGGATGGCCACCCCTTGGCCACCCCGCGCGCAGCCCATGCTGACTCACACATCAGCTACTTTCCAGGACACCTCAGGTCAGGACCGGCACTCGGCCCCGGCTCCGCATTACCGACGCCAGACAGTGAACCTCCGACCTACACATTCCATGCACGGGCGGCGGAAGCGCCATGCCCACACATTTCAAGGCCAAGAAAACGAAGAAACCGCAAGTCAGAGGAATGACTTGCGGTTTCCCATGGAGCCGCCTTCGGGATTCAAACCCGAGACCTACGCATTACGAGGGCGACAGAGATCGTGATGGAGTGTGCCTCATGGTCGCATCAGATCCTGTTTTTGCAGATCAGAGCGACGATCATGGTCCTCCTGCTCGTATGCCGTGCTGCACTGTCCACAGGCGTCCGCGCTCCCCTTGCGCTCCCCACCCCTCGGCGAGATGAGACCTCCGCCCTGAGCAACTCCTCGTTAGCACCACGCTGGCACAGCTTGTCGAGATCGCACATACGAGATGATCGCCGTCATTCGCAGACCCCTCGCCCGCATTCTTCACGCCGATGAGCACAGCAGCAGCAACAGCAGCTCGACGAGGGACGGCCCATGTCCGTCTTGGGTGTCGCAGCCGTCAGCACTTCAATGCCTGCGGGCTCCGGTATGTCGATTTGGAGCAGCTTGAGCAGGTCGGCTGTGACGACTCGGTGGGCGTTGCCCAGACGCAGGACCGTGCACGGATACGGGCCACGCTTGGCGAGCTCGTACCCCGTGGTCCGGCTGAGGGACGGCGCACGGTTCGCCGTCTCCAGGTCCACGGCCACAGGCAGCGCGAGCAGTTCCTCACGCGTCAGCCCACGGGATGCGTCTTCACGCTTGGTGATCACAGAAGATCTGCACCCCGCGAGACAATCCGCCATCTGCCTCCAGGCAGGCCTTGAAGCCGCAGAATCGCCCACCCAATAACAAAAGTTTTGTTAAAGTGGCTCCATGGCGACTTCTCCCGACCCTGTTCCCGGCGAAGGCCCCGTCCGCCCGGTCTCCGTCTCCCTCCACGAAGGCACCATCGCCGCCCTCAAAGCCCGCACCGGCAAGCGCGGCATGTCCGCCTACGTCGAAGCCCTCATCCAGCGCCAACTCGAGCGGGACCGGCTGCGCGAACTCATCGAGGACGCGGAGACCGAGCACGGGCCGGTGGATCAGGCAGCGATCGAGGCCAAGCGGGCACTCCTGCGCGGCAACGCAGCCGGCTCGGCGGACGCCGCGTGAGCGGCACCCTCGTCCTGGACTGCGAAGGCCTGTCCAAACTCGTACGCCGCACACCCGAGCTCACCGAATGGCTGGCCGCAGCCGAGGCCGAGGACATCCGCGTCATCACCAGCTCCGTTACCCCCGTCGAAGCCCGCGACCCCAAGACCAACCAGGCCCGCTTCGACTACGCCGTCTCTCGCGTCAACATCATCCCGCCCACCGAAGTCATCGCCCGCCACGCCAGCAAACTCCTCGCCGCAGCCGGCCTGCACGGCCACAAATACGCCCTCGACGCCATCGTGGCCGCCACCGCGATGGCCTCCCCCTCACCCGTGACCATCCTGACGTCGGACCCCGAGGACCTCCTCTTGCTGTGCGGCCCCGACGTCCGCGTCATCAAGATCTGACCCGTACGATCCCCCATGCAGATCCACAAGAGCGTCGACGGTTTCCAAACGTGAGTTTCGGCAGTCAACTGAAACACGCCGTCAGGACGGCTCACGGGAGTGGGCGTGAGGGACGCCGATTCGTTGTTCAAGCTCAGCCAACATCGTCTCGAGTTCAACCATCTTCCGGTCGGATTCTTCCTCACGCAGATACTCGCAAAGGTCGTTGGCCCGCCGGTGCTGAGCGGCCGCTCCTGACGGATCGCCACACGCGGCCAGTGTGGCACCGTACACCGAAGCCAGGATTGCGGTCCGGTACTTGTCCAGCCACGTGGTCTCCGGAACGTACTTGTCCAGGATGGCCAGTGCCTCACGGGCGTGCTCACAGGCCTGTTTGGGCTTGCTCCCGGTCAGCTCCAGTTCAGCCAGCACACACAAGATCCGCGACTTGCTCTCGCGGCGGGCGTTCCTTTCCTCGGGGGCCATCAAGTCGTGCTGCCGGAGCGCCTGTTCGGCCCTCCGGATCCCGGGGTTGAGAGTCCGCTTGCTCGGACCACGCGCCAGAGCTTTGCCTAGATGGGCGGTGGCCAGATCGCGCAGCGCGTCGGCGTGCTGGGGGCGCTCGGCCTCCTGATACTGGTGTTCCAGTTCCTCGTACATCTGCAGAGCCTGGGACAGGGTCCTGATGCCCTCGTCCCACTGCCCGGCGTCGGTATAGCGACGGCCGAGTACGACCAGCGCTAGAGCATAGTCACGGTCCCATCGACCACTACGCTCCTTGATCAGGCCATGGAAGAGATCCCGGGCCCCGACAGCCGACCGGACCGCTTCGTCGAACTTCTGGACATCGCCCTGACGACGGGCCAGCACACGTAGGGCTATGGCCTTCGCCTCGGTGATCTCCCAGGAATGCAGCGGAGGTCCGGCGGATTCGGGCGGCAGATCGTCCGTCACCAGGTCCAGGGCGTCGACGGCGTACTGAAGAGCCTCACGCCACCGGCCGAGACGCGCCAGCGAGTTCGACAGGTTGCACATGGCCTGACTGAGGTACCGGTTGTGGGTGCGGTCGGGGCGATCGTGCCGCAACTGCTCATAGGCCTGGACGGCCTCACGGGCAGAATCCAGCGACTCGGTGAACCGCCCGACCTCGTAGTTGCGCACTCCGAGGTTGCTCAGCGCATGAGCCTTGTTCAACAGGCACTCGTGCGAGTCGTCGGAACGTGCCAGCGCATTGAACCACTGGACCGCCTGCCAGGCGTGGTTGTGCGCCTTGCGCCGCTGGCCGGCGTCGGCCAGCACTCTGGACAGAAGCCGGTTCTCGGTGCCCAGGTTGAACCGTGTCTCACGGCTGTGCGGTGCCGCGGCGGTGTAGAACTCCAGCGCCTTGCTGCGCAGGACGATAGTCATGGCCTG
This sequence comes from Streptomyces sp. NPDC050549, assembly GCF_040655035.1. Classification (NCBI taxonomy): domain Bacteria; kingdom Bacillati; phylum Actinomycetota; class Actinomycetes; order Kitasatosporales; family Streptomycetaceae; genus Streptomyces; species Streptomyces sp. NPDC050549. The sequence continues at coordinate 17,621 of NZ_JBFAJD010000037.1, forward strand.
CAGTGCGTCTGGGCAGGCTTCCTCCAGTTCCTTGGCGGCCTCGGCCGCGAGCCGCTCCGCGGGGAGCTGCTGAAAGACCGTCTCCAGGGCGGCCGCGAGGGATCTTCCGGTCGGATTGTCCGTGGTCTCCAGAGCCTTCCTGACCAACCTGATCAGGGCGGGCGCGTGCTCCTGGAGCGCATCGTGCAGCGCCCGGTAGAGCACAGTGTCCGGCGACTGGTGCGTCTCCTCGCCGAAGACCGCGTAGTTCATCGTCCGCAGGGTGGACAACGCCTGCTGGGCCGCGTCGTCGGGCGAGCGGTCCGGATCCAGATCGAGCAACCGGGAGATCAGTTCCGGGAAGTCACAGACCATCTTTGACACGAGGTGCTGGGCCAGCCGCATCGGTCGCAGGGCGCGCAGCGCGCCGTACCCGGAGATCCGCTCCTGGAAGAAGCGTACGAAGCGGCGGCGGGTCTGTTCGGTGGCGTCCCCCAGGTCGGGCACCAAGCGCAGCAGGCGCGCGGCCTCGCTCTCTTGATGGCCCTCGGTGTCGCCGCCGGCGAACGCCAAGCTGGCCACAGCCACCACCCGGTCGAGCAGGACCGGGTCCGTCGGCAGGCCCGCCTTCTCCGCGTGTTTGATCCAGTCCTCTCGTTCCAGGTCGAGGGCCTGCTCGTAAAGGGCCTCCGCACGAGACGTCGTCCGGATCGTTCGGGGTGTGCCACGCCATTCCGGGTACCGGGTCCGGCGTACGTCGATCAGTGCCAGGATGAGGATGAACAGACAGTTGGCGAAGTCCGGATCGCTGAGGTCAGCGGAGGCCTCTCCGTCCGGTACGACGTCCGCCGCTTCCCCGTGGGCTTCGCGTTCCTTGAGCAGAAAGGCAGCGCGGGCCTGTTGGTAGATGCGCTTGCGGGCGCCGGGGTCCGGGTACCCGACCTGGAACGGATGTTCCTCGGCCAGTTCGGCGTAGCGGCGCCTGAAGGCGCTCCACCACTCGCCCTCGTGGCGGGCGAGTGCCAGCACCCGGATACGTCCCGAACCACCCCGGTGACGCAGCAAGGCGTCGAGCTGACCCACCTTGCCGTCCGAGTTGTCGACCACGACGAGCCGGTTCTCGTCCAGCCTCATCAGGCCCGACACGTCCTTCGCCGGCGGCGCCAGCAGACCCGCGACCCAGCCCTGGGCAACCATCCGAGCACAGAACTCACGGGCCAGCCGGGTCTTGCCGACAGCCGGGTCGCCGACGAGGAGCCGCACCGACAGCTTGGTGGCCCCGGAGGCCGGGACTGTGCACCAGTCCATCAACCGGCCCAACTCCTCCTCACGCCCGCAGAAGTCCACGACCTGGTACCGGGCACGCAGCAGGTCTGCCGCCGACCAACTCTCGGGCAGCGGGTCGTAGGCGGGTTCCAACACTTTCTGTCCCACCCACATCGGCTCGAACACCACAGGGCCCACGCCGTCCTCCGCCAGCAGGTCCAGAATGCCCTTCTGGCCCTCAAGCAGTTGAACGGGGATCACCTTGAGCCGTCCCTCCACGCTGTGGTGCCACTCGTCGAGCAGGCCGAGCAGATTCCCCTCCCCGAGCAGTGCCGCGCCCGAGGCACCGCGCCACAGAGCACCGCCCCCGACCCCGACGAGGGGGGTACCGCTCTCGACTTGGAAAGCATGGTGCCAACTGGGTTTCTCCTCACCGGTCACCGTTCCCGTCCAGGGGATCAGCTTTCCGTAGGCGTGTTCCAGATTGGCCTTGCCATCGGCGTCGGCCAGTTCAGGAAAACCGAGGACATCCGCTGGCAGTGGGTCAGTACCGGTCAGCCGCCCCCACCGCACCGGTTCGGCCGTCTTCAGCCCGAACGGGTCGTCCTCCTCTGTGCTCAGCAACGCGAAACCGTCGTCCCCGGCTCCTGAGAAGCCTTCGCTACGCGCCACTACGTGGAAGCACACGGGCTGACTCGCCCGCAGACGTCCCTGATGCGGCCCGGACTCGGGCACTCGCACTTCCACCGGCTCGGCGACCTCGCCTACACAGTGGGCGGCCGTGAGCACCAGTCGCGGCGCGACCAGATAGCCCGAGGACTGTGCCCGACCCGTCCGCAGGAACGCCGTCCGCCGCAACTCAGGGGAGATCATGGCGTGCTCCCTGGACATACGGGCGCGAAATCTTAAGGCTCGGATCGACCCCAAGCCGGAGCAACACACGCTGGACGGCGCAATGGCCCCGATCTATGCCCGTCTCCGCATTGACGACCCAGAACTTCACACCCCCCGAACCATGAAGGTCCCGGGTGGCCAGCACGGTCGCCTCGACCTCGATCTCCTCCACGCGGAACCGAGGCCCGCCTCTGCTGTCGCCGTCCCGCTGCGCAGTCTCCAGAGAGTCACGCAGCGCGGTGATCATCTGTGCCAGCGTTATGTCACGTGATTCCTGCTCCGACACAGGCCCTCCTCATACGACATACGTCGTCGCCCCCCAGGGAACGGCCGTTGACGTCTCAAACATCGTCCCGACCGCACCACATGTCCAGCAGCCGAACGTCCCGGCCGGACCGCCGAAGGTCCCGGTTTCGCCGCCGCCGGCCGGGACCGTCTGGAACCGCATCTGCCCGTCCAGCGGATTCGCCGCCCACTGAAAAAGGCCAGTTCACAGGCCTGGACTACCAAATCCGGATGCGCACCCCTTGCACTCCCCTCCCCCGGCAGCCACCCCACAAGCTGACCAACCATCAGGAGTGCTACGCAAAAGACCAGGTCAGAGTGCATCTGACCTGGTCTCAGCTGGAGCCGCCTTCGGGATTCGAACCCGAGACCTACGCATTACGAGACCGTGAGCGGTCGTGTTGCGTGGTGCCCGGTCGTGCTGCCCCGTGACGTTCTGCCTGATCAGAACACGTGCGGCTGATTGGTCTGTGTTACCTCGTATTACGCCGTCCAAAGGCGTCCGGCCACCGGGCGGCCACCGTAAGCGCCACGGCCGCGAACGCTGCCGCCTCATGCACCCGCCACACCGTTTGTGGCACCCCTACAAGCAACAGAGGATTCACACTCAGGCGCTCGGCCTTCGAATCCTTGCAGGGATCAGCATCGAGAGCGACGGCAGCAGCCGCGGAAGCGACAATATCCGCTCACCGCCGGGCACTGATCAGGAACGCGTTGTGGGCCCCTCAATCGAGGGGCCCACAACCTCAGGGTGACATCATCGGAGCGCAGGGACTATCGCTGCGGTCGATTCCGCCGGATCCCCGCGAGCAGCGCCACAGCCGCGATGACCATCAGCATTATGCGCGCGCTGATCGCGATATCCCCCATCTCGACAATCCGGTTCCGAAGAACCGGCAGTTGAGTAATGCAGAATATTCCGACACTCAACGCCCAAACGCCGAAATAGCGCGGTTTCTCGACAGCCTTGATTCGAGGTGGGTACCAACCGGTGAGGAGGACCACGCCTCCGAGCAGGCTGAGCGCACACCCTATGGCGAAGGCCACATAGTCCACGAGTTGATTCACACTCATTTCGTCATTCCGTGCCGACAGAGGGATAACCGAATTTGATCTTGAGCTTCGCGCCCTTGTGCGGATGGTTCGCCAGGTGCGTCTGGAGGATCGCACTGAGCTTCCAATAGTAGGCCGCAACAGCTTCCGCGAGGATGGCGGCAAGGGCTCCGTACCCCGTGTACCAGGCAACGCCGCCTATCGCCACGCCCACGAGTGCAGTCGTTGCCGAACGATCATTGAAATGGTTGACCAGCTTGGCCTCCCGCTGATGAGTCATGTCGATCTCGTAGCCCCACCAGTGCCAGTGATGCCCGTTGTAGTTGTGCTTGCTCAGACCCGAGAGGTCGAGGCACGTGACAGGGTTCCCGGAGCAGTATTCGTAGCCGTTCGCGTTTCCGCCGTAGACGGCGTCCCGACTCATGAAGCGACCGGTCGTCGGGTCGAAAAGGCGAACACCCATAACCAGGAAGCCACTGAGCGTCTGGCCTGATCGCTGATACGCGCCGAGCGATCCGTAGCCCGTGGCCTGGGTTTCGTCGAGTGCGTTTCCGTATTCGTCGTAGTTCTGGACCGTGCTGGCCTGGGTCGCGTCCAGAGGTTGCTGGACAATGACGTCGCCGTGGATGTCGGCGAGTTGCAGGACAGTGTCACCGGACACGGATGTCGTGGCCCCCAGGACGCCGGCCAGATCCTTGACGTCACGGCTGACGGTGCTGCCGGTGACGGTCCAGGTGGGGCTGTCGGATGTGTTGCCGTAGTGGTTGGTGGTGCTGCTCGACGTGGTCCAGGTGCCGTCGGTGCCCTGGGTCTGGGCGGTCTGGACGGCGAGGCGTCCGGCGGCATCCAGGTTCCAGGCGTTGCGGCTGGTGCCGACGGTCTCCGAGGCGACCAGGTCGTTCGTGTAGTACGTCAGGGTCGTGTCACCACTGGTGGTGGTGCGCCCGAAGGAGTCGTACGCGTAACCGGAGTTGACCAGGCGGTCGGCCGAGTCGTAGGTGTACGACGTGCTGGTGGCCGTGGTGTCGGAGGTGCTGCTGTCGCAGTCGTCCGAACTCGTGGTCAGAGCCGTGCGGTTGCTGTCCGTGTCGAAGGTGTAGGCGCGGGTGGTGCAGCCGGTGCCGGAGGTGTCGGCTGCCTTGGTGAGGCGGCCGACGGTGTCGTAGGTGTAGTCGGTCTGAGTGGTGGAGCCGGCGGTCTGGGTGTGGCCTGCCTGGCGGCCGGTGACCGTGTAGTCGGCGGTGTCGGAGGCGACGGTGGTGCCGTCCGAGGCGGTGTACTCGCGGCCTGTCTCCTGGCCGGCCGGGTCGGTGGTGACGGCGAGGGTGTAGTCGCCGGGCAGGGTCTGTGTCACCAGGGTGCCGTCGGCGTCGTAGGTGCCGGTGAAGGTGCCCGCGACCGAGTCGGTGAGGGTCTTCAGGTTGCCCGCGGTGCCGTAGGCGTAAGTGACCGTGGAGGGCGCCGAGTCGGTGGACTTCACCGGGCGGTCCAGGTTGTCGTACGCCGTGGTCGCGGTGTTGCCCGCGCCGTCGCCGTAGGAGGTCTGCCGCCCGAGCGTGTCATAGCCGTACGCGATGGTTTGGCCGTTCGACGTCTGGGTGGCGAGCTGCCCGTTGTCCTCGTCGTACGAGTACGTCGTGGTGGGGGTGTCCTCGCCGGTGCCGCCGGTGACGGCCGTCTTGGTCACCCGGCCCGCGCCGTCCACCGTGTTGGTGGTGGTGCGGGTCACGCTGTTCGCGGTCTCCGCCTTGGTCGCGACCTGGCCCCAGCGGTCGTAGGTGTAGATCGTGGTGACGGCCTCGGTCGGGTTGCTGCCGCCGCCGGTGATGGCGGCTGCGGGGGCGGTCTTGCAGAGCAGGCCGTCCCAGACGGCGGAGGCGCAGGCGCCCGACGCGCTCGCGCTGAAGTAGGTGTAGTCGAGCGTGTCCGCGTCCGAACCGGACGAGCCGACGGTGCGGGTGGTGGCCACCTGACCGGCATCATTGTAGGTGGTCACGGTGGTCGACGTCTGGGCGCCGTCGGTGGCCTTCTCCTGGCCGGTGGACCAGTCATAGGTCGTGGTCACCGTGGCGGTGTCGGCGTCCGTCGCGTAGCCGGGGATCGCCGCGCCGGTCACCTTGGAGGTGACCAGGTTGGAGACGGCCGCGTCCGACGGCTTGTTCTGGTCGTAGGTGTACGCCGTGTGCGCCCGAGCCGGGATCACCGTGCCGGCGGCCAACGTGGACTCAGCGGTGGAACCGGTCAGTTCCTCGGTCAGGGTGACCTCGTGGAGCGGGCCGTACTCGTCGATGAGGCGCTGCCCGTCCGCGGAGTACTCGGAGACCGTGGCCAACAACTGGGCGCGGTCGGCGGTGGACAGGCCGGTCAGGCCCAGTTCGGCCAGTTCGTCGGCGCCGCCGCTGAGCGCCAACTCGCGGTTCGCGGCAGTGAGTTCGGCGACCGTGTTGCCATATTCGTCGTACTCGGTCGTGGTGATGGCTCCGCCCGGCTTGGCGGTGTTGGTCTCCTCCCCGTTGGCGTTGATGTAGGTGATGGTGGCGCGGTCGTACGCCGTTGATGTCAGGTCGGTGCCGGTGCTGGAGGTGGGGACGCTGTCGGCCGGGAAGACGGCGGTGGCATCGGTGGGTGCCTCGTCCTGGGCCCAGGTGCCGACCGTGCTGGTGTCCATCTGGTAGGGCGCGGTGGTGCCGGAGAGCGGGACGTCGTAGACGACGGTGGTGGCCGCCGTGCCGGACGTAGTGCTCTCGCTGCCCTCGGCGAGGGCGGAGCGGGAGGCGCTGAGCAGCATCCCGGTACCCGCGGTGAGGGCGGAGCCGGCCGTGCCGTAGGTGAAGGTCCAGGGCAGCTGGCCCGGCTGGGTCAGGGTTTTGACACGGCCGTCGGAGTCGTAGGTGTACTCCGTCTTCAGCGCGGGGCTGATACGCGGGTCCCAGACCTGGCGGAGCTCGCCGTCGGAGGCGTACGCGTACGACGTGATGGTCTCGGCCGTGGCGGCGGAGGCGCCAGGGTCGGTGGCCCAGAGCTTGATGGACTTGACCTGGCCGGTGTAGTCGCCGAGGGCGGAGCTGGTGGCGGTGGTGCTGGTTGCGTAGACGTACTCCAGAACCCGGCAGCCCTTCGTGGACGGCGTCGCCTGGCAGGTGGCGGCCGTGACGGCGCCGGTCGGGGAGATCACGTACTTGGGACGGGCCAGGGTCTGGCTGCCCGAGGTGACAGTCTCGGAGACGGTGGTGACCGTGGTGTTGTCCACGGCGGTGGCGGAGGAGGACAGGGTCCAGGTCGTCGCCGCGCTCGCCGCCTTCGCGAACACCGCGGTGTCGGCGTCGGTGTCGGTCAGCGTGAACGTCGAGCCGGACAGGCTGCCGGTCAGGGTCAGATCCTCCGAACCGGCTTGCGGCTGCCAGCCGCCGCCCGACGTCGCGGTGAAGGCGACGGACGAGCCGTCCGCGCTCAGCAGCTCGACGGAGGTGCCGGAGGTCTTGCGGATCTGGGTGTAGTCAATCGCCTCGGCCGAGACCGAGGAGGTCCAGCCGGGACCGAAGATCTCCGCCTGGCCCTCGTCGTCGGTGTCGTTGGCGCGCGAGGAGTACGTGCGCTCCACATCGGCGTCGAAGGCCGAGGCGTCCGTGGCCGACAGGGTGTAGTCACCGGTGAGTTCGTTGACCTCACCCGGGCCGACCTGCGCGGTCGGGGCGGTTCCGGCGTCGCGGTCGAGGGTGACCTCGACGGTCTGGGAGTACCCGGTGGTGGTGCCGTCGGTGAAGGCGGCGCGCAGGTCGATCACGCCGTCCTCGGAAAGCGAGGAGACCGTGTTCCAGACCAGCTTGGCGGCGCTTCCGCTGGTGACGGCGACCGGCCAGGCGGAGACTGCCGTGCCGGAGGCGGTGACGTCACCGACCGGGACGGTGTGCCAGGAGTCCGTCTCGCCACGCCGGTACTGCCAGGTGACGCCGGTGTAGGTGGTCAGGCCCTTCGCCGACAGGGTGAGGCGGCGGGCGGTCGTGTCGCCAGCGGCCGGGGAGAGGATGGCCGCGCCGTCCGCGCCTACGCCGAAGGAGTAGGCGGTGGTGGCTGCAGAAAGGTTCCCTCCGGAGTCGACGGTGCGGACGTACAGCGTGTGCCAGCCGTCCGCCGGGTCGATGGAGACGGTGAGCGCGTCACCGCCGTTGCCGTTGTCGGTGTCCAGCTTCTTGTTCGCCAGACTGCTGTTGTCCAGGCCCCAGTAGTATCCGGCGCCATCGCTGGAGGAGGTGTCCAGGGTGCAGGTCACCGCGCTGTCGGCCTTGGCCGTCCAGCCGTTCTGCGTGTAGGTGTCACACGTGACGGTGGGCGCTGCCGGCTTGGCGACGTTCGGCACGAAGTAGATGTACGACGACCAGGCGCCGTAGTCGGTGCCGTCGTAGCCCCGCACCCGCATCCGCATGTGCTGTGCGGGCAGCGCGCTGGCGCTGGGCACGGCGTACGTGGCTGTGCCGCCTGAGGCGACGCTGGAGCTGGTGAAGGTCGTGGAGTACGCGCTCTCGCTGCTGTAGGCGGGGTCGTTGGTGACCTCGAACTGCCCCTTGACCGACGAGCCGTCGACGTCGGTGACCTTCGCGGAGAGGGTCGGGGTGTAGGTGGTGATGTACCGCTTGCCGCTGTACGCGTTCACCGAGCTCGGCGAGATCGCCAACGCGCCTGTCGTGGCGTATGAGTTGTAGGTGACTGTCAGGTGCGGCTCGACAGAGTTGTCGCCGGAGGCGTAGTTCGCCGAGCGGAACCGGCGCCAGGTCAGTGAGTCGCTCTCGTCCGCGCCGCGCACCTGAAGGCCGTAGTTGGTGGAACCGTCCGCCCAGGCCTGGACGATGGCGTCGATGTCGAAGTTCATCGTTCCGGCCGGGCAGTCGGTGCTGGAGTAGCCCTTGGCCGCCGTGTTGGTGATCGCACCGGTCGTGGTGGTGGAGGGCTGGGCGGACCAAGTAACGTCCGAGGACGACCAGGAGGAGGTGATCCGGCGTACCTGCGTGCCCGCGCCCGAGGTGGAGCAGGTCGAGGAGTAGTACAAGTACAGGGCGAGGTTGGTGTCGGTGATGTGCTTGCCGGCGAACTTCGACACGTCGAACTTCAGGTACGAGCGCGCCACGTCCGTGCCCGCGTCGTACGTGCCCGACTTCAACTCGGTCGAGGAGACCTGGGAGTCGGTGTAGTCCGGGGTCTGCACCCAGGTGTCCGTGGTCACCGCGAGGGTGGAAGTGGGGTCGACGGTGACCGGGTAGGTCAGGTCCTGGTCGAAGTAGTCCGCGTCGGGGGTGAGGACCAGGGTCTGGGAACCGTCGTCGGCCGTCTCGACCTTGGTGTCCACCTTGGCCTGGTGCTCGGACTCACCCGAGGTCTCGTCCTTGGACGAGTCCCACATCATCGGCGCCGGAGCCTCGGCGACCAGCTTGCCGTCGGTGTCCTTCAGCAACAGATGGCCGGAGTCGGCGATCGACAGCTTCAACCCGTCGAGCTTCAACGGGATCCGGTACGACGTGCCGTCCGCCGGAGCGGCGTCCAGCTGCAGGTTCTCCGAGAAGCCCTGGGCCAGTGCCGTCACCGACAGGGTCTGGCCGTCGCCCAGGGCGTAGGAGGCGGTGTTGTCCTTCACCGCAGGGGCGGGCAGTTTGCTCTCCCAGTCCAGCCCGAAGGACGTACCGTTCTTGCCCACGCTCGCCAGCGAGGTGTCACCGCCGTCGGAGACCGTGATGTCCGCCGCCGCGACCGCGGGTTCGAGCGCCGGGCCGGTGTCCGACAGATCGGTGTCGATGTCCTTCCAACTACCGTCCACCTGTTGCCGTATTGGCCCAGCGTAGGTGGAGGTCTGCAACTCCCCGGACGGCAGGGCGTACGTCGTCGAGGTCGCCGTACGCTCGGACGTCACCTCGATGTTCCGGTCCTGAAGCCGCGCCATCAACAGAGCCGCCGCCACCGAATCCGCCGACGAGGCCGCCGACTTGGAGGTGTCCGATGCGGCCGTCACGCTCGTGGTAGCCGCCGTGTCGGAAGCGAACGCCGCCCCCGTCTCCCACGACACCAGCGCGGTCTCCGCCGCGAGTACGGCGGCCACCACCCATGCCGTCCGTCTCAATCCCCCATGGGATGCCCACCCTTTGACAGCTGGGTGGACCTGTCTCCCCTTGAGTCTCATCACCACTCCTGACATCCACTCGTGGCACTCATTGCGCACGAGTGGACGAGATCAAATGTCAGGCCCTTGTGAAGCGGGTACTTGGGACGAATCAAGAGATCGTCAAGGTAAACCCATGGCGCTTTGTTGGCTCTTGACGTACGCGTGGCGACTGAACCTATTCCACCAGTTTCCTGTATCTCTCCCCTGCGGCGCCTGTCGAACAAATCCCACATGTGAGGCGAAGTCCGTCAAGCGCGACTGGCTTGAAAGGTGGCATTCCAGTGAAGATCGTTATTATTCTGTGACGCCTTCACAGGTGCGGCCCAGCCCGAAGTAAGTGGCAGCAAATCCCACCGTGTATGCCGTCACCGGCCCACCCCCGAAAATCTCCCCACTGCCCCGGTGACGCTGTGAAGTAGCAGGTCCCGGTGGTGTGGCCGCTGATGCTGTTGTGCGGGGAGAGCTATCTGGCCGGGTGTTGGGACGACACGCTGCGCTTCGCCGAGGCGGGCCTGGAACTCGTCGAGGCCTACGGGTACCTGGAGTTCGTCTGTTACCTGAAGTACAGCAAGGCCTTGGCCGCCGCCGCACTGGGCCAACCGAACGTGGCGGAGGAGCCGTTGGAGTGGATGCTGTTCTGGTCGCTCCCGCGCCAGGCCTTCATCGTGCCGCAGCACGTGTACCGGGTGCGGACGCTCGCCGCCATTGGCCGCGGCGACTACGAGACCGCGTACACCGAGGCGGTCGGAATAAGCCCACGCGGCGTGGAAGGCGGTACCGCCCAGCAGTTGCAACTGTTCGTGGTCTACGACCTGTTCGGTGCGGCCGCATCGAACAGGCCCGGGAATTCGTCGACGCGACGCTGCGCATGGACATCGCGAAGATCTCCTCGCGCTGGGCGCTGCTCGTGGCCGGGGCCCAGGGGCTGGTGTCCGAGGGGGAGGTGGCGAACACCCACTTCGAACGTGCTCTCGCGGCGGCGCCCGAGGATCTGTGGCCCTTCGAGCGTGCGCGGGTGCTGCTGGCCTACGGCGAGCACCTGCGCCGGGAGCGGGCCACCGTCGAGTCGCATGTACACCTGGTCGCCGTGCTGGCGCTGTTCGAGCGACTGCGGGCCGCACCGTGGGCCGAGCGCACCCGGAACGAACTGGGAACGACCGGCATGTCCCGGCGCCAGACAGGCTCGACGGACATCGGGCTCACTCCACAGGAACTTGCAGATCGCCGTACTCGCGGCCTCAGGGCTGACGAACAAGGGGATCGGCGAACGACTGCGCCTGTCCGCCCGCACGGCCGGCGGACACCTCTACAACGTGCTCCCGAAACTCGGCATCACCGCCCGCGCCGGCCTGCGCGACGCGCCCACTGCCCTCACGGCACATGAGGAGCTGCGGCCTTGGCATCTCACCAGACAAGTCCCGCCCCAAACCAGGCTCCGTCGAATCACGCCAAGACATGCGCACCTGTCCCATCAGGGCAGGCGAGAAGGCGGTCGATCCCGTCGTCGCCGACGGGATTGCGGCAGACCAGCACGACTGCGTGGCCGACGACATCGAACCGAATCCGGAAAGCAGGCCGAGCCTGGGCATCCAGCAGGATCTCGAACATAGCGCCAGTGTCGGCACCATCGTCGCCGAACCATTCAGGCGCTGGCCCGACTTCGCCGGAGGCGGGCCGGCAGAGGCCGAGAAGGCGGTTGACCAGAAGCCAGCCAGCTCCAGCAACGGCTCGCCAGGAACCACGGGGCCGCACTCGCACCCGCTGAGCAGCACAGGACGACAGCCTGGCAGTGCCCGGCAACGAAGCGAGTGGCAGTTGGAACACTCGATTGTCGAGTCGACACAACAACCTTTCCCCTGCGTGCCCCCAGTTGCACGACTGAGCAGGAGCCGGTCTGCACGCTTGGCCACCAAATGGCCACCACGCCATTCCGAACAGGCCGAGACGGATCGCCAACGAACGACAAAAGGCCAGTTCACAGCCTTGCAGGGCGCAATCGCTACCGGCCGTCAACCTGGAACCTACGCATTACGATACATAGACCGCATATGCCCGTTTAGCCCGAATTCCAAGGTCAGCGAAAACAAAAAACCCCAGGTCAAAGACTTGACCTGGGGTTCACTTTGGAGCCGCCTTCGGGATTCGAACCCGAGACCTACGCATTACGAGTGCGTTGCTCTGGCCATCTGAGCTAAGGCGGCGCGCTGTCCGCACCATGGTGCGATCAGCAACGTCGGAAAGTCTACACAGTTTCTGGGGGTGCTCCGTACACCCCCGGGCCGCACCCCCGCCCGCAGCCGCGCCGACGCTACGAGCAGCGCTTTCCCTCCGCCGGCGGGGTTCCGCGAAGCAGATATGTGTCGATCGCGGAGTCAATGCATGTGCTGCCGCGGCCGTAGGCGGTGTGGCCGTCGCCGACGTACGTGAGGAGGCGGGCCGAGGAGAGCTGGCGGGCCAGGGACTGGGCCCAGCGGTACGGGGTCGCCGGGTCGCGGGTCGTGCCGACGACCACGATCGGGGCGGCGCCCTTCGCCTCGATGCGGTGCGGTTCGCCCGTGGCCTTGACCGGCCAGTACGCGCAGTTCAGGGAGGCCCAGGCGAGGCCGTCGCCGAAGACGGGGGACGCCTTCTCGAAGGAGGGGAGCGCGTGCTCGACCTGGTCGGTGGTCGAGAACGCGGCCGGGAGGTCGAGGCAGTTCACGGCGGCGTTGGCGAACATCAGGTTCGAGTAGCGGCCGTCGGCGTCACGCTCGTAGTAGCTGTCGGAGAGGACGAGCAGGCCCGCGCCGTCGTTCTCCTTCATCGCCGACGTCAGCGCCTCGCGCAGCTGCGGCCAGGCCGCCTCGTCGTACATCGCCGCGATCACGCCGGTGGTGGCGAGCGCCTCGCCGAGTTTGCGGCCGTCCGCGTCGCCGGTGGGGATCGGGTGTGCGTCGAGCTTGCGGAAGAAGGCCTTCAGGTTGGTCCCGACCTTGGCGGGCGTCGTGCCCTTGCCGCCGAGCGGGCAGTCCGGCTGCCGTACGCAGTCCTTCGCGAAGGACTGGAACGCCGTCTCGAAGCCCGCCGTCTGGTCGAGGTTCATACGGCGCGCGGGGAGGGACGGGTCCATCGCGCCGTCCAGGACGACGCGGCCGACCCGGTCGGGGAAGAGGCCCGCGTACGTCGCTCCGAGGAACGTCCCGTACGACGCCCCCACGTACGTCAGCTTCCGGTCGCCCAGCACCGCCCGCAGGATGTCCATGTCCCGGGCCGCCTCGACCGTGGAGACATGGCGCAGTACGTCGGGCGAGTGGGCGCCGCAGCCCTCCGCGAACTTCTTGTACTCGTCGACGAGCCGGGTGGTCTCCCGCTTGTCGTCGGGGGTGGTGTCGGTCTGGGTGAACGTGTCCATGGCCCGGCCGTCGAGGCACTCGACGGGCTCACTGCGGGCGACGCCCCGGGGGTCCATCGCGACCATGTCGTAGCGGGCGCGGACCGTGGCCGGGTAGCCGATCCCCGCGTACTGCTGCAGATAGCCGACCGCCGAACCGCCCGGCCCGCCGGGGTTCACCATCAGCGAACCGAGCGGCTTGCCCTTGCCCGTGGCCTTCTTGCGGGCGACCGCGAGCCGGATGTCCCCGGTGGTGGGCTTGGCGTAGTCCAGCGGCGCCTTCATCGTGGCGCACTCGAAGCCGGGGACACCGCAGGTGCGCCAGCTGAGCTTCTGCCCGTAGTACCGCGTGAGCGTGGACGGCGTCGACTGCGGCAGCGCGGCGAGCACCACGGCCGCGGCCGGACTCGCCGCTGTCGTCGAACTCCCCGAGGAGCACGCGGAACACGAGGACACGAGGAGCGCGGCCACGGCGAGCAGCGCGCCGCCGGTCCGAGGGCTTCGGCGGGCCCGACCGGGCCGACTGGGTTGGCGGAGGGAGCGCCTGATGTGCATCAGACGATCGTAACGTTGCGCAACCAATTGAACGCCCTGTGTACACAATCCACCCCGGACGAGTTACGTCGTCAACCTCACACCCAAAAGATCAGCCCGCTCTGAGCGCCAAGGTCATCGCCTCCACAGCGAGCAGCGGTGCCACATTCCGGTCGAGCGCCTCTCTGCACGCGCCGATCGCGTCGATACGGCGCAGCGTGGACTCCGGGGAACCGGCGCGGGCCAGCCGCTCCAGGGCGTCCTCGGTGTCCGCGTTGGCGATCGCCACCCGCGAGCCGAACTGGAGGGCAAGTACGTCACGGTAGAACGCGGTGAGGTCGGTCAGCGCGAGGTCGAGACTGTCGCGCTGCGTACGCGTTCTCCGGCGCTTCTGCTTGTCCTCCAGGTCCTTCATCACGCCCGCCGTACCCCGGGGCATCCGGCTTCCCTGGCCACCGCCCATCGCCGCCTTCATCTCCTCGGTCTCCTTGCCGTCCACCTCCTCGGCCAGCTGCTTGGCGTCCTCCGCGGCGGCGTCGACCAGCTCCTGCGCGGCCTTGAGACAGCCGCCCACGTCGTCGACGCGCAGCGGCAGCTTCAGCACGGTGGCCCGGCGCTCGCGCGCGGCCGGGTCCGTGGCGAGGCGGCGGGCCCGGTCGACATGGCCCTGGGTGGCCCGCGCGGCAGCCGCGGCCACGGCCGGTTCGATGCCCTCCCTGCGTACGAGCATGTCGGCCACGGCGTCCACCGAGGGCGTCGTCAGGTTCAGGTGTCGGCAGCGGGAGCGGATGGTGGGGAGGACGTCCTCGATCGAGGGGGCGCAGAGGAGCCAGACCGTGCGGGGGGCGGGTTCCTCCACGGCCTTGAGGACGGCGTTGGCCGACTTCTCGTTCAGCCGCTCGGCGTCCTCGACGAGGATGATCTGCCAGCGGCCGGTCGCCGGCGAGGTGAAGGACTTCCGGACCGTGTCCCGCATGTCGTCGGCGAGGATCTGGGTGCCCACGGCGGCGACCGTGGTGACGTCTGCGTGGGTGCCGATCAGCGCCGTATGACAGCCGTCGCAGAAGCCGCAGCCGGGGCTGCCGCCGAGCGCGCGGTCGGGGCTCACGCACTGGAGCGCGGCGGCGAAGGCCCGCGCCGCCTGGTTGCGTCCCGCGCCGGGCGGGCCCGTGAACAGCCAGGCGTGGGTCATCTTCGACGCCTCCGGCGGGGGCGTGCCGTTGGTCGCCGCGGTGACGAAGGCGTCGGCGTCCCGAGCGGCGGCGTCGAGCTGCTCGCTCACCTTCTCCTGACCCACCAGGTCATCCCACACGGTCATGGGTCACCGGCCCTTTCGTCACGCCTCGGGTTACGCGATCCATTGTGCGGGCCACCACTGACAACGCGTGCCGGGGCGGTCAACGAGAGCCGCGGGGGCGGAGTACGGCGCCCCCGCCGTCAGCCTCTGCGTCCCCGGCCGCGGCCCCGCCCGCGACCCGTGTCGTCGTCCTGGTCGAAGTCGCCGGCCTCGTGCGGGCCCAGCAGTTCGTCGGCCAGTGAGGGGAGGTCGTCCAGCGGAGTCTCCTCGGCCCAGTCGGGGCGCGGCCGGCGTCGGGGGGTGCCCTGCTCGTCGACCTGGGGCAGTTCACGGGTGCGGTCCTCGGTCCGGTCGGCCTGCCCGGCCGGACGCTCGTCGCGGAAGAACCCTTCGGGTACCCGGTCCGACGGATCCTCCCCGCGCACCGGCGGCAGCACCGCGGTCTCGTCCGCCGCACCGACCGGCGGCAGCACGGCGGTCTCGTCGGCGGTACCGGACGGCACGGGCGGCAGTACGGCCGTCTCCTCGGCGGCGGACACCGGCGGCAGGACCGCCGTCTCGTCCGCCGCTCCCTCGGGAGCGGGCGGCTGCGGCAGCTCCGCCGTCGCCTCGGAGTCGCGCGCCGCGGAGTCCGCGGACACCGACCGCAGTACGGCCGTCTCGTCCCGGGAACCGGAACCGGAGTCCACCGGCCGCAGCACAGCCGTGTCGTCCGCCGATCGCCCAGCGGTACCCGCGCTCACGCCCGACGGCTTCACCAACGGTGTCTGCACGGTCGACGCCTCGGACCTGGTCTCCGGAGCGGCGGGAACCGCCGGAACCGCCGGCTGCCGTACGGCCACCTCCGCGGCGGCCGCAGCCTCCGCCGCCAGGCGGCGTGCCTCCTCGGCCGCGAGCAGCGCGGCCTCGGCCTTGCGCTGCTTCTCGCGGCGCCGCTCCTCGGCCTCGGCGCGCAGCCGGGCCTCCTCCTCGGCCTGCTTGCGCAGCCGGTCGGCCTCGGCCCTGCGGCGGGCCTCCTCGGCGGCGCGGGCCTCTTCCTCGGCGAGGAGGCGGGCCTTCTCCTCCTCGGCACGCCTGCGCGCTTCCTCGGCGCGCTGGCGGGCCTCCTCCGCCTGGCGCTCGGCCTCGCGGCGCTGGGCCTCCTCCAGCTCGCGCCGCTTGCGCTCCTCCTCCTCGGCGCGCAGCTGGGCGAGCCGCTCCTGGCGCTCGCGCTCCAGGCGCTCCTCCTCTGCCTTGCGGGCGGCTTCTTCCTCGGCCTTGCGGCGGGCCTCCTCCTCGGCGGCCTTGCGCGCTTCCTCCTGGGCCTTGATCTCGGCCTCGGAGAGCGGCAGGACCGTGTCGAGGCGGTGCCTGATCACGGTGGTGACGGCCTCGGGCTCCTGGCCGGCGTCGACCACCAGGTAGCGGCCGGGGTCGGCGGCGGCCAGCGTGAGGAAACCGGACCGTACGCGCGCGTGGAACTCGGCCGGCTCCGACTCCAGCCGGTCCGGCGCCTCCGTGAACCGCTCGCGGGCGGTCTCCGGGGCGACGTCCAGCAGGACGGTCATGTGCGGGACGAGTCCGTCGGTGGCCCACCGGTTGATGCGGGCGATCTCCGTCGGGGAGAGGTCGCGGCCCGCGCCCTGGTAGGCGACGGACGAGTCGATGTAGCGGTCGGAGATGACGACCGCGCCGCGCTCCAGGGCGGGCCGTACGACGGTGTCGACGTGCTCCGCGCGGTCGGCCGCGTACAGCAGGGCCTCCGCGCGGTGGGACAGTCCCGCCGACGACACGTCGAGCAGGATCGACCGCAGCCGCTTGCCGACCGGTGTCGCCCCGGGCTCGCGGGTCAGTACGACCTCGTGTCCCTTGCCCCTTATCCACTCGGCGAGGGCCTCGGCCTGGGTTGACTTCCCGGCGCCGTCGCCGCCCTCCAGGGCGATGAAGAAGCCGGTGCTCGCGGGCACGGTGTCGGGGTCGTCGCCGCCGAGCAGCGCGTCCCGCAGGTCGTGCCGCAGGGGTACTCCGGAGCGGTCGTCGACCTTGGCCAGCACCAGGGCGGCGACGGGCAGCAGCAGTGCGCCGACCAGCATCAGCGTGAACGCGGCACCGCCGTGCGCGAACACGAACTTGCCGTTCTCCAGGCGGTGCGGGCCGATCAGCGCCGCCACCAGGGGGGCGATCAGCGCGCCGAGCGCCACGGAGACCCGTACGACCGCGTGCAGGTGCTCGGTCGTACGTGCCCTGCGGTAGTCCTCGGCCTCCTGGTCGAGGAGGGTGTGCCCGGTGTTGGCGGCCACGCCCGCGCCGATGCCGGCCAGGGCGACGATCAGCAGCACGGTGGTGAGGTCCGGGACCAGGCCCGCGGCGAGCAGCGCGATGCCGGTGAAGGCGATCGCGAGCGTCAGCAGGCGGCGCCGGGACAGCGTGGGCAGCAGGGCGGGCGCCGTACGGATGCCGAGCACGACCCCGCCGGTCAGCCCGAGCACCAGCAGCCCGAAGGTCACCGGGCCGCCATGGAGGTCCTTGGCCTGGAGCACGGACACGGAGACGGCGGCGGAGATCGCCCCGGCGACGGCCGCGCAGGCGACCACAAGCAGCGCGATCGCGCCCGTACGGCCCTTGTCGATGCCGTTGCCCGTCCTGGGGCGGCGCAGTCCTTCGAGCGGCGAGCGCGCGCGTGGGGTACGGGTACCGGGTACTTCCAGGGCGGTCAGCACGGAGAGGGACGCGGCGAACAGTCCGGCGGCGACGTACGAACCGAGCGCCGCCTGGTGCTGGGCGAACCAGGCGACGCCCGTGCCCAGCAGGTTGTTGAGCAGCGCGGCCACGACGAGGGCGGCGGCGGCGAGCGGGATCGCCACGAAGCTCGTGCGCAGCGACAGCCGTCGCAGGGCGTCCATGTGGTCGGGCAGTGGCCGGACCGTGGCGCCCTCCAGGGGCGGGGCCGGCAGCAGGGCGGGCGCCGCGCTCTCGCGGCACACCGTCCAGAAGCGCTCGGCGACTCCGACGACGAAGGCGGTCACCAGGAGCACGGCCAGTGCGTTGTCCGGGGTCCAGTCGATCCACAGCGGGGCGACGATGAGCAGCGCGGTCCGCAGACCGTCCGCGCCGACCATGGTCCAGCGCCGGTCGAGGGGTCCGTCCTGCGAGGTGAGCGAGGTGAGCGGGCCGAGGAGCACCGCCCCGAAGAGCAGCGTCGCCAGGATGCGTGCCCCGAAGACGGCCGCCACCGCGAACGCCACACCCCGATAGCCGCCGCCGAACGAGCCCTGGGCGATCGCCGATTGGAGGGCGAGCACGACCAGGACCAGCAGGGCGAGGATGTCACCGACACCCGACACGAACTGCGCGCTCCACAACCGCTTGAGCTGTGGCTGGCGCAGCAGGGCGCGGACGGCACGCTCGCGGGAGTCCGCGACAAGGGCGTCGTCGGGGGCCGGCTGGTGGGCCGTTGGCTGCTCGGCTGGCGTCATGCTTTCAGCCTATCGGCAGCCGCCGACATCAAGCCGCGCCCGCCCGGACCTGCGCACGCCCCGACACCAAAGTGATGCCGGGGCGTTCGTCTCACGACCTTGCGGTGGAGGAAGCGTGCGCTCCTCCTCGGGTCAGTCCTCGGACGTCACCTTGGAGGTGGCCGTCTTCTTGGCCGTCGCCGTCTTCGCGGCCGTGGTCGTCCTCTTGGCGGCCGTGGTCGTCTTGGCGACGGCCTTCTTGGCCGTCGTCGTCTTCTTCGCGGGCGCCTTCTTGGCCGCCGTCTTCTTCGCCGGGGCCTTCTTCGCCGTCTTCTTGGCGGGCGACTTGGCCCGCTTCTCGGCGAGCAGCTCGTAGCCGCGCTCCGGGGTGATCTCCTCGACGCTGTCGCCGGACCGGAGGGTCGCGTTGGTCTCGCCGTCGGTGACGTACGGCCCGAAGCGGCCGTCCTTGACGACGACGGGCTTCTCGCTGACCGGGTCCACGCCCAGTTCCTTCAGCGGCGGCTTGGCGGCGGCCCGGCCGCGCTGCTTGGGCTGGGAGTAGATCTCCAGCGCCTCTTCGAGGGTGATCGTGAAGAGCTGGTCCTCGGTCTGCAGCGAGCGGGAGTCCGTGCCCTTCTTCAGGTACGGCCCGTAGCGCCCGTTCTGCGCGGTGATCTCCACGCCTTCGGCGTCCTTGCCGACGACGCGCGGCAGCGACATCAGCTTGAGGGCCTCGGCGAGCGTCACCGTGTCGGGGGTCATCGACTTGAACAGCGAGGCCGTACGCGGCTTGACGGCGTTCTTGCCGGTCTTCGGGGTGCCCTCGGGGAGCACCTCGGTGACGTACGGGCCGTAGCGGCCGTCGCGGGCGATGATCTGGTGGCCGGACTCGGGGTCGGCGCCCAGCTCGAAGTCGCCGCTCGGCTTGGCGAGGAGTTCCTCGGCGTACTCGACGCTCAGCTCGTCGGGGGCCAGGTCCTCGGGCACGTCGGCGCGCTGGTGGTTCTCGGAGTCCTTCTCGCCGCGCTCCACGTAGGGGCCGTAGCGGCCGACGCGCAGCATGATGTCGTTGCCGACCGGGAAGGACGACACCTCGCGGGCGTCGATCGCGCCCAGGTCGGTGACGAGTTCCTTGAGGCCGCCCAGGTGGTCGCCGTCGCCGTTGCCGGCCTCGGCGGCGCCCGTCGCCTCGCCCTCACCGAAGTAGAAGCGGCGCAGCCACGGCACGGCCTGTGCCTCGCCGCTGGCGATGCGGTCGAGGTCGTCCTCCATCTTGGCGGTGAAGCTGTAGTCGACGAGCCGACCGAAGTGCTTCTCCAGGAGGTTGACCACGGCGAAGGACAGGAAGGACGGCACCAGGGCCGTGCCCTTCTTGAAGACGTAGCCGCGGTCGAGGATGGTGCCGATGATCGACGCGTACGTCGACGGGCGGCCGATCTCGCGCTCTTCGAGCTCCTTGACGAGGCTGGCCTCGGTGTAGCGGGCCGGGGGCTTGGTGGCGTGCCCGTCGACCGTGATCTCCTCGGCGGCGAGCGCGTCGCCCTCGGCGACCTGGGGGAGCCGGCGCTCGCGGTCGTCCAGCTCGGCGTTCGGGTCGTCGGCGCCCTCCACGTAGGCCTTCAGGAAGCCGTGGAAGGTGATCGTCTTGCCGGAGGCGCTGAACTCGGCGTCCCGGCCGTCGGAGGAGGTGCCCGCGATCTTCACGGTGACGGAGTTGCCGACCGCGTCCTTCATCTGGGAGGCGACGGTCCGCTTCCAGATCAGCTCGTAGAGCTTGAACTGGTCACCGGTCAGGCCGGTCTCGGCCGGGGTGCGGAAACGATCACCCGAGGGGCGGATCGCCTCGTGCGCCTCCTGGGCGTTCTTGACCTTCCCGGCGTACACACGCGGCCGGTCCGGCAGGTAGTCGGCACCGTACAGCTGCGTCACCTGGGCGCGGGCGGCGCTGACGGCCGTCTCGCTCAGGGTCGTGGAGTCCGTACGCATGTAGGTGATGTAGCCGTTCTCGTACAGCTTCTGCGCGACCTGCATGGTGGCCTTGGCACCGAAGCCGAGCTTGCGGCTGGCCTCCTGCTGGAGGGTCGTCGTACGGAACGGGGCGTACGGCGAGCGTCGGTACGGCTTCGACTCGACGGAGCGGACCGCGAAGTCGGTGTTCTCCAGCGCGGCGGCGAGGGCACGGGCGTTCGCCTCGTCGAGGTGGAGGGTGTTCTCGCTCTTGAGCTGACCCAGGGAGTCGAAGTCACGGCCCTGCGCGACCCGCCTGCCGTCGACGGCCTGGAGGCGGGCGACAAGGGACGACGGGTCGCTCGCGTCACCGGCCCGGCCGGTGGCGAAGGTGCCCGTCAGGTCCCAGTACTCAGCAGAACGGAACGCGATGCGCTCGCGTTCCCGCTCGACCACGAGCCGGGTCGCGACGGACTGGACCCGGCCGGCCGACAGGCGCGGCATGACCTTCTTCCACAGGACCGGCGAGACCTCGTAGCCGTAGAGGCGGTCGAGGATGCGGCGGGTCTCCTGTGCGTCGACCAGCGGCTGGTTGAGGTCGCGCGGGTTGGCCACGGCGGCGCGGATCGCGTCCTTGGTGATCTCGTGGAACACCATGCGCTTGACCGGGACCTTGGGCTTCAGGACCTCCAGGAGGTGCCACGCGATGGCCTCGCCCTCGCGGTCCTCATCGGTGGCGAGGAAGAGTTCGTCGGAGTCCTTGAGGAGGTCCTTTAGCTTCTTGACCTGGGCCCGCTTGTCGGCGTTGACCACATAGATCGGCGCGAAGTCGTGGTCGACGTCCACGCCGAGGCGGCGGACCTCGCCGGTGTACTTCTCGGGCACCTCGGCGGCGCCATTGGGAAGGTCACGGATGTGCCCGACGCTCGCCTCGACGACATATCCGGGGCCGAGGTAGCCCTTGATCGTCTTCGCCTTGGCAGGGGACTCGACAATGACGAGTCGGCGGCCGCCGTGTGCGGTCTCGCTGGTCGGGGACAACTTCGCTCTTCTCTCCGGTCGACGCTGGGGCCTCCCCTGGGGCAAGCGGGGCCGCTTGGTCCCGGGGTCGGGTCATGGTGACGCTGCGGAGTGTGACGGTACATCCCGCCCCCGTGTCAAACGGGAAAAGCCCGCAACGGCCACTCGAACGGTAACCCGACTACCGCCATTCCTGCCGCCCGGAGTACCCACCGGCCTTTCCGGGGTGATCCGGAGGGCGATCCCCCGGTTACCGGCGCCCCGGCTCGGGTGCGGTGCTCAGACGTGCAGGAAGCACCAGGTTCCGAGGAGGAGCGCGACGAGCGCGACGACGCCCGCGAGGGTCGCCGATGCGACCTGGTTCACACCCTGGGCGACAGGTTCACGGTGCCGCACCCTGACCGCGGTCCACAGCAGCAGCGCGCTTCCGAACAGGGCGAACACCAGCCCCGCGAAGATCGCCGGCCCGCTCTCCATGCGTGTCCCCTCCCGCCCCGGATACCCCGGTCCGGGAGGCTGGCAGCCGTGAGCGACGGGCAGGCCAACCCCCGGTGAATTCGCGGCGCACAACCCTCAGGCGGCCGTGCCCGAGGACGATATCGCCCCGGTCGTCCGCGAGTGGTCCGCCTGGCCCACCGTGCACACGACCGAGTTGAATCCGGCCTTCCAGTTGTTCTCGTCGGACAGATACCCGTAGACGGAGCGGTCGGATCCGGGTGCCCAAGTCGACTCGAACTTGTTGCCGCACAGCTTGTTCCCCTGCTGCAGCGCCTCCTCGAACGCCATGGTCTTCGGAGCCGTCACAAAACCGATCACCTGGTCCGTGTGCTGATCGGCGCAGTCGGCCAGGGTCGCGGTGAAGTACGTCTTGTGGTCGACGTACAGCCAGCAGTCGCCGACGCTCATCTCGGTGGTCCACACGTTCGACCCGGTGTCCCGGAAGCGCCCTATCTCGCCGCCGATCGGCACATGACGGCCGAGTACGAGACACGCCGTACCGCCCCCGGCCGCCCCGAAGCCCGCCTGTGTCGGCGTCAGGGCGTAGACGTCCGCGTCGGCCAGGGAGTCGGCCGCCGCCTTCGCCTTGCCCGCGCACCGCTCGGCCCCGTGGTCGCGGGCGTCGGCGAAGTCGCTCGCCGTGTCGACCGCCATCACCTGGCCGTCCGGAACGTCGTGCGCGCAGCTCACGACCCCGAGGTTGGGCCGCGACCGGAACGCCGTCCCGGTCCACACCGCGTGCACGCAATCGCCGGTCTGCAGCGCCTTCTTGAGCCCGACCTCCTGGCCGTACGGATACTCGGAGCCCGTCGGCGACGCCGACACGGACGGGGACGCCTTCTTCGTCGCCGCCGTGTCCTTGCCGCCGGTCAGCGTGGTCACCGCCCACACCCCGCCCGCGACCACCAGCGCGACCGCCGCCACGAGGGCGACGACCACCGCGACCGGCTTCCGGCGCCGGCTCCCACCGGGCGGCCCGCTGCCGACGGCTCCCGGGCCGCCGGGATACGTCGGCCCCTGACCGCCCGCGTACGGCGGCGGGACCGCGCCGCCCTGGTAGGGCTCCTGCCGGGCACCGGGATAGGCCCCCTGGTAGGACATCGTGGGGCTGTTCGCGTACGGATTCCACTGGCCGTACGACCCGCCCGAACCGGCCTGCCCCTGCGGGGCGTACGGCGACGCGGGGCCGCCCGGGGTGTTCGGCGTGTTGGGGGTGGGCGGTGCGCCGGGCGTCTGCGGGGTGTTCGGGGTGCCCGGCGTGAGCCGGCCCGCGGGCGTGAAGCCCCCCAGGGCGGCCGCGGGCCGATCACCGTACGGCGCGGGGCTCTGGTGGGTGGCCCCGGGGCCACCCGGCGTTCCGGGGCCGTAGGGACCGCCGCCCACGGCGTATCCGGGCGGGCCGCCCTGCACCTGGCCCTGTGGTCCGGCAGGGACATGGCCCGGAGGTCCGAAGCCGGCGCTGCCCGGCGGCCGTTCGGGGGTGGACCAGCCGCCCGGTGCCGGGCCGAAACCCTCCGGCACCGGCGTGTGCCCCGGTACCGGACCGGCCGACAGCGCGACCCGCTCCAGACCGTGTGCCGCCGTCTCCGGTGTGGACCTCAGGACCGGGTCCTTGACCAGCAACCCCTGGAGCACGGGCGCCAGTTCGCCCGCGCGGACGGCGGGCGTGGGCTCCTCGCCGAGCAGGGCCGTGAGGGTCGCGTAGTCGCCGTGTCGGTCGAAGGGGCCGCGGCCCTCGACGGCGGCGTACAGCGTGGCGCCCAGGGAGAACAGGTCGGCGGCCGGGGTGGGCGGCTCGCCGCGGGCCCGCTCGGGGGCGAGATAGCCGGGGGTGCCGAGGATGCCTGCGGTGGCGGTGAGCCGGGGTTCGCGGGACTCGGGCTGGAGCGCGATGCCGTAGTCGGTGAGCAGCACGCGCGCGTACGGATCGCCCGAAGCGTTGGGCGCCAGAAGGATGTTGGCCGGTTTCACGTCCCGGTGCAGGATGCCGATGCGGTGCCCGGCGGTGAGCGCGTCGAGGACCGCGAGGCCGATGCGGGCGACCTGCGCGGGCGGCAGCGGGCCGGAGCGCCGGACGACCGCCTGGAGGTCGACGCCGTCGGGGACGTACTCCATGACGATCCACGGCAGGCCCTCGTGGATCACCACGTCGTGCACTGTCGCCACATGCGGGTGGCCGCGCAGCCGGGCGGCGTGCCGGGCCTCGCTGCGGGCCCGCGCGATGCGGTGCGCGGGCTCGCTCGCGTCCCTCGGGACGTCCGGCAGCGAGATCTCCTTGATGGCGACCTCGCAGGCCAACTCCTCGTCGTACGCGAGCCATACGCGCCCCATGCCGCCGGCGCCCAGCGTGCGCAGCAGCCGGTAGCGGCCGTTGACGATCCTGCCCTCACCCTGCTCCGGCGTATCCCCGGCCATCACGCCTCCCCCGAGACGGCGCGCCTCCCCCGAGGACGCGTGGAACCTGTCTCCGAAGGTAGCCTCGCACCCGCCACTGACAAGAGGGCCTTTCCGTACCAATCCCACCGATCCCGCCGGGCGGGAACACAGGCGGCCCAGTGGTGCGGACAGGCCTCAGGCGTGACGGGCGCGGGCGCGGCGCGAGGCCGGAAAATCGGCGAACCGGCCGCCGCGGGCGGTCAGTCGGTGGACTCCAGGAACCCCTGCTCCACCAACAGCCGGATCTGCGCCGGTGTCCGGTCGCGGAGCAGCACCGGGTCCTCGCCCACGAGTTGGGCGATCGCATCCAGGATGCGGCCCGCGCTCAGGCTGCCGTCGCAGACGCCGGCGAAGCCCGCGCCGACCGTGTCCACCTTGGTGGCCCGGCGCATGCCGCGGTGCTGGCGCAGCACGACGTGCTCGGGGTCCTCGGCGCCGGGCAGGCCGACCTGTTCCTGGATGACCTCGTCGGCGAGCCTGAAGTGGGCGGCGAGCAGGGCCGCGTCGTCAAGGGCGCGCAGCCGGTCGACCCGGTCGAAATGAGCGCGCACGGTGTCGCCGAGCGGCTGCTCGACCGGGTGCGGCCACTCCTCGACGGTGATGGAGGGTGCGTCAGACGCCGTCCTGCGCAGCGTGATCCAGCCGAAGCCCACGGCTTTCACCTTGCGCGCCTCGAACTCGTCGAGCCACGCGTCGTAGAGCGCCTCGTACGCGGCCGGGTCGCCTCGGTGGTCGCCGGCGTCCCTGAGCCACAACTCGGCGTACTGGGTGACGTCCTGGACCTCGCGCTGCACGATCCACGCGTCGCACCCGCGCGGCACCCACGACCTGAGCCGGTCCTGCCAGTCCTCCCCCTCCACGTGCTGCCAGTTGGCGAGGAACTGCGCGAATCCGCCCTCGCGCAGATGATCCCCCGCCCGCTGAACGAGCGACCGGCACAGATCGTCCCCGCCCATCCCGCCGTCGCGGTAGGTGAGCCGGGCGCCGGGCGAGATCACGAAGGGCGGGTTCGAGACGATCAGGTCGTACGTCTCGTCGTCGCGGACCGGGTCGAACAGCGAGCCCTCGCGGAGGTCGGCCGCCGGTGCGCCGGACAGCGCCAGGGTGAGCGCGGTGATGTGCAGGGCGCGCGGGTTGACGTCGGTGGCCGTCACGCGCGTGGCGTGCTGTGCCGCGTGCAGGGCCTGGATGCCGGAACCGGTGCCGAGGTCGAGCGCCGCGGCCACCGGCGTCCGTACGGTGATGCCCGCGAGGGTCGTGGACGCGCCGCCCACCCCGAGGACGACGGCTTCCTCCCGGCTGCCGATCCCGCCGGCCCCGCCGACGGCGCATCCCAGGTCGGACACGATGAACCAGTCCTCGCCGCCGGGCCCGCCGTAGGGCCGTACGTCCACGGTCGCGGCGACCTCGTCGCCGCCCACGGGCGCCAGCCAGCCGCTGTCCACGCACGCGGCGACGGGAAGGACGTCCCGTACGCGTGCGTGCGGGACGGGCTGCTGGAGCAGGAACAGGCGGACCAGGGTCTCCAGCGGGGTGTCGCCCCGGGTCGCGCGGAGGGCCGGCAAGGTCTCGCTGCGGGCCAGCGCCGCGTACGCGGGGGCGCCGAGCAGGTCGAGCAGTCCGTCGGCGGTGAAGGAGGCGCCGAGCAGGGCGTCCCGGAGCCGGGCGGCGACCTCGGGGCGGTCGGCTGCGGGCAGCGTGGGCGGGGTGGAGTTACTCACGCCCCCATTGTGGCCGCTCCGGCCGACAACGTGCCCGCGCGTGCGAAGGCCCCGGCACGCACGCGTACCGGGGCATCTTTCAGTCACTGAAAGATCGCCTCCTACAGGAGGCGCCGTTCACCGGGCGAGGTCATGCGGTTCCGGACGAGGCCGACGCGGACGCCGACTTGCAGGCCTCCTGCTTGGTCATGGCCTTGCCGACATCGCCCTCTTCGAGGGTCTTCAGGGCGTCGTTGCCGCTGCTGCTGAGCTTGTCCAGCGAGGTCGCGATGCCCTTGAGGCCGTCCGCGAACTTCGCCTGGTCCTTGACGTCGAGCCCGTCGACCTGCTTCTTCAGGGCGGCGTACGACGCGGAGATGTCGTTGAGCTCCTTGACGGCGTTCTGCTGCTTCGTCGCGCCGTTGTCGACGTCCGGCGCGCCGGCGCTGTTCACGGCGGCCCCGATCGCCTTGTAGGCGTCGGACATGTCCTGGAAGGCCTGCGAGTCTGTCTGCCGGACCTGTGCCGGGGTGCTGTTGTCCGAGGTCTCCTTCTGGATCGCCGTGTTGGCGGCCTCGATCTTCTTCGCCTGCGGCTGTACGGCGAGGCAGACCTGCTTGGCCCAGGAGCCCAGCTTGGCGTCCGTGTCGTCGCCGCTGCCGCCGCATCCCGACAGCGCCAGTACCAGTACCGCACCGCCGGACAGTGCGGCCGCGAGCTTCTTGTTCACCGGATTGGTCCCTTCCATGGCTCTCGGCCCCGGAACATACACGCCGCACAGGCCGCACCCCCGGACCCAAGGACCGATAGGGGAGCTTTTGGGACCATTTGCGCCAAGCGAGAGAAGGCTCACGGCGAGGCCCTGAACACACACAGAACGGGCGGGCGGCGCCCACAACTCGCGCCGCCCGCCCGCCTTTTGATCGGGTTGATCGGGACCTCGCAAGAGCCCCCGAATCGGGCCCCGTAGGACCGCCTACGAAACCACCGCGGGATCCGCCGACTTGGTCGTCCGTTCGGCATCACCCTCGTCCCCCACGGCGATCCCGCGCCGCTTGGAGATGTACACCGCGACGACGATCACCAGGAACGCGAGCACCGCGATCGCGATGCGCACCCCGATGTTCTTGTCGGCGCCGTAGCTGAACTTGATGACCGCGGGCGCGATGAGCAGCGCGACGAGGTTCATCACCTTCAGCAGCGGGTTGATCGCCGGACCGGCGGTGTCCTTGAACGGGTCGCCGACCGTGTCGCCGATCACCGTGGCGGCATGGGCCTCGCTGCCCTTGCCGCCGTGGTTGCCGTCCTCGACGAGTTTCTTCGCGTTGTCCCAGGCACCGCCCGAGTTCGCGAGGAAGACCGCCATCAGCGTGCCGGTGCCGATCGCGCCCGCGAGGAACGAGCCGAGCGCGCCGACCCCGAGCGTGAACCCGACCGCGATCGGGGTGAGCACGGCGAGCAGGCCCGGCGTGGCCAGTTCGCGCAGCGCGTCCTTGGTGCAGATGTCGACGACGCGGCCGTACTCCGGTGTCTCGCTGTAGTCCATGATCCCGGGGTGCTCGCGGAACTGCCGCCGCACCTCGTAGACCACGGCCCCCGCCGACCGCGAGACCGCGTTGATCGCGAGCCCCGAGAAGAGGAAGACGACCGCGGCGCCGACGATGAGCCCCACCAGGTTGTTGGGCTGGGAGATGTCCATCATCAGGTTGAGCGGCGCGCCCGCTCCCGAGACCTTCTCGCCCACATCGTGTGCGCCGGTGACGATCGCGTCCCGGTACGACCCGAAGAGCGCCGACGCCGCCAGGACGGCGGTGGCGATGGCGATGCCCTTGGTGATGGCCTTGGTGGTGTTGCCCACCGCGTCCAGGTTGGTGAGCACCTGCGCGCCCGCGCCCTCGACGTCGCCGGACATCTCGGCGATGCCCTGCGCGTTGTCGGAGACCGGCCCGAAGGTGTCCATGGCGACGATCACACCGACCGTGGTGAGCAGCCCAGTGCCGGCCAGCGCCACCGCGAACAGCGCCAGCATGATCGAGGCGCCGCCCAGCAGGAACGCGCCGTAGACGGCGAGACCGATCAACAGGGCGGTGTAGACGGCCGATTCGAGACCCAGCGAGATGCCCGCGAGGATGACGGTGGCCGGACCGGTGAGCGAGGTCTTGCCGATGTCCATCACGGGACGGCGGTTCGTCTCCGTGAAGTAGCCGGTCAACTGCTGGATCAGCGCGGCGAGCACGATGCCGATGGCCACGGCGACGAGCGCGAGGATCCGCGGATCGCCGTCCTTGACCTTGATCGCCGCGTCGGTGACCCCGTCGAGGTCGGCGTAGGACGACGGCAGGTAGACGAAGACCGCGACCGCCACCAGCACGAGCGAGATCACCGCGGAGATGAAGAACCCCCGGTTGATCGCGGACATGCCGCTGCGGTCGGCCCGGCGTGGCGCCACCGCGAAGATGCCGATCATGGCGGTGATCACACCGATCGCCGGCACGAGCAGCGGGAAGGCGAGCCCGGAGTCGCCGAACGCCGCCTTGCCGAGGATCAGCGCGGCGACCAGCGTGACGGCGTACGACTCGAAGAGGTCGGCCGCCATACCAGCGCAGTCGCCGACATTGTCGCCCACGTTGTCGGCGATGGTCGCGGCATTGCGCGGGTCGTCCTCCGGAATACCCTTCTCGACCTTGCCGACGAGGTCGGCGCCGACGTCGGCCGCCTTGGTGAAGATGCCGCCGCCGACCCTCATGAACATGGCGATGAGGGCCGCGCCGAGGCCGAATCCCTCCAGCACCTTCGGCGCGTTGGCCGCGTACACCAGCACCACGCAGGAGGCGCCGAGCAGACCGAGCCCCACCGTGAACATGCCGACGACGCCGCCCGTGCGGAAAGCGATCTTCATTGCTTTGTGCGAGACGGCGGTGAGATCCTTTTCCGGCTCACCCTCCGCCGGGGTCGCTTCCCGGGCCGCCGCGGCGACACGGACATTACTGCGCACGGCGAGCCACATACCGGTATATCCGGTGGTCGCCGAGAACGCCGCACCGATCAGGAAGAAGATCGATCGCCCGGCGCGCTGATTCCAGTCGTCCGCGGGCAGCAGCAGAAGCAGGAAGAACACGATCACGGCGAATACGCCGACCGTGCGCAACTGGCGTCCCAGATAGGCGTTGGCGCCTTCCTGGACCGCTGCCGCGATCTTCTTCATGCTGTCGGTGCCCTCACCGGCCGCGAGTACCTGGCGGACCAGGATGCCCGCGACCACGAGCGCTGCGAGTGCCACGACGGCGATCACCATCACGAGGATGCGGTTGTCGTGGGTCAGGACTGCGGCTGCGAAGGTTGTGGGGTGGTCCAACTGCTGAGGGGTAGAAAGCCCCGCCATTCGTCCTCCTTGACGCCTGTGCTGAGCTCAAGAGATGTGGACGGATTGTAGGTACCGGAACCTGATCAAAACAGTGCGCGGCAAACGGAATTGGCCTTCGCATAGTAATGCCTTAAAAGCATTGGCGCTTGATCAAATTGTCGGTGGATTGATCGTGAATGAATTCACGAAAACGCTGTCGTGATCACTGTACGACTGCCACCCGGGGCCGGACATGCCGAAGGGCCCTACTCAGTAGGGCCCTTCGGGGTAATGATATCGGGGCGGAACGGCTCAGAACTCAGGAGAGCGGCGCGGCCGGCGGTGTGGTCGGCCAGGTCATGCGGATCGATCCGCCGTGCTCTCCCGCGGTGACCTCGACGTCGTCGACGAGCCCACTGATGACAGCGAGGCCCATCTCGTCCTCCTCGGTCTCCGCGTCCGGATCCTCACCCAGCGCCCCGGGCGCCTTGTCGCCGGGGGCCGAGCGTGGTGCCTCGTCGCCGACCTCGATGGAGAACTGCTTCTCCTCCTCGATCAGCAGCACCTTCACCGGAGAGGTGATTCCGCCGCTCTGGTGCAGCCCGACGGCACGGGTGCAGGCCTCGCCGACGGCGAGTCTCACCTCGTCGAGTACGGCCTCGTCCACTCCGGCCCTCCGCGCCACCGCTGCCGCCACCAGTCGGGCGGTCCTGACGTGCTCGGGCAGCGCGCTGAAGCGGAGTTCAACGGTGGCCATGCATCCCCCTCGGGACTACGGGCGTGCTGTCGGAGGGCCGGGCTGCCGAAAGCCCGGTCCACCGGTCGTCTATACGGCCGATCGGGGAGCGGTCGCTGGCCGCTCCCTGAACGGTCGGTCAGTCGGTGGCCGCCACCGCTTCCTCGACCGAGGTGTGAATCGGGAACACCTTGGTGAGGCCGGTGATACGGAAGATCTTCAGAATGCGCTCCTGGTTGCAGACCAGGCGCAGCGAGCCCTCGTGGGCACGCACCCGCTTCAGGCCGCCGACCAGCACACCGAGCCCGGTGGAGTCGAGAAAGTCGACGCCCTCCATGTCGACGACGAGGTGGAAACTCCCGTCGTTCACCAGCTCGACCAGCTGTTCGCGCAACTTGGGCGCGGTATATACGTCGATTTCGCCACCGACCTCGACGACCGTACGATCGCCGACGGTACGGGTCGACAGGGACAGGTCCACGGATCCTCCAGCACCTTGCTATCGAGCGGTCATCCCATGGGACACCTCGGCAGAGCCCCCAGGACGGTTCGCCAGCCGCGATGGCATTCAATCACTTACCGCAGGGCGTGCACGACGCCTTGGCTCCATTGTCCGTCACGCCAGTGACACACTCGGTGCCGATGGCCAAGAATCAGCGATCCGATCGACCCTCGGCGAACCCCGTGTCCGGGCTCTCGCCGGGCACGGTTCTGGACCGGCTCGCGTCCGGACCGAGCCGGGCTTCGCGCATCACTCATACGGAGCACTTGCCCCCACGTGAGGGCCGCCATGCCGTCTGGCCTGACCGGATTCGTGCGGAGGTGATCGCCACCGTCCAGGAAGCCGGTATCGAACACCCCTGGGCCCACCAGGCACAGGCCGCCGAGCACGCCCTCGACGGCGAGTCAGTGATCGTTGCCACAGGCACCGCTTCGGGCAAGTCGCTGGCTTATCTGGTACCGGTCCTCTCGGCGCTCCTCGACGGCTCCGAGGCGCCGAACGGCCGCGGCACCACCGCCCTGTACCTGGCCCCCACGAAGGCCCTGGCGGCCGACCAGCTCCGTTCCGTGAAGGAACTTTCACAACCTCTGGGCAATGCCGTTCGCCCGGCCGTGTACGACGGCGACACTCCGTTCGAAGAGCGCGAGTGGGTACGCCAGTACGCCAACTACGTCCTGACCAACCCCGACATGCTCCACCGCGGCATATTGCCCTCGCACCCGCGCTGGTCCTCCTTCCTGAAGTCCCTGAAGTACGTGGTCATCGACGAGTGCCACACCTACCGGGGCGTCTTCGGCTCCCACGTCGCCCAGGTGCTGCGCCGCCTGCGCCGCCTCTGCGCCCGCTACGGCTCCTCCCCCGTCTTCCTCCTCGCCTCCGCCACGGCCGCCGAGCCCTCGGTCGCGGCCCGCCGCCTCACCGGCCTCCCAGTGGTCGAGGTCGCCGACGACGCCTCACCCCGCGGCGAGTTGGTGTTCGCCCTCTGGGAGCCCCCGCTCACCGAACTGCACGGCGAGAAGGGCGCCCCGGTCCGCCGTTCGGCCACCGCCGAGACGGCCGACCTGCTGACCGACCTCACCGTCCAGGGCGTCCGCTCGGTGGCCTTCGTACGCTCCCGGCGCGGCGCCGAGCTGATCGCCCTGATCGCCCAGGAACGCCTCGCCGAGGTCGACCGTTCACTGGCCCGGCGGGTCGCCGCCTACCGGGGCGGCTACCTCCCCGAGGAGCGGCGCGCCCTCGAACGCGCCCTCCACTCCGGCGAGTTGCTCGGCCTCGCCGCCACCACCGCCCTCGAACTCGGCATCGACGTCTCGGGGTTGGACGCCGTCCTGATCGCCGGCTACCCCGGCACCCGCGCCTCCCTGTGGCAGCAGGCGGGCCGCGCCGGACGCTCCGGCCAGGGCGCCCTGGCCGTCCTGGTGGCCCGCGACGACCCCCTGGACACCTTCCTCGTCCACCACCCGGAGGCCCTGTTCGACCAGCCGGTGGAGTCCACGGTCCTGGACCCGGACAACCCGTACGTCCTGGCCCCCCACCTGTGCGCGGCGGCGTCGGAACTCCCGCTCACCGACGACGACTTGGAACTCTTCGGCCCGGCCACTGCGGACCTGCTGCCGCAGTTGGAGGCCGCGAAGCTGCTCCGCCGCCGGGCGAAGGCCTGGCACTGGACGCGCCGGGAACGGGCCGCCGACCTCACCGACATCCGCGGCGGGGGCGGAAGCCCGGTACAGGTCGTCGAGAACGGCACGGGCCGCCTGCTGGGCACGGTCGACGAGGCCGCCTCCCACACCACCGTCCACGAGGGCGCGGTCCACCTCCACCAGGGCCGCACATACCTGGTGCGCTCCCTGGACCTGGAGGACTCGGTCGCACTGGTCGAGGAGGCGAACCCTCCCTATTCGACGGTCGCCCGCGACACCACGGCGATCTCCGTCCTGGAGACGGACATCGAACTCCCCTGGGGTCAGGGCCGCTTGTGCTACGGCTCGGTCGAAGTCACCAACCAGGTCGTCTCCTTCCTCCGCAGACGTGTCATCACCGGCGAAGTCCTCGGCGAGTCGAAACTCGACCTCCCTCCTCGTACGCTCCGCACCCGCGCGGTGTGGTGGACGGTCACCGAGGACCAGCTCGACGCCGCCCGCATCAACCCCGAGATCCTCGGCGGCGCCCTGCACGCCGCCGAACACGCCTCGATCGGCATGCTCCCCCTCTTCGCCACCTGCGACCGCTGGGACATCGGCGGAGTCTCGGTGCCCCTGCACCCCGACACGCTGCTGCCGACGGTCTTCGTCTACGACGGCCATCCCGGCGGCGCGGGCTTCGCCGAGCGCGCCTTCCACACCGCCCGCGCCTGGCTCACCGCCACACTCCAGGCCATCGCCTCCTGCGAGTGCGACGCCGGCTGCCCGTCCTGCATCCAGTCCCCCAAGTGCGGCAACGGCAACGAGCCGTTGCACAAGCGGGGGGCGGTGCGGTTGCTCACGGAGCTGTTGCGGGAGGCACCGGCATCGCAGGGGACGGTGCGGGCGCCGGTGGCGGCACAGGCCCCGCAGGTCCCGCCCGTGCCCTGACCTCCGCCGCGAACGGTCCCAGGCCGGCCGCCGCCGTCACGTCCGACGTCTCCCCCACGACCGCGCACCGCACCAGCCGCGTCCCCTGCGCCCGAGCCACCCGCTCCGCCCGGGCACAGGCCCCCGCACCGCCCTCCGCCCAGTGGTCGGCCGCCGCGAGGGCCGCGAGATCCGCACCGCCGGCCGCGCGATGCCGGGCCACGACGGCCTGCCCCAGGGCGAGCACGACCCCGAACACGACACACATCACGGCCATCGCGCCCAGGCTCCACACGGTGGCGGACCCACGGTCCGAGTCCGGGCCCGGATGCCGGAGTCTCCTGCGCCCCAGAGCGGGCATACGACACCTCACGGCCCCGGCCTCCCCTCGCCCACCGTCTCCTCCGCCACCGCCACGGCCTCCTCCCGCACCTCGAAGGGCAGGCCGCCGAGCATCGGTGGCTTCGCGACCACGGCCACATGGACCTGGTCGCCCTCCCGGGAGACGGTGATCCTCGCGTCACGCGGTGCCGTGTCCCGGGTCACCCGGACGACCGCGTCGGCAGGATCCTGCCGGGCCGCCGCACGGGCGCCCGACCGCGCCGCGTCCACGCACTGGATCTGGGCGGCCACCACCAGGAGCCCCCACACCAGCGCCATCGCGAACATCACCAGCACGGGCAGGACCACGGCCGCCTCGGCCGTCACGAACCCCCCGTCGCCGCGCGGGCGTTCACACCTTCGCATCGAGGGCCCGCTTCACGATGTCCTGGAGCTCCGTGCTGACCGCTCCGCTGGTCACCACCTTGTAGAGCACCACGGCGAACGCCACCGCCGCGACCAGCCCCATCGCGTATTCAGCCGTGGCCATACCGGCGTCCCGGCGCGCTACGGCGCCGAGCCGCGCCCGTACCCGTACCGCTCGGACCACCCGTACCGCCGCTGCCCGTACTCCCTGCACTGCCTTGTACATCTCAACCCCCGTGAGGTTCCTGTCGGTTCAGTTGCTCGATTGCCTGGCTGCTCGATTGCTTGGTTGCTTGGTTGCTTGGTTGTCGGATCAGCCGCCGCCCCTTCCCGTCGCCCCGCCCGCGAGCCCGATCACCACGGGCAGTACGCCGACCGCGATGAACGCGGGCAGGAAGCACAGCCCCACCGGTGCGGTGATCAGGACGGCCGCCCGCCGGGCCCGTGCCGTCGCGGTGCGGGTCCAGTCGGCGCGGGCCTCCGCCGCGAGCCGTGCGACCGGTCCGGCGGCGGGGAGCCCCGACTCGTCGGCCCGTTCGAGCAGCCTCGCCAGCGGGCCGGCGCCCGGGAGCGCGGCCAACCTCCGCCAGGCGTCGGCCGGTTCGCCACCGAGCCGTACCTCCGCCGCCGCCCGCGCCAGCCGTTCCCCCACGGGTCCCGCGAGGGCCTCTCCCACCGCTTGGGCGGCGATCACCGGTGAGGCCCCGGCGGCGATGCAGGCGGCCAGCAGATCGGCGGCGAGCGGGAGTTGGCGGGCGGCCGAGGCCGCATCCCGCTCGGCTCCGCTGTCGCCGCCCATCTGCCTACGGCGCCACCGCCGCAGCCCGAGTGCGACAGCCCCGCCCACCACGACTCCGGCGACCCCACCGACCAACACCCACCCGGCACCCACGACTCCCGCCACGGGCAACCACCGCCGCGCGACGTCCCGAGCCTCGAACCGCCGCCCGGCGACCGGGACTTCGCGAACCTCCCGGCCCTCCCGCATCTCGCGAGCTTCCCGGGGCAGCAGCCCGGCCAGCCGTCGCCGAGCCCGCCGCTCGCGCCGCAGCGCGTCCAGCCACCGCACCAACCACCCCACGACCAGCAACGCCCCCAGGGTCACCCCCAGCCTGTGGACAACTTCCGCACTCACGCGGTCCCCCCTTCTCCGGCTCCGACACACGGCGACCTCGCTCACGCCGCCTCCACCCCGCCCACGATCCGCAGCGCCCACCACATCCCCAGGCCCTCCAGCAACCCCCCGACCAACAGGCACCCCAACCCCGCCCCGCTGTGCAGCAGCACCCGCAGCGGATCGGCGCCCATCGCCGCGCCGAGCAGCAGGCCGAGCACCGGCAGTCCGGAGAGCATCACGGCGGTGGCCCTGGCGCCGGCCAACTGGGCGCGCAGATCGGCCCGTTGGTCCCGGTCCGCGCGCAACGCCCCTTCGAGCCGGTCGAGTCCCGCGGCGAGTCCGGCCCCCTGGTCCACGGCCACCCGCCAGCACGCGGCGAGCCCCAACAGACCGTCCGCGCCCGGCTGTCGGGCCGCCGAGGTGAGCGCACCCGGCACGTCCCCGCCGAACCGCGCCGCCGCCAACACCGCGGCCTGCGCCTCCCCGAGCCCGCCGGAGTCGAGCGCGGCCCGCAGCAACGCCTCCCCCGGCTGTCGCCCGGCGCGCACCTCCCCGGCGAGCGTCGAGCACAGCGCGATCACCGCGTCCCCGCACGACTCCCGCGCCCGCCGGGCCTCCCCGGCCAGCCGCACCCGCCGTAGCAACGGCACTCCGACCGCCCCCGCGACGACCGGAACCACCGAAGCCCCCAGTACCGCCACCACCAGTCCGACGCCCAGCGACCACCACTCGGCTCGCAACCGGCCCCGGATCCGCCGCAGTTCACCGGCGGCCCGCTCCCACGAGGGCGGCCCGACGCCCACCACCCCACCGTCCGCGAAGAGCAACTGCGCCCGCCGCGCCCCGGACTGCCGCCCACCCATCAGCCAGACCAGGGCCCCCACGCACACCGCGGCCGCCCCGACCGACATCTCACCCGTTCCCATGTCCATCACCACTCCCGCTCGCCGTAGTCGGCCCCGCAAGCCCCCGACCCCCTTCGCCCCCACCCCGAATCAACTCCCGCAACCGCTCCCACCCCCGCTCGTACGCGAACGCCTCCGCGCCCCACCGCAGCGCCGGTACCGTGCACACCAGACCCGACGGGTCCCGCTCCAGGACATGGACCTCGGCGATCCGGCGCCGCCCGGCCCGGTCCCGTACGAGGTGCAGGACCACCGACAGCGCCGCCGCCAACTGGCTGTGCAGGGCGGCCCGGTCGAGGCCCGCGGCCGTGCCCAGGGCCTCCAGGCGGGCGGGGACATCGGCCGCGGCGTTCGCGTGCACGGTTCCGCAACCGCCCTCGTGGCCCGTGTTGAGCGCGGCGAGCAAATGGACCACCTCGGGGCCGCGGACCTCGCCGACGACGAGCCGGTCCGGCCGCATCCGGAGGGCCTGGCGAACCAGGTCCTGGAGCGTGACGAGGCCGGCGCCCTCCTGGTTGGCGGGTCTGC
This sequence comes from Streptomyces sp. NPDC050549, assembly GCF_040655035.1. Lineage (NCBI taxonomy): Bacteria > Bacillati > Actinomycetota > Actinomycetes > Kitasatosporales > Streptomycetaceae > Streptomyces > Streptomyces sp. NPDC050549. Next base: position 53,912 of record NZ_JBFAJD010000037.1, read on the forward strand.
TCTCCAGCCGTACGACGTGCGGATGGTCCGGCTTCAGCTCCGCGGAGTCCTCGGCGAGCACGATCCGCTCACCGGGCCCCACCAGCCCGAGCAGCGCGCTCAGGAGCGTCGTCTTGCCGCTTCCGGTGCCGCCGCTGATCAGGAAGGACAGCCGGGCCTCGATCACGGCCCGCAGGATCCGGTCGCCGCCCGGCGGGACCGTGCCCGCCGCGACCAGCTCGCCGAGCGTGAACGCGCGCGGTCGTACGACACGGAGCGACAGACAGGTGCAGCCGACGGCGACCGGGGGCAGCACGGCGTGCAGGCGTGTCCCGTCGGGCAGCCGGGCGTCGGCCCAGGGCCGTGCGTCGTCCAGCCGGCGTCCGGCCACCGCGGCCAGGCGCTGCGCGAGGCGTCGTACGGCCGCCGCGTCCGGGAAGGTGACGGCGGTCAGTTCCAGGCCGCCGCCCCGGTCGACCCACACCCGGTCCGGGGCCGACACGAGGACGTCGGTCACCGAAGGATCGGCGAGCAGGGACTCCAGTGGCCCACTGCCGACCAGCTCGGACCGCAACTGCTCGGCCGCGCCCAGCACTTCGGCGTCCCCCAGCACCCGCCCCTGCTCCCGCAGCGCCTGCGCCACCCGCGCGGGCGTCGGCTCACCCCCGCTCTCGGCCAGCCACCGCCGCACACCGTCGAGCATCCCGCCGGGCATGCCCGGCGCCGGGCCGAGGCCACTCCCCACCAGCCCGCTCATGCGCCACCCGCCTCGACCAGCGCCCGCTCCCAGAACTCCCGGCAGAACCGCGCCAGTGGCCCCCGTCCGGCCGCCCCCGGCGGCGCCTTGGCCTCGTGGGGTCGCAACAGGCCCGATTCGAGCGGCACTTCGCCCGCCAGTGGCAGTCCGAGCAGACGGGCCACCTCCCGGTCGTCGAGGCCGGGGGCGTACGGCCCGCGGACGGCCACGCGCAGATCGCGCAGGACCATGCCGACGGCGGACGCCACCCGGCCGGCCGCGGCGACGGCGCGCAGCTCGGCGGGGACCACCAGGAGGCCCAGGTCGAGTTGGGCGAGGGCCTCGGCGACGCCGTCGTCGATGCGGCGCGGCAGGTCGACCACGACCGTGCCGCCGCGCCTTCTGGCCGCCGCGAGCACCGCGCGGACGGCCTGCGGCGGGATGGCGACGCAGTCGCCGCGGTCCCAGCTGAGCACCCGGAGCGAGTGGAGTTCGGGGAGTGACTCCTCCAGGGCGCCGCCGCCGACCCGGCCGCGCGAGGCGGCGAACGCGGGCCAGCGCAGGCCTTCCGCGCTCTCTCCGCCGAGGAGTACGTCGAGTCCGCCGCCGAGGGGATCCGCGTCCACCAGGAGGGTGCGCAGTCCCTCCCGCGCGGAGGTGACGGCGAGGGCGCACGCGAGCGTGGACGCTCCGGCCCCGCCGCGGCCCCCGATGACCCCGACGGTGAGCGCGGGGCGACCGACGCCCTCGGCCACGTCGGCGATGCGGTCGACGAGCCACTGCTCGCCGTCGGGCAGCATCAGGACGTGGTCGGCGCCGATCTCGACGGCCCGCCGCCAGACCCCGGAGTCGTCCTGGTCCCGGCCGACCAGTACCACCCCGTGCCGACGGGCGGCCCCGCGCACCCGTCGTGCGGCGTCGTCGCCGACCAGGACGAGCGGCGCCGTCTCCCAGCCGCCGCGGTGCTTTGGGACCCCGGGATGGACCTCGGGTGTCGCGCCGGCCGCCGCGCACAGGCGCAGCAGGTCGTCGAGGAGTTCGGCGTCCTCGGTGACGATCAGTGGTCCGCCCTGTCGGCCGCCGGCGGCGGGTGGCGGATCGTGTGTGACAGTTCCGGCCATTCTTTCCATCCCCCATCGATGTGTCTCTCGCGTGGCCCCTGCGGTCCCGCGATTCCCAAACGTGCGAAGAACCGGCGATCGGCCTCCATATGCACGGCCGACAGAAACCGGCCGAACGCGTCCGACAAACGGAACCGGCCATGAACTCGCCGCGAGCGAGGATGCGTTGGAATCACGGTGCGGGCATCACGGAAATCGTGTGGATCTTGGTCGAAAACTGTGGACAACGCAGGGCCTGTGAATATCGCCGTCACCCATACCGGTGACCCCCGTACTGGCCTCTGTGCGAGTTCCGCAGCGCAGCCCCACAGCTACGCACAGTGACGGGCTCTGGGCATGAAAAAAGGCGGCCTCAGCCACCTCGGGATCGCCTCACGGCCACACACAGGAAGGGAAAACGGGTCCGGACATGCGACGACCCCCACCGGGGGGGAGAGTGGGGGTCGCCTTCACGGCCGACTCGGGGGGGGGAGGAGCCGGACCGCGTTAGCACGGTCGCGAACGATCCGTGACTTCCATGGTGTACCCGAGAGCCCTCTCAGGCAAACCCACGCGCCACACCTTACGCCGAATGGGCTGCGCCTATGCTCTGGGTTGTGGAAAACCACTCCTTGCCCCGCACAGCAGCCTTCTTTGACCTGGACAAGACGGTCATTGCGAAGTCGAGCACGCTCACCTTCGGCAAGTCCTTCTACCAAGGCGGACTGATCAACCGCAGGGCCGCGCTGCGTACCGCCTATGCGCAGTTCGTCTTCCTCGCCGGCGGCGCCGACCACGACCAGATGGAGCGGATGCGCAAGTACCTGTCCGCACTCTGCCGCGGCTGGAACGTCCAGCAGGTGAAGGAGATCGTCGCCGAGACCCTGCACGACCTGATCGACCCGATCATCTACGACGAGGCGGCCTCCCTCATCGAGGAGCACCACCGCGCCGGCCGCGATGTCGTGATCGTGTCCACGTCGGGCGCCGAGGTGGTCGAGCCGATCGGTGAACTCCTGGGCGCGGACCGGGTGGTGGCGACCCGCATGGTGGTGGGCGACGACGGCTGCTTCACGGGCGAGGTGGAGTACTACGCCTACGGCCCGACGAAGGCCGAGGCCGTCAAGGAGTTGGCCCAGTCCGAGGGCTACGACCTCGACCGCTGCTACGCCTACAGCGACTCGGCGACCGATGTGCCGATGCTCCAGTCCGTGGGCCATCCCCATGCTGTGAACCCGGACCGCACGCTGCGCCGCGAGGCACTCGCGCGCGGGTGGCCGATTCTGGACTTCAACCGCCCGGTCCGGCTCAAGCAGCGGCTGCCCACACTCTCCGTGCCGCCCCGCCCAGCGCTCGTGGTGGCGGCGGCCGTGGGTGCCGCGGCGGCCACGGCGGGACTCGTCTGGTACGCGAGCCGACGCAAGGCAGCGACCTTTTAAGCCGGTTAATGACCCTTTGGGCGCAAAAGTAAAGAAGCGCGGCAAGGGGTTCCACTTCCTCCGGCGCGGGAGTACAAAGGACTCAACGGCCCGCGAGACCAAGGACATCCGAAAGGATCACCTTAATAACGCATTTGGCCCCACGGACCGCGCATGAACACCGGGCACCCACGCGACGTCGACCCGTCGATTACGGGCCAGCCGCACCAGGCGACGGGCAATGTTCCCGACCTGATGGGCAATATTTCGAGGACGCTTGGTAACCCGGTGGAACATGCCAGCGGCGGTACGAATCCTCGTACCGCCGCAACCCGTAACGGCCCCCTCCACAGGGGGCCGTTTTCCCGTGTCAGGCGGCTCCGCGCTGCAGCGCCTCGCACACCGCCGTCGACTCGCGCGCCCCCAGTTCGACGGCGCGCCCGCAGTGCTTGATCCACGCGGCCATGCCCTCCGGAGTGCCGGAGACATAGCCGTCCAGCGCCGCCAGATAGGCCGCGCGCCCGAGCTCGGCGTGGCCGACCTCCGCCGGGCACACGGACTTCGGGTCGAGGCCGCTGCCGATGAGGACGATCCGCTCGGCCGTGCGCGCGACGAGTCCGTTGCGGGAGGTGAAGGGGCGCAGCGCGAGCAGCTCGCCGTGCACGACGGCGGCCGTCACCAGCGCCGGCGCCGAACCGCCCGCGATGATCAGCTCCGAGAGCCCGTCCAGACGCCCCGAGACCTCGGCCGCACCGGGCAGCGGCAGTTCGACGAGCGGCTCGTCGACCGGCTCGCCCTCCTGGCGCGGCCGTCCGACATCGCCCTCCTTGCTCGCGGCGGCCACCAGGTGCAGCCGGGCGAGCACCCTGAGGGGCGACTGCCGCCAGATGGACAGCAGTTGGCCCGCCTCGGCGGACAACCGGAGGGCCGCGCCCATCGTCCGGGCCTCCTCATCACCACTGAAGTCGGTGCGCCGACGGACCTCTTCGAGTGCCCAGTCGGCCCCGGACAGCGCGGCGGAGCCACGCGCCCCGCGCAGTGCGGCCTCGGCGGTGATCTCGTTGCTGCGGCGCCGCATGACCCGATGCCCATAGACCCGGTCCACGGCCTTGCGCATGGACTCGACGGACTCGGCCACTCCGGGCAGCGTGCCCAGGGCCGCGAGCGGATCGGCGGTCGCACCTGTCGTACTCATGAGTACGACAGTAGCCATTCCGGTGGCGCGCCCCACGATGGAGTGGTCTTCTTCACGCACACCTGCCACATACAGCTACAACCTGACTACTCTTCGTGAACATGAAAATTGCTTTCGTGGGGAAGGGCGGCAGCGGAAAGACCACCCTGTCCTCCCTGTTCGTCCGCCACCTCGCGGCCACCGCCCAGCCCGTCGTCGCCGTCGACGCGGACATCAACCAGCACCTGGGCCCCGCGCTCGGCCTGGACGAGGCGGAGGCCGCCGCACTGCCCGCACTGGGCGAGCACCTCCCCCTGATCAAGGACTACCTGCGCGGCGGCAACCCGCGCATCGCCTCCGCCGACACGATGATCAAGACCACCCCGCCCGGCACGGGCTCCCGGCTGCTGCGGGTACGTGAGAACAATCCGGTCTACGACACCTGCGCGCGCTCGGTGGAACTCGACGGCGGCGCCGCCCGTTTGATGGTCACGGGCCCCTTCACCGACGCCGACCTGGGGGTCTCCTGCTACCACTCCAAGACGGGAGCGGTGGAGCTGTGCCTGAACCACCTGGTGGACGGGCGCGACGAGTTCGTCGTGGTGGACATGACGGCGGGCTCGGACTCCTTCGCCTCCGGCATGTTCACCCGCTTCGACATCACGTTCCTGGTGGCCGAGCCGACCCGGAAGGGGGTCTCCGTCTATCGCCAGTACAAGGAGTACGCCCGCGACTTCGGAGTCGTCCTGAAGGTTGTCGGCAACAAGGTGCAGGGTCAGGACGACCTCGACTTCCTCCGCGCCGAAGTCGGCGACGACCTGCTGGTGACGGTGGGGCACTCGGACTGGGTGCGCGCCATGGAGAAGGGCCGCCCGCCCCGGTTCGAGCTCCTGGAGGACGCCAACCGCCGCGCCCTGCGCATGCTGGAGATCGCCGCCGACGCGACGTACGAACTGCGCGACTGGGAGCGCTACACGCAGCAGATGGTGCACTTCCACCTGAAGAACGCCCGGAGTTGGGGCAATGAGCGCACCGGGGCCGACCTGGCTGCGCAGGTCGACCCCGGGTTCGTGCTCGACGAGAGTGTCACCGCCACCGTGTGAGGCGCGCCCTTCCTCGACCGCCTACTGCTTGACCGCCGGCGCCCCGGGCACACCCTTCGGGGCCGGCGCGGGGTGGCCGGTCAGGAAGGACGCCCAGCCGGGCTTCGGTGCCTCGCCGACGTTCAGGGTGCGCAGCTTCGCCAGGGTTCCCGGATCCTGGGCGTCCAGCCAGTCGGCCAGCTGCCGGAAGGAGACGCAGCGCGTCTCGGGCTTGTTGCAGACCTTCTCGATGACCTCGTCGAGGGCACGCATGTAGGTGCCGCCGTTCCAGGACTCGAAGTGGTTGCCGATGACCAGGGGCGCGCGGTTGCCGTCGTAGGCCCGGTCGAAGCCCTTGAGCAGGCCGTCACGCATCTGGTCGCCCCACTGCTCGTACTTGTCGGGGTCGCCCTGGGTCTGCGTGCCGGACTGGTTGACCATGAAGTTGTAGTCCATGGTCAGCTGCTCGTAGGAGTGGCCCGGGAAGGGGACGAGCTGCATGGACAGGTCCCACAGCCCCTCCTTCTTCTTGGGCCAGATCTGGTCGTTGACCCCGCTGGTGTCGTAGCGGAAGCCCAACTGGCTCGCCGCCTTCATGAAGTTGGCCTGGCCCTCCAGGCAGGGGGTGCGGGCGCCGACGAGTTCCTTGTCGTAGTCGAAGGGCAGCGGAGCCGCCTTCTTCATCCCGGAGTTGGTCTTCCAGCTCTTCACGAACTGCTTCGCCTGGGCGATCTCGCTCTTCCACTCGGCGACCGACCACTCGCCGACCCCGCCGTTCTTGCCGCAGAAGTGACCGTTGAAGTGGGTGCCGATCTCGTTGCCCTCCAGCCACGCCAGGCGCAGCTGCTTCACGGTGTCGGAGATGCCCTGCTCGTCGTTGAAGCCGATGTCGGAGCTGCCCGGCGAGTGCTCCGGGGGCTTGTAGAGGTCGCGCTTGTCCTCCGGCAGCATGTACACGCCGCTGAGGAAGTACGTCATGTTCGCGTGGTTGGCCTTGGAGACCTTGCGGAAGTGGGAGAACAGCTTCTGGCTGTCCTCGCCGGCTCCGTCGAAGGAGAAGACCACGAACTGCGGGGGCTTCTGACCGGGCTTGAGCCGCTCGGGTCTGGGCAGATGCGGCTGCGCCCCGGTGTACGACGTGGAGCCGTCCCCGATCAGGCGGACTCCGCTCTTGGGTGCCGGGGCGGGCGCCGCCTTGTGCGGACCGTGCGCTCCGTGCGGGGAACCGTTGTCACCGATCGCGCAACCGGCGAGCGACGCGGCACAGGCCGCGGCGATCACGGCGCCCGCGGTGATCCTCTGGGTGGCGGCCATGTCCGCCCACCTTCTTCCTTCGTTCGGACCGACGCCGATCAGGGCGTTTTCTGGCGATGTGCCGGGACTCCCGGCAGCGCCGCCAAGGTCGCATGGGCCGAAGGCGGGATTAGTACGACAAGCCGATGAAATTCCCACTTCACTCTTCGAGGTGACTTATTAACCCATTTGCCCGCAAAGTCTATGCTTGACCTTTACTCTGCATTACGATCCATTTACCGAGCGTTGAGATATCCCGCCGCTGCACGCCGTGACCCACGGCCGCGACCGACCCCCGCCATCGACGGGGACCACCAGTTCCGCGACCGCGCTGCCCCGGAGGAGACGGGAAGACATGTCAGCCTGCGTACCCACCCGCGCCACCGACTCGGACACGAATCGGACGAAGCGCGTCCACCCGCCCCACAGCCCGCCGCCCCCGCACCGCCGCTTCCGCATCGCGGGCGCCGATGTGTCGGCCTCCATCGCGGTCTTCCTGATCGCCCTGCCCCTGTCCCTCGGCATCGCCCTCGCCACCGGCGCGCCCCTCCAGGCCGGCCTGGTCGCCGCCGCCGCGGGCGGACTCGTCGCCGGACTGCTCGGCGGCTGCCCCCTCCAGGTCAGCGGCCCGGCCGCCGGACTCACCGTGGTCACCGCCGACCTGATCCACCGTTACGGCTGGCGGACGACCTGCGCGGTCACCGTCCTCGCGGGCCTGGCCCAACTCGCCCTGGGCTGTGTGCGCGTGGCCCGCACCGCGCTCGCCGTCAGCCCCGCGATCGTGCACGGCATGCTCGCCGGCATCGGGGTCACCATCGCCGTCGCCCAGCTGCACATCGTGCTGGGCGGCACGCCACAGAGCTCGGTCCTCGCCAACCTCCGCGCCCTGCCCGCCCAGTTGGCGGACCTGCACCCCGCCGACGTGGCGATGAGCGCGCTGACGCTGGCCCTTCTGCTGCTGTGGCCGCGCGTCCCCGGCCGGCTGGGGCATCTGATGCGCAAGATCCCGGCCGCGCTCGTCGCCGTCGCCGGAGCCACGCTCACCGCCTCCCTCGCCGGGCTGAGCCTGGCCAAGGTCGACCTGCCCTCCTGGAGCAGCCACGCGCTGGCCGGACTGCCCGAGGGCCCGGTGCTCGGCATCGCCGCCGCCGTCCTCACCACCACACTGGTGTGCAGCGTGCAGTCGCTGCTCGGCGCGGTCGCCGTGGACAAGCTGGTCGCCGGGCGGCCCGGGCTCTCCGCCCGCGTCGGCCGCTCCGACCTGAACCGCGAACTCCTGGGCCAGGGCGCCGCCAACATCGTGTCCGGCGCGCTCGGCGGACTGCCGGTCGCGGGAGTGGCCGTACGGAGTTCCGCGAATGTGCAGGCGGGTGCCGTGAGCCGGAACTCCACGATGCTGCACGGCGTTCTCGTAGTGATCGCCGCGCTGCTGATGGTCCCGGTGCTGGAGCTGATTCCCCTCGCTTCGCTCGCCGCACTCGTGATGGCCGTCGGTATCCAGATGGTGTCCCTGCACCACATCCGCACGGTGACCCGCCACCGGGAAGTGCTGGTCTACGCCGTCACCACCCTCGGCGTGGTCTTCCTCGGTGTCCTGGAGGGCGTGCTCCTCGGAGTCACCGTGGCCGTCGCCGTCGCCCTCAACCGCCTCGCCCACACCCGCATCACCCACGACGAGAAGGAAGGAGTCCATCACGTACACGTCCGAGGGCAGTTGACGTTCCTCGCGGTGCCGCGGCTCAGCCGCACCCTGCATCTCGTACCCCAGGGCGCCCACGCCGTCGTGGAGTTGGACGGTTCGTTCATGGACCACGCGGCGTACGAGTCACTGCAGGACTGGCAGAACGCGCACACCGCGCGGGGAGGCTCCGCCGAACTGACGGGCCGCCGTACGGGAGTCCGCGCCGATGCGACGAGTGCGGAAACCTGCCGCTGTCATCCCTGGACACCCTGGCGTGAGCACCGGTGCGAGCGACCGCAGTCGGCGCCCCGCGGCGGCGGTCCCGGCTCCGGCCATCAACTCGCCCGTGGCATCAGCGCGTTCCAGCGCAACACCGCACCCCTCGTGCGGAATGAGCTGGCCCGACTGGCCAGGGAGGGGCAGCAGCCTTCGCAGCTCTTCCTGACCTGCGCCGACTCGCGGCTGGTCACGTCGATGATCACCTCCAGTGGTCCCGGCGACCTGTTCGTCGTGCGGAACGTGGGCAACCTCGTGCCGCCGCCCGGCGAGGAGAGCGGCGACGACTCGGTGGCGGCGGCGATCGAGTACGCGGTGGACGTGCTGCGCGTGAGATCGATCACGGTGTGCGGCCACTCGGGGTGCGGGGCCATGCAGGCGCTGCTCAACTCCCGTCCCGGAGAGGCCCGTTCGCCGCTCAAGCGGTGGCTGCGGCACGGGCGGCCGAGCCTGGAGCGGATGGCCGACGACGACCGGTCCTGGGCGCGGCTCGCCGGAAGGGCGCCCGCCGACGCCGTAGAGCAGCTGTGTCTGACCAATGTGGTGCAGCAGTTGGAGCATCTGCGGGGGCACGAGTCGGTGGCGCGGGCCCTGCGGGACAGGGAGTTGGAGCTCAACGGGATGTACTTCCACGTGGGTGAGGCGCAGGCGTATCTGCTGACCGGGGAGGACGAGTTGTTCGATCGGGTGGGGGTGGTGGACGCGTCGGCCTGAACCTCGTTCACCCGGCGTCCGTGGGTACGAGAGACTCCCGCCACGCAGATCCGCCCACGGGTCCGATGACAGGTCTAAACCAATATTTCGACGACCCTTGTCATCGGACCCCCGGGTCTGATGAGCTGGCCCGGGACACAACGGACACCCTGGGAAAGGCAGATGCCGTGAGCAACGAAAGCCTGGCCAACCTGCTCAAGGAAGAGCGCAGGTTCGCACCCCCCGCGGACCTGGCGGCGCACGCCAATGTCACGGCGGAGGCGTATGAGCAGGCCAAGGCTGACCGGCTCGGCTTCTGGGCCGCGCAGGCCCGCCGCCTGAGCTGGGCCAAGGAGCCGAGCGAGACGCTGGACTGGTCGAACCCGCCGTTCGCCAAGTGGTTCAAGGACGGCTCGCTCAACGTCGCGTACAACTGCGTGGACCGGCATGTCGAGGCGGGCAACGGCGACCGGGTCGCCATCCACTTCGAGGGCGAGCCCGGCGACAGCCGCGCGATCACCTACGCCGAGCTGAAGGACGAGGTCTCCAAGGCCGCGAACGCTCTGCTGGAGCTGGGAGTTCGGAAGGGCGACCGGGTCGCCGTCTACATGCCGATGATCCCGGAGACGGCGGTCGCGATGCTGGCCTGCGCGCGCATCGGCGCCGCCCACTCGGTGGTGTTCGGCGGCTTCTCGGCGGACGCGCTCGCGACCCGGATCCAGGACGCGGACGCCAAGGTCGTCATCACCTCGGACGGCGGCTGGCGGCGAGGCAAGCAGTCCGCGCTCAAGCCGGCCGTGGACGAGGCCCTGACCAAGGTGGACAACGTCGAGCACGTGCTCGTCGTACGGCGTACCGGGCAGGAGGTCGCCTGGGACGACAGCCACGACGTCTGGTGGCACGAGATCGTCGACCGGCAGTCGACGGAGCACACGCCGGAGGCGTTCGAGGCGGAGCAGCCGCTGTTCATCCTGTACACGTCCGGTACGACGGGTAAGCCCAAGGGCATCCTGCACACCTCCGGCGGCTATCTCACCCAGGCCGCGTACACCCACCACGCGGTCTTCGACCTCAAGCCGGAGACCGACGTCTACTGGTGCACGGCCGACGTCGGCTGGGTCACCGGCCACTCGTACATCGTCTACGGCCCGCTCGCCAACGGCGCGACGCAGGTCATGTACGAGGGCACCCCGGACACCCCGCACCAGGGCCGCTTCTGGGAGATCGTGCAGAAGTACGGGGTGACGATCCTGTACACGGCGCCGACCGCGATCCGTACGTTCATGAAGTGGGGCGACGACATCCCCGCGAAGTTCGACCTCAGCTCCCTGCGGGTGCTGGGCTCGGTCGGCGAGCCGATCAACCCTGAGGCATGGATCTGGTACCGCAAGCACATCGGCGGCGACAAGACCCCGATCGTGGACACCTGGTGGCAGACCGAGACCGGCGCGATGATGATCTCGCCGCTGCCGGGCGTGACGCAGACCAAGCCCGGTTCCGCGCAGACGCCGCTGCCCGGCATCTCCGCGACCGTCGTCGACGACGAGGCGGGCGAGGTCCCGAACGGCGGTGGCGGTTACCTGGTCCTCACCGAGCCGTGGCCGTCGATGCTGCGCACGATCTGGGGCGACGACCAGCGGTTCCTCGACACGTACTGGTCGCGTTTCGAGGGCAAGTACTTCGCCGGTGACGGCGCGAAGAAGGACGACGACGGCGACATCTGGCTGCTCGGCCGGGTGGACGACGTGATGCTCGTGTCCGGGCACAACATCTCCACCACCGAGGTCGAGTCGGCGCTCGTCTCCCACCCGTCCGTCGCCGAGGCGGCCGTGGTCGGCGCGGCCGACGAGACGACCGGCCAGGCGATCGTCGCGTTCGTCATCCTGCGCGGCACGGCGAACGCGGAGGACGAGAACCTCGTCAACGACCTGCGCAACCACGTCGGCGCCGTCCTCGGACCGATCGCCAAGCCCAAGCGGGTCCTGCCGGTGGCCGAGCTGCCGAAGACCCGCTCCGGCAAGATCATGCGCCGCCTGCTGCGCGACGTGGCGGAGAACCGTCAGCTCGGCGATGTCACGACCCTGACGGACTCCACCGTCATGGACCTCATCCAGGCGAAGCTCCCGGCGGCGCCCAGCGAGGACTGAGCGGTACGTCACTCAGCGGTACGTCCGTGAGGGGTGCCCGGCGCAGCGCGCGCCGGGCACCCCTTTTAGGTAAACTAAACAAAACGTGACCCTCATGGTGTGCCGGGAAGTCTGGTCGGCGAGTAGATCCGTCCTGCCCACCGACCGGAGGTTCCCCCGATGGCCGCGCCCCGCCCCACCCCCGCCCGCAAGGTGCTCGGACGCCTGTCCCTGCCCGAGCGGAACTTCGTCGCGGAGGCGCTGCGCACCGAGACCGTCGGCGGTGTCCTCCTCCTGATCGCCGCAGTCGCCGCGCTGATCTGGGCGAACGTCCCCGCCCTGCACGACAGCTACGAGAGCGTCAGCCACTTCCACCTGGGCCCCGCCGCCCTCGGCCTGCACCTGTCGATCGCCCACTGGGCCGCCGACGGCCTCCTCGCGGTCTTCTTCTTCGTCGCCGGCATCGAGCTCAAACGCGAACTCGTCGCCGGCGACCTGCGCGACCCCAAGGCCGCCGCCCTGCCCGTCGTGGCGGCCCTGTGCGGGATGGCCGTACCGGCACTCGTGTACACGCTGACGAACCTCACCGGCGGCGGCTCCCTCCAGGGCTGGGCGGTGCCGACCGCCACCGACATCGCCTTCGCGCTCGCCGTCCTCGCGGTGATCGGCACCTCCCTGCCGAGCGCCCTGCGCGCCTTCCTGCTCACTCTCGCCGTGGTCGACGACCTGTTCGCGATCCTGATCATCGCGATCTTCTTCACCGCCCGCATCGACTTCGTTGCGCTCGCCGGGGCCGTCATCGGCCTGGCGGTCTTCTGGCTGCTGCTGCGCCGGGGCGTGCGCGGCTGGTACGTGTACGTCCCGCTCGCGCTCGTCATCTGGGCGCTGATGTACAACAGCGGCGTCCACGCCACGATCGCGGGCGTGGCGATGGGCCTGATGCTGCGCTGCACCACCCGCGAGGACGAGAAGCACTCCCCGGGCGAGCACGTCGAACATCTCGTACGGCCCCTGTCGGCGGGCCTGGCCGTCCCACTGTTCGCCCTGTTCAGCGCCGGGGTCGCGATCTCGGGCGGCGCGCTGGGCGACGTATTCACCAAGCCCGAGACCCTCGGTGTGGTCCTCGGGCTGGTCGTCGGCAAGGCGGTCGGGATCTTCGGCGGGACCTGGCTGACGGCCCGTTTCACCCGGGCCTCGCTCAGCGACGACCTCGCCTGGGCGGACGTGTTCGCGGTCGCCTCGCTGGCCGGCATCGGCTTCACCGTGTCGCTGCTCATCGGGGAACTCGCGTTCGACGGCGACCAGGTGCTCACCGACGAGGTCAAAGCCGCCGTACTCGTGGGCTCGCTGATCGCGGCCCTGTGCGCGACCGTGTTGCTCAAGCTGCGCAACGCCCGGTACCGCAGGATGTACGAGGACGAGGAGCGCGACGAGGATCTCGACGGCATCCCCGACATCTACGAGCAGGACGACCCGGCGTATCACCTGCGCATGGCCGGACTCCACGACCGCAAGGCAGCCGAGCACCGCAGGATCGCCGCGGAGAAGGCCGCCGAACAGCGGCGCGGGCCTGCCGAAGTGGCGGGCGGGGCAGGCGAGGACAACGACGGTCCGGCATGATCTGACGAGACGGTACAAACACATGCCGGTACAGACACATGCGGAAGAGGGAGTACGCGATGAGCGCACCCGACGGCAGCCCGGCCGGCGCCGAACGCAGCATCGGCCAGCTGTTCGCCTCGGCGACGACCGAGATGTCCGCGCTGGTGCACGACGAGATCGCGCTGGCCAAGGCGCAGCTCAAGCAGGACGTCAAGCGCGGGGCGGTGAGCGGCGGCGCGTTCACGGTCGCCGCGGTGGTCCTGCTGTTCTCCCTGCCGATGCTCAACTTCGCGCTGGCGTACGGCATCCGTACCTGGAGCGGCTGGAACATGGCGCTCTGCTTCCTGCTCTCCTTCGCGGCGAACGTGCTGGTCGCGGTCGTCCTCGGCCTGATCGGCGTGGCCTTCGCGAAGAAGGCCGCCAAGAGCAAGGGCCCGCAGAAGGTGGCCACGTCGGTCAAGGAGACCGCCGGGGTCCTCGGCAACGCGAAGCCGCATCCGCGCGCGGCGATCGAGGACCGTGTCCCCGAAGCCATCGAGGCTGTGGCACGCTCGTCCTCATGACGGACCCCGCCCATCCTTGGGCACAACCTGCTTCGGTCGTACGGCTCGCCATTCCCGGCGGGCGCCAGGTGACTCACCGGGATGTCGCGGCCAACGGCGCCCGCTTCCACATCGCGGAGGTGGGCGACGGGCCGCTGGTGCTGCTGTTGCACGGGTTCCCGCAGTTCTGGTGGACCTGGCGGCACCAGCTGGGCGCACTGGCCGACGCCGGGTTCCGGGCCGTCGCCATGGACCTGCGGGGCGTCGGCGGCAGCGACCGCACCCCGCGCGGCTACGACCCCGCCAACCTCGCCCTAGACATCACCGGCGTGATCCGCTCCCTCGGCGAGCCGGACGCCGCGCTGGTCGGTCACGACCTCGGCGGCTATCTGGCGTGGACGGCCGCCGCGATGCGCCCCAAGCTGGTGCGCCGGCTCGCGGTCTCCTCGATGCCGCACCCCCGGCGCTGGCGCAACGCGATGCTGTCCGACGTCAGACAGTCCGCGGCGAGCTCCTACATCTGGGGGTTCCAGCGCCCCTGGCTCCCCGAGCGGCAACTCCTCGCGGAGGACGCCGAGTTGGTGGGCAAGCTGATCCGGGACTGGTCCGGCCCGCAAGTGGCGGACGACGACGCGATCGAGGCGTACCGGCGGGCGATGCTGATCCCGTCGACCGCGCACTGCTCGATCGAGCCGTACCGCTGGATGGTGCGGTCGATGGCGCGCCCGGACGGCATCCAGTTCAACCGGCGTATGAAGCGGCCGGTGCGGGTGCCGACGCTGCATCTGCACGGCTCGCTCGACCCGGTGCTGCGCACCCGCAGCGCCGCGGGTTCCGGGGAGTACGTCGAAGCGCCGTACCGGTGGCGGCTGTTCGACGGTCTCGGGCACTTCCCGCACGAGGAGGAGCCGGCGGTCTTCTCGACCGAACTGGTCAACTGGCTCAAGGATCCCGAACCCGATCGGTGACCGAGCCGTCGCGCCCGGTATCCGGACTTGAACACCTGTACTACGAACGGCCACTTGCCTCGCGCATACGCCAATTGGGGCCCCAAGGGGCGGTTATCGACCTTGGGGCAGGGGCAGAGGTCGGGGTATGGGCTGGACGCACGACTACAGTGACGCAGCACGCAATCGCCGCTCAGACCACGGTCTGAGCTCCCACCAACGGGGCGCCCCGCAACTCCAGGGCACAGACCTCAGGGTGGGGATCCCGCGCATTCTGCGCCGCCGGGCCCGCTGGGTCTCGGTACGGCTGCGTCATCCCCGAGGCTGACGCACCCACCTTTGCAAGGCCGGGCTCACAGCGCGCAACTGTCGCTGTCCACCTGCTCGTTGGCACTGCGCCCCTTGACGATGTCCGGCTGGATCTCGTCGGCGGTGAGCGCGTACCCGGTGTCGGGGTCGTCGAGGGACTTCGCGAAGACCACGCCGTACACCTTGCCCTCGGGCGTGAGCAGCGGGCCGCCGGAGTTGCCCTGACGGACCGTCGCGTAGAGCGAGTACACATCGCGGCGGACCGTGCCGCGGTGGTAGATGTCCGGGCCATTGGCCGTGATGCGGCCACGCACGCGTGCCGCTCGGACGTCGTACGAGCCGTTCTCCGGGAAGCCGGCGACGATCGCGCCGTTGCCGCTGTCCGCGTCCTTGGTCGCGAACTGCAGGGAGCGCGCCTTCAGGTCCGGTACGTCGAGTACGGCGATGTCGCGGTGCCAGTCGTAGAGGACGACCTTGGCGTCGTACTTGCGGCCCACGCCGCCTATCTGGACGGTGGGTTCGTCGACGCCGCCCACGACGTGCGCGTTGGTCATGACGCGGCGGTCGCCGAAGACGAAGCCACTGCCCTCCAGGACCTTGCCACAGCTCTGTGCGGTGCCCATGACCTTGACGATGGACTGCTGGGCGCGGGTGGCGACTTCGCTGGAGGCCAGGGCCGGGTCGGGCGGCTGGACGTCGTTGATCGGCTCGTTGGCGAACGGGCTGAAGACCTGCGGGAAGCCGTTCTGCGCGAGGACGGAGGAGAAGTCCGCGAACCAGGTGTCGGCCTGCGCGGGCAGCGCCCGGGACACCCCCAGCAGCACCTTGGAGCTGCGGACCTCCTTGCCGAGCGTCGGCAGGGTGGTGCCGGCCAGCGCCGAGCCGATCAGCCAGGCCACCAGGAGCATCGCCAGGACGTTGACGAGGGCGCCGCCGGTCGCGTCCAGGGCGCGGGCCGGGGACCAGGTGATGTAGCGGCGCAGCTTGTTGCCGAGGTGGGTGGTCAGGGCCTGTCCGACGGACGCGCAGACGATGACGACGATCACCGCGACGACGGCCGCGGTGGTGGAGACCTCCGCGTTGTCGGTCAGCGCGTCCCAGATGACGGGCAGGGTGTAGACGGCGACGAGGCCGCCGCCCAGGAAGCCGATCACCGACAGGATGCCGACGACGAACCCCTGGCGATAGCCCACGATCGCGAACCACACGGCGGCGACCAGCAACAGGATGTCCAGCACATTCACGAGCGACACCTTGTCATGACCGCCAGTCGAGGGGGACCTGCTTCTCGCGGTCCCAGGGGCGCTCCCAGCCCGAGTAGTGCAGCAGGCGGTCGATGACCCCGGCCGTGAAGCCCCAGACGAGGGCCGATTCGACCAGAAATGCCGGACCCAGGAAGCCGCTGGGGTGCGACACGGTGACCCTGTTGGCCGGATCCGTGAGATCCGCCACGGGGACCGTGAACACGCGCGCCGTCTCGTTCGGATCGACCACCCCGACCGGTGTCGGCTCCCGCCACCAGCCCAGCACCGGCGTCACCACGAAGCCGCTCACCGGGATGTACAGCTTGGGCAGCACCCCGAAGAGCTGCACTCCGGCGGGGTCGAGCCCGGTCTCCTCCTCGGCCTCGCGGAGAGCGGCCCGCAGCGGGCCGTCGCCCGTCGGGTCGCCGTCCTCGGGGTCGAGGGCGCCACCGGGGAAGGACGGCTGCCCCGCGTGGGAGCGCAGCGAGCTCGACCGCTCCATGAGCAGCAGCTCGGGCCCGCGCTCGCCGTCCCCCCCGCCGAACAGGATCAGCACCGCGGACTGCCGGCCCGCCCCGTCCTCCGGCGGCAGGAACCGGCTCAGCTGGAGCGGTTCGACCGTCTCCACCGCGTGCACCACCGGGTCCAGCCAGCCCGGCAGGCCCTCCTTGCTGAGCCCCACGCCCTGGGCATTGCTCGCGCGTGTCATCCCCCACCCCCGTTCACACCGGTCAACGCCCGATACCTCCGAGATCGTTCCGCCATCCGGCCTCCGATGCCGTCGTCATGCCGATCCCAGCGGCGGCGCCGGTTTGCCGCCCGCGTCCAGATAGGCCTGCGGAGGGTTGAGGCGCTGGCCCGGATAGCCGCCCTTCTCGTACTTGAGCAGCTTCTTCGCCTTCTCCGGGTCGGTCTCGCCCTCGCCGTACGCCGGGCAGAGCGGGGCGATGGGGCAGGCGCCGCAGGCGGGCCTGCGGGCGTGGCAGATGCGGCGGCCGTGGAAGATCACGTGGTGCGAGAGCATCGTCCAGTCGCCCTTCGGGAAGAGCGCTCCCACGGCGGCCTCGATCTTGTCCGGCTCGGTCTCCCCGGTCCACTTCCAGCGCCGTACGAGCCGCTGGAAGTGCGTGTCCACGGTGATACCGGGGCGCCCGAAAGCGTTGCCCAGCACCACGAAGGCGGTCTTGCGGCCGACCCCGGGCAGCTTGACGAGGTCTTCGAGCCGGCCCGGGACCTCGCCGCCGAAGTCCGCGACCAGGGCCTTGGAGAGGCCTATCACCGACTTCGTCTTGGCCCGGAAGAACCCGGTCGGCCGGAGGATCTCCTCGACCTGCTCCGGGTCGGCGGCGGCCAGGTCCTCGGGGGTCGGGTACTTGGCGAACAGGGCCGGTGTCGTCTGGTTGACCCTCAGGTCGGTGGTCTGGGCGGACAGGACCGTGGCGACCACGAGCTGGAAGGGGTTCTCGAAGTCGAGCTCCGGGTGGGCGTACGGATAGATCTCGGCCAGCTCGCGGTTGATACGGCGGGCACGGCGGACGAGGGCGGTCTGCGACTCGCTCTTCCCGCTCTTCACGACAGCCACCCGCTTTACCCCCTTTGCCGCTTTCCTGCCGCCGTCAGGGCTCTGTTCGCCCACGGCGGAATCACGAGGTACAACCATCCGCCCAGCCCCCTTGGCCTGTGCTCTCACCGGCGATTTGGACACCCGGCCAGCCTAGAGCCCGGCACTGACATCCGCCCCGGACCCCGAAGATCAGCCCCCAATTGGACCCCTGCCGCTTACCTCGGGACACCTGTACGGCATCCTTGTGACAGATCACACTGTTTGGACGGTCCGGCAAAATGGGGAGCACGGTCCCCTGGTACCAAGGGGGAGCACCATCCCCTGAGCAGGTCGACAAGGAGAGAACTCGTGGACGACGTTCTGCGGCGCGCCCCGCTCTTCGCGGCGCTCGATGACGATCAGGCCGCGGAGCTGCGCGCCTCCATGAGTGAGGTGACCCTCGCGCGCGGGGACTCCCTCTTTCACGAAGGCGACCCCGGCGACCGGCTCTACGTGGTCACCGAGGGCAAGGTGAAGCTCCACCGCACCTCCCCCGACGGCCGCGAGAACATGCTGGCCGTCCTCGGCCCCGGCGAGCTGATCGGCGAACTGTCGCTGTTCGACCCGGGCCCGCGTACCGCGACCGCCAGCGCGCTGACCGAGGTCAAGCTGCTGGGCCTGGGCCACGGCGACCTCCAGCCCTGGCTGAGCGCCCGCCCCGAGGTGGCCTCCGCGCTGCTGCGCGCGGTCGCCCGCCGACTGCGCAAGACCAACGACGCGATGTCCGACCTGGTCTTCTCGGACGTCCCCGGCCGCGTGGCCCGCGCCCTGCTGGACCTCTCCCGCCGCTTCGGCGTGCAGTCCGAGGAAGGCATCCACGTGGTGCACGACCTCACGCAGGAGGAGCTGGCCCAGCTGGTCGGCGCCTCCCGCGAGACGGTCAACAAGGCCCTCGCCGACTTCGCGGGCCGCGGCTGGCTGCGCCTGGAGGCCCGCGCGGTGATCCTGCTGGACGTCGAGCGGCTGGCGAAGCGCTCGCGCTAGATCGAATCGCACGTCTTCTTACTGAAGGGCCCTGCCTCACGGCGGGGCCCTTCCTGCGTCGCCGAGTCGGGGCCCGGGAACCGGGGGCGGGAGATCGGGAGCCGGGGGCACCGCCGGGCATCTGGGCGGTGGACGGGACGCTCGCCCCGGCCCGCCGCGACGGAGTGCGGGCGCAGTCGACGATCTCGGCCCGCGGCCGGCCGACGAGTACGCGCGTGCACGGCGTGAAGGCACCGCACCCGGACGGCATCGCCCGGATCAGGCCGTCAGATCAGGCCGTGTTCCTCCAGGTAGTCCAGTTGGGCGCGCACCGACAGTTCCGCCGCCGGCCACAGCGAGCGGTCGACGTCCGCGTACACGTGGGCGACGACCTCGGCGGGGCTCCGGTGGCCGTTCTCCACGGCCGTCTCGATCTGGGCGAGCCGGTGGGCGCGGTGGGCGAGATAGAACTCGACGGCGCCCTGGGCGTCCTCCAGGACCGGTCCGTGGCCCGGCAGGACCGTGTGGACGCCGTCGTCGACCGTGAGCGAGCGCAGCCGCCGCAGCGAGTCCAGATAGTCGCCCAGGCGGCCGTCAGGATGCGCCACCACGGTCGTGCCGCGCCCCAGGACGGTGTCCCCGGTCAGGACGGCCTGATCGGCCGGGAGATGGAAGCACAGGGAGTCCGCGGTGTGCCCGGGCGTCGACACGACGACCAGTTCCAGGCCTCCGACCCTGATGACGTTCCCGGCGGCGAGCCCCTCGTCCCCGAGGCGCAGCGCCGGGTCCAGCGCGCGGACCTTCGTGTCCGTCAGCTCGGCGAAGCGGACGGCGCCTTCCGCGTGGTCGGGGTGCCCGTGCGTGAGCAGCGTCAGGGCGATGCGTTTGCCCGCCTTCTCGGCGGTGTCGACGACGTTGCGCAGATGCCCCTCGTCCAGCGGCCCCGGGTCGATCACCACGGCCAGCTCGGAGTCGGGCTCGGCGACGATCCAGGTGTTCGTCCCGTCCAGGGTCATCGCTGACGCGTTGGGCGCGAGGACGTTCACGGCCCGCGCGGTGGCGGGGCCGGTGGAAACCCCGCCCCGCGGCTGGCCGGGGACGGCGGCTGCGTCGGTCATGCGGAGGCTCCACCGGTCGAGAGGTCGGTCGGGATGTGCTTGGTGAACTCCTCGTGACCCGGCCAGGACAGGACGATCTCGCCGTCCTCCAGGCGGGCCAGGGCGAGGACGGGCGTCAGATCGCGCTCCGGGGCCGCCGACAGGGCCTCGGCCGCGCTGCCGTACGGGATCAGCCCGCGCAGGGTCGCGATGGTCGGCGGCATCATCGTCAGGTCGCCCTTGTCGTACCCGGTGGCCGCCTCGCCGGGGACGATCCACACCGTGTGGTCGGCCTCCGTGGAGGCGTTGCGGGTGCGCTGCCCCTCCGGGAGAACGCCGACGAAGAACCAGGTGTCGTAACGGCGGGTCTCGAACTCCGGTGTGATCCAGCGGGCCCAGGCGCCCAGCAGGTCGGAGCGCAGGACCAGGCCCCGGCGGTCGAGGAACTCGGCGAAGGACAGGTCACGGGCGACCAGGGCGGCGCGGTCCGCCTCCCAGGCCCCGCCCGTGGTGTCGCCGACCACGGAGTCGGGGGTGGGGCCGGCGAGCAGGACGCCCGCCTCCTCGTAGGTCTCGCGTACGGCCGCGCACACGATCGCCTGGGCTGCCGTCTCGCCGACGCCCAGCCGGTTCGCCCACCACGCGCGCGTGGGGCCCGCCCAGCGGACGTGACGGTCGTCGTCGCGCGGGTCGACACCGCCGCCCGGGTACGCGTACGCGCCCCCGGCGAAGGCCATGGAGGCGCGTCTGCGCAGCATGTGGACGGCGGGGCCGCTGTCCGTGTCCTTCAGGAGCATCACGGTGGCCGCGCGCCTGGGCACGACCGGCGTGAGCGCGCCCGCCGCGAGCGCGCGGATGCGCTCGGGCCACTCCGCCGGGTACCACTGACCGTTCGCCATGGGCGGAGGCTATCCCGTAGCGCGCGGATGTTCGAGAGGCAGCAACGCGCACTCCGGGACGGCGAACACCGTGGTTACGCCTGCGTCAGCTCCACCTGGATCTCGACCTCGACCGGGGAGTCCAGCGGCAGCACGGCCACACCGACCGCGCTCCGCGCGTGCACGCCCTTGTCGCCGAGGACCTCGCCGAGGAGTTCGCTGGCGCCGTTGACGACACCGGGCTGGCCGGTGAAGTCGGGGGCCGAGGCGACGAAGCCGACGACCTTCACCACGCGCGCGATGCGATCGAGGTCACCGGTGACGGACTTGACGGCGGCGAGGGCGTTCAGCGCGCAGGTGCGGGCCAGTTCCTTGGCCTCCTCCGCGGTGACCTCACCGCCCACCTTGCCGGTGACGGGCAGCTTGCCGTCCACCATGGGCAGTTGGCCGGAGGTGTACACGTAGACCCCGCTCTGCACGGCGGGCTGGTACGCGGCGAGCGGCGGGACGACCGCCGGCAGAGTCAGGCCGAGTTCGGCCAGCCGGGCCTCGACGGCGCTCATGCCTTCTCCCGCTTGAGGTAGGCCACCAGTTGCTCGGGGTTCGGCCCGGGCACGACCTGGACGAGCTCCCAGCCGTCCTCGCCCCAGGTGTCCAGAATCTGCTTCGTGGCGTGGACGAGCAGCGGCACAGTCGAGTATTCCCACTTGGTCATGCGGCCGACTTTAGCGGCTGCGAACCGGTCGCCCGTGGTCGCGTTGTCCACAGCCTCCTGCTTGGTTCGGGCGCGGACTGGTTAGGCTCGAAGACGTGAGCAGGCTCCAGGTCGTCAGTGGCAAGGGCGGTACCGGCAAGACCACGGTGGCCGCGGCCCTCGCGCTGGCCCTGGCCACCGAGGGGAAGCGGACGCTTCTCGTCGAGGTCGAGGGTCGCCAGGGCATCGCGCAGCTCTTCGAGACGGAGACGCTGCCCTATGAGGAACGGAAAATCGCCGTCGCTCCCGGGGGCGGGGAGGTGTACGCGCTGGCCATCGACCCCGAACTGGCCCTTCTGGACTACCTCCAGATGTTCTACAAACTCGGCGGCGCGGGCCGCGCCCTGAAGAAACTCGGCGCGATCGACTTCGCCACCACGGTCGCGCCCGGCCTCCGGGACGTACTCCTGACCGGCAAGGCGTGCGAGGCAGTGCGGCGCAAGCACAAGAGCGGGCGGTTCGCCTACGACCACGTCGTGATGGACGCCCCGCCGACCGGCCGCATCACCCGCTTCCTGAACGTCAACGACGAGGTTGCCGGGCTCGCGAAGATCGGCCCGATACACAATCAGGCGCAGGCCGTGATGCGGGTCCTGAAGTCCCCGCAGACGGAGGTGCACCTGGTGACGCTCCTGGAGGAGATGCCCGTCCAGGAGACCGCCGACGGCATCGCCGAGCTCCGGGCGGCGCGGCTGCCGGTGGGCCGGATCATCGTGAACATGGTGCGGCCCGAGGTACTGGACGCGGCCGAGCTGGATCTCGTACGGGCCCTGCCGCGCACCGCCGTCGCGCAGTCCCTGTCGGCCGCCGGGCTCGGCGGGGCGCGGCGCGGCGGCAACGCCGAGAAGCTGGTGGATCCGCTGCTCGCGCAGGCGGAGGAGTACGCCGCGCGGTACGCCCTGGAGCACGAGCAGCGGGCCGTGCTGGGCGCGCTGGACCTGCCGCTGCACGAACTGCCCCTGCTCGCCGAGGGCTTGGACCTGGCGGGCCTGTACGAACTCGCCACCGAGCTGCGGAAGCAGGGGATGTCATGAGCCCGGACCAGGAGCAGGGGCCCGACGGCGGCCGTCGGCTGTCCCCCGCGCGCGTGCTCGACGTCGACCCGCTGCTCGACGACCCGGAGACCCGCATCGTGGTGTGCTGCGGCTCGGGCGGGGTCGGCAAGACGACCACCGCGGCGGCGCTCGGACTGCGGGCCGCCGAGCGGGGCCGCAGAGTCGTCGTCCTGACCATCGATCCGGCCCGCCGGCTCGCCCAGTCCATGGGCATCGACTCGCTCGACAACACCCCGAGGCGGGTGAAGGACGTCGACGGGGACGGCGAACTGCACGCCATGATGCTCGACATGAAGCGCACCTTCGACGAGATCGTCGAGGCGCACGCGGACCGCGAGCGGGCCGCCGCGATCCTGAACAACCCCTTCTACCAGTCGCTCTCGGCGGGCTTCGCGGGCACGCAGGAGTACATGGCGATGGAGAAGCTGGGCCAGTTGCGCGCCCAGCACGACTGGGACCTGATCGTGGTGGACACCCCTCCGTCTCGCTCGGCCCTGGACTTCCTGGACGCGCCGAAACGTCTCGGCTCGTTCCTGGACGGCAAGCTGATCCGGCTGCTGACCGCGCCGGCGAAGCTGGGCGGCCGGGCCGGGATGAAGTTCCTGAACGTCGGCATGTCGATGATGACCGGCACCCTCGGCAAGCTGCTCGGCGGTCAACTGCTCAAGGACATCCAGACGTTCGTCGCCGCGATGGACACCACATTCGGCGGGTTCCGCACCCGCGCGGACGCGACGTACAAGCTGCTGCAGGCACCCGGGACGGCGTTCCTGGTGGTCGCGGCCCCGGAACAGGACGCGCTGCGCGAGGCCGCGTACTTCGTGGAGCGGCTGGCGGCCGAGGACATGCCGCTGGCCGGTCTGGTGCTCAACCGGGTGCACGGCAGCGGAGCCGCCCGGCTGTCGGCCGAGCGGGCACTCGCCGCGGCGGAAAATCTTGAGGAGTCCCGCATTGTCGATCAGGTGGGCGGGAAAGCTGGACTTCGTAACTCTCCCGACACGTACGGCAGTTCAGAATCTTCCGGTACCGGATCTCCCGGTACAGGATCTCCCGGTTCCCGGGCAGCAGCTCGTGACGAAGGCTCCCCCGCCGCCACGGACGACGAGCGCCCCGCCGACAAGCGACCCGACGACGAGCCATCCGTCGACCGACTCACCGCAGACCTGCTCAGGCTGCATGCCGACCGGATGCGGCTGCTCTCCCGCGAGCAGCGCACACGTGACCGCTTCACCGCGCGCCACCCCGAGGTGGCCGTCGCCGAAGTGGCCGCGCTGCCCGGCGATGTGCACGACCTCGCGGGGCTGCGGGACATCGGGAACCGGCTCGCGGCCGGTCGGCCGGAGCTGCCCGAGACGAAGGTCTGACGCGGACCTCCGGGCACGTACCCCCGGGGATCGCCCGAGGTCGGCCCCGAGGGGACCGGTGGGGGTCAGCCCACCGCCGCGTAGTTCTCGTAGATCTCGTCGTCGTCGAGGGGGATGATGCCGACCCCTCGCTCGTACTCGATGCGCGCGGTCTCCAGTAGCCGGCGCCATGAAGTGACAGTGGGCCGCCTGCGCAGCAGTGCGCGGCGCTCCCGCTCCGTCATTCCTCCCCACACGCCGAATTCGACGCGGTTGTCGAGCGCATCGGCGAGGCACTCCGTGCGTACCGGACATCCGGTGCACACTGCCTTCGCCCTGTTCTGCGCTGCTCCTTGAACGAACAGTTCATCCGGATCGGTAGTGCGGCAGGCCGCCTGCGCACTCCAGTCGGTTACCCAGCCCATACCGGCGCCGTCCTCTCCCGAATCGAGGCTCCCCCACGGCGGCAGCGGCATATTCACCGCCGCCAGTTGAGGACGTTACGGAAGGTGGGCACAGCGCAACACCCCCTTCGGGCCCAATCTTGAATGGCCCGAACGGACTATGGGTAAGCGGCAGATCACCCGGGGGAGTGAGCCCGCGACATACGTGACTTTCCCGGCAGACCGGGACAGTTGCCTTGCGTCACAACGGACGCCAGGTGACACAGGAGGCGGATTCGGACACGCCTCCCACAAAAAAACAGGAAACGACCGGAACGATTCGGGGTCGCCGGACGTATTGATACGTGACCGCTCTGCTGTGACAGTTGAGAGCAGCTTAGGCCAAGGCCTATACACCTGTCCGGCGAATGAGAACGTAGACGGCTCCTATTGCCGCGCCGTCATGTTCCCGGGACGAGTCCGCCGTTCACTGCGCGGTCGTAGAGCCCTTGACGCCCTGCCTACGACAAGGCACTTGCCCATGGATGTCACGATCCCGCACCCGAACATCCCGAGACCCACCCGCTCCCCCGGGACGCCCTGGGTGAGGGATTAGGCTGCCCCCATGCCAAAAAAGCGCTCGGGTGGTGGTCTGTCCCCTCTGCAGCAGGCCACCAAGTTCCTCGGTGTCAGTGTGCTCGCCGGTGCCGTCATGGCCGGAATCGCGTTGCCCGCGGCCGGAGCGCTGGGGCTCGCGGCCAAGGGCTCGGTCCAGGGCTTCGACGACATCCCGGACAACCTGAAGAGCCCTCAGCTGAGCCAGCGCACCACGATCCTGGACAGCAAGGGCAACCAGCTCGCCACGGTCTACTCCCGTGACCGCACGGTGGTGGAGCTCAAGGACATCTCGCCGTACATGCAGAAGGCGATCGTCGCGATCGAGGACTCGCGCTTCTACCAGCACGGCGCGATCGACCTCAAGGGCGTCCTGCGCGCCCTGAACAAGAACGCGCAGAGCGGTGGCGTCTCCCAGGGCGCCTCCACGCTCACGCAGCAGCTGGTGAAGAACTACTTCATCGAGGAGGCCGGCGACGACCCGACGAAGGTTGCCGAGGCCACCCAGCAGACGCTGGGCCGCAAGGTCCGCGAGCTGAAGTACGCGATCCAGATCGAGGAAAAGCTCGGCAAGAAGAAGATCCTCGAGAACTACCTGAACATCACCTTCTTCGGAGAGCAGGCCTACGGCGTCGAGGCCGCGTCCGAGCGCTACTTCTCCAAGCACGCCAAGGACCTGAACCTCCAGCAGTCGGCGCTGCTGGCGGGCATCGTCCAGTCACCCACGCGCTACGACCCGATCAACGACGAGGCCGAGGCCAAGAAGCGCCGCAACACCGTGCTGGCCCGCATGGCCGAGGTCGGTGACATCTCCAAGGCGGAGGCCCTGGCGGCCGAGAAGACCGACCTCGGCCTCAAGGTCAGCCAGCCGAAGAACGGCTGCATCACCGCGGTCAAGGGCGCCAGCTTCTTCTGCAAGTACGTCGAGAAGGTCTTCCTGAGCGACCCGGTCTTCGGCAAGACCAAGGAGGCCCGGGCGAAGATCTGGAACCAGGGCGGCCTCACGATCCGCACGACCCTGGACCCGCAGGCCCAGGACTCGGTGCAGGCCTCGCTCAAGGACCACATCTACAAGTCGGACAAGGTCGCCGCGGCGGCCACCCTCGTCGAGCCCGGCACCGGCAAGATCCTCGGGATGGGCCAGTCGAAGCCGTACGGCTACGGCAAGAACGAGACCGAGTACAACTACTCGGTCAACGCCGACATGGGCGGCTCGAACTTCGGCTTCCCGACCGGTTCGACGTTCAAGCCGTTCGTGGCGGCGGCCGCGCTGGAGCAGGGCCTGCCGGCCACCCAGCAGTACCCGGCGCCGTACTCGATGGACTACCCGAGCCCCGTCTCGACCTGCAGCGGCAAGAACTGGGTCAACACGGACGGCGCGACGGTGGAGAACGAGAGCGAGTCGGAGAAGGGTCCGTACGCGCTGAAGGAGGCAATGGCCAAGTCGGTCAACACCTACTTCGTGCAGATGATCTCCGACATCGGTCTGTGCCCCGTGGTGAGCATGACCAACAAGCTCGGGGTCGTGCAGGGCAACGGCGACAAGATCCCCGAGGTCCCGGCCATCGCGCTCGGCTCCAAGGGCCTCTCGCCGCTGACGATGGCCTCCGCGTACGCGGCCTTCGCCAACGAGGGCACGTACTGCACTCCCATCGCCATCGAGTCCATCACCCAGAAGGTGGGCAACGAGCAGAAGTCGCTCGCCGTCCCCAAGTCCACCTGCTCGCGGGCGATGAGCAAGAAGACCGCCGACACCATCAACACCGTGCTGCGCGGCGTGGTCGACTCCGGCACCGGCCAGGAGGCCGGCCTCACCGACCGCCAGAGCGCCGGCAAGACGGGTACGACGGACTCCCGCAAGAACGCCTGGTTCGTCGGCTACACGCCCCAGCTCGCGGGCGCGGTCTGGGTCGGCAGCGCCAAGCAGAACGTCGAGATGACCAACATCCGCATCGGCGGCGTCTACCACGCCGAGGTCTACGGCGCCGACACCCCCGGCCCGATCTGGAAGGACGCCATGACCGGCGCCCTGGAGGGCAAGCAGGTCGAGAACTTCCAGCTCGTCAACATCCCCGACCCCGTCAAGGACAAGGGCAACAACGACGGCAAGAACAACGACAACGGCGGGAACACCAACGGGGGCAACACCAACGGCGGTACGACCGACGGAGGCACCACCCCCACCCCGACGTTCTCCTTCCCGGACGGCTTCATCCAGGGCACGACGAACGGCGGCAACAACGGAAACGGAAACGGCGGCAACGGGGGATAGCCCGGACACCTCCCGCGGCCGTCGGCCGTTCAGGCTCCGCGTCCATGACGACGGGGGCGCCCCCTGTGGAGGGGGCGCCCCCGTCGTCGTAGAAACACGTTCGCGGGTCAGCCGGCGAGCAGCTTCTTCACCACGGCGGCGACGCGACCGCCCTCGGCCAGTCCGGCCACCTTCGGGTTCACGATCTTCATCACGGCGCCCATGGCGCGCGGGCCCTCGGCGCCGGCCGCCTTCGCCTCCTCGACGGCCTGGGAGACGATCGCGGTCAGTTCCTCGTCGCCGAGCTGCTTGGGCAGGTACTCGGCGAGGACCTCGCCCTCCGCCTTCTCCTGCGCGGCCTGCTCCGGGCGACCACCCTGCGCGAAGGCGTCCGCGGCCTCGCGGCGCTTCTTCGCCTCCTTGGTGATCACCTTGAGGACCTCGTCGTCGGAGAGCTCGCGCTTCTCCTTGCCCGCGACCTCCTCCTTGGTGATCGCGGCGAGCGTCAGCCGGAGCGTGGAGGAACGCAGCTTGTCGTGCGCCTTGATCGCGGTGTTGAGGTCTTCCTGCAGCTTCGACTTGAGCGTGGTGGTCATACGTCTGATTCTCGCAGGTGCGCGACCGGCTCCGCCCGCCGATTTACCGGGTCCCGGCCGACGGGGTGTCAGGCGTGTCAGCGGGGTCTGACACGATGGAGGCATGCGCGCGCGATACGGAGTACCCCTGGGAATTGCGGCGGCCGGCGCCGCCGGTCTGGTCTACGCGGCGGGCTTCGAGGCCCGCTCCTTCAGACTGCGCCGGGTCACGGTCCCGGTCCTGCCCGCCGGGATGCGCCCGCTCAGAGTCCTCCAGGTCTCCGACATCCACATGGTCGGCGGCCAGCGCAAGAAGCAGCGCTGGCTGCGCTCGCTCGCGGGCCTGCGCCCCGACTTCGTGATCAACACCGGCGACAACCTCTCCGACCTCGAGGGCGTCCCCGAGGTCCTGGACGCGCTCGGCCCGCTGATGGAGTTCCCGGGCGCATACGTCTTCGGCTCGAACGACTACTACGGCCCCACCCTCCGCAACCCCGCCCGGTACTTGTTCGAAAAGACCGCGGGCCGCCACGGTCTGAACGGCAACCCGCCCATCGTGGGAGCCGTCCACAACCCGTGGGAGGACCTGCGGGACGGCTTCGACGCGGGAGGCTGGCTCAACCTCACCAACACGCGCGGCACGCTGAAGATCGAGGGCGCGTCGGTGGAACTGACCGGCCTCGACGACCCGCACATCAAGCGCGACCGGTACGAGCGCGTGGCGGGCGGCCCGTCTGACGACGCCGACTTCTCGATGGCCGTCGTGCACGCGCCGTACCTCCGGGCCCTGGACGCGTTCGCGGCCGACGGCTACCCCCTGATCCTCGGCGGCCACACACACGGCGGCCAGCTCTGCATCCCGTTCTACGGCGCCCTGGTGACCAACTGCGACCTCGACACCGACCGCGTGAAGGGCCTCTCCACGCATACGGCGGAGGGCCGGACGTCGTACCTGCACGTGTCGGCGGGGTGCGGGACCAGCCGGTACACACCGGTGCGGTTCGCTTGTCCGCCGGAGGCCACGTTGATGACGTTGGTGGGGCGGGAGTAGGCAGGCGATATACCGTCGCGCCGCCGGGGGGCTCGCGGGCCGTGCGGCTCGGCCGGCCCGCGTAGCTCGTGCGGCCCACCCGTATCGCCCGGTTCGTCCCCTCTGTCTAGCGTGAGGGCATGACCGCTCCGATACCCAGGGACATCCCGGACCTCCCCGCGGTACCCGGCATGCCCGCGCTGTTCGCCTCACCCGTTCCCGCCACCGCGGTGGTGGCTCCGTACCGTCGCCCGGCGGCGGCCGTGTACCGACTGCTGGTCGCACTGGTGGCAGCGGCGGCGGTGGCCGCCGACCTGTTCCTCGGCAGCCCGATCAGGGTCCTGACCTACTTCACGATCCAGAGCAACATCCTGCTGGCCCTGGTGATGCTCGCCACCGCCCGCCGGGCGTGGACGGCCCGCCGCCCCCTCTCCGCCCTGGTGACGGGCGCGGCACTCCTCTACATCACGATCACCGGCCTGGTGTACCACCTGATCCTGGCGCACGCGTCGACCCCGTTCGCCATGACGGGCGGGACGACGGCCCCCACAGGCTGGCAGGCGGTCACGAACCAGATCCTGCACACGGTGACACCGATCGCGGCGGTACTCGACTGGCTGCTGCTCACCGCACCCGGCCGGCTGCACCTGCGGATGGCGGCGACGTGGCTGCTGTATCCGCTGACGTACCTGGCTGTGTATCTGGCCCGGGGCGAACTGATCCTCCCCGGCACACCGGGCCGCTACCTCTACACGTTCCTGGACGTCGAGCACCACGGTTACAAGAGCGTCCTCGGCAACGCCCTTCTCCTCGGCCTCGCCTTCTACGCCCTCTCCGTCCTCCTCGTGGCCCTCGACCACGCCCGCCCCAACCCGATCCGCCACCGCGCCAAAGCCGGATTTCGTCTCCAGCCACCGGTGGGCTAAAGTAAACGATGTCGCCGCGATGAGCAGCAACACCGGCAAGATGAGCGGCGACATCGGGGTGTAGCGCAGCTTGGCAGCGCGCTTCGTTCGGGACGAAGAGGTCGTGGGTTCAAATCCCGCCACCCCGACAGCAGGTCAGAGGCCCATTCGCTTGATCGCGAATGGGCCTCTTTCATGCCCGGGGGGCCAAACAGGGGGCCAAAGGGATTGAGTCAGGCCACCGCGTCGCCCTCGGCCTGGTCCCCCGTGCTCCCCTCTTCCTGATCTTCAGCGAAGATCAGGTCCATGGCTTCAGCCCCCTGCGTGATCACAGGCCGGAGCTGCTTGCGGTAGACCGCTTCTGTCGTCGTCTGGCTGCTGTGACCGACCAACAGCGCGATCCGCTCCAACGGGATGCCGTGATCCGAGAGCAGGGACACGAAGCTGTGCCGGAGTTCCCGCGGGGTCCACTCCGGCTTCATCCCCGCCTTCTTCACGATGGCCTTGAAGTCGCGCCGGACGTTGGCGGCATCGAGCGGCTCGCCGCTCCGGGTCGTGAAGACGCGGCCGGTCGGGTCCCACTCCTTCCCCTTCGACGCTCGTTCCTGCTTCTGCCACCTCCGGTGCTCTTCGAGCACGTCGACCACCTGCTTCGGGAGAGCGATGGTCCGCCGGCTCTTCCTGGTCTTTGTCTCCCCGTGCTTGCGCACCGAGCGCCACACCGCGACGTGCGCCGGGATGTCGCCCTTCGTCTCAAGGAAGACGTGATCCCAAGTGAGGGGCCGCGCCTCTTCCGTGCGAACGCCGCTGAGCAGCGAGAGCACGAGGTACGCGTACAGCCGTGACGGGCGTGCCGCAATGAGGACGGCTTTCGCCTCGTCCAAGTTCAGTGCCTTACTCGGTCGACCGGGGCGCCCTTCCGGTGCGGTGACGAGAAGAGCGACGTTGCGCGCTGCCTTGTCCCGGCGCTGAGCGTGCGCGGTGGACCGGCGCAGGATGGCGAGCAGGTCACGCAGGCTTCGCGTCGCGAGGAACTCGGCCCTGTCGTCCAACCAGTCGTCGACGTCGTCCGCGCTGAGTTCCTTCAGCTTGGCCTTGCCGATGAACGGGATCAGGTGCTTGTTCGCCATCGAGCGGTTCTTGCCGATGGTGCCCTTCTCGTCGCGCCCCTTGAGTCCGCGCTCCAACCAGTCGTTCACCGCGTCCGCCACGGTGTAGTTGGCCGGCGCCTTGACGCCGGTCTGTACCTCCTTTTTCAAGTCCCGGATCTTGTTGCGGACTTCGGTCTTCGTCTTGCCGTACACCTTCGGTCGACGGCGCTTGCCGTTCGGGGCGTGCCCCAAAGAAACGGCGCCCACAAAGCTCTTCTTCGCGGGGTCCCAATAGATCGTGTCCGCACCGTGTCCCGCCTTGGTGGCGCGTTTCGGGGTCTCAGTCATGCTGCGTTGCGCCTCCATAGGACAGGGCCGCGCCCCGGGAGGACGCGGCCCTGTTGTGGTGTGTGGTTGGGAGTTCAGGCGGTGGCTCTTGCCTCGCGCTTGAGAAGTTCGACGTACTCCGCGATGTAGTCAGGCGGCACGAGTCGACGTCGACCGATGCGAACGGTCTGGAGTCTTCCGAGCCGTATCTCCTCGTAGACCATCGAGCGGCCGATCCGGAGAACTATCGCGGCCTCTTCGGGCCGGTAGAGGACTTGTTCAGCAGACGCAACGGCGGTGCTCATGCGGCGGTGCCTCCTCGGCAGGGAGTCAGGGGCGGTGGCCCCCTTCCTGTCAGGTCCGCTACTTCCGCTACCTCCGCTACCGCCCTGTTCAGGGGCATGATCGTGGTAGCGGATATGGGTAGCGGTAGCGGATGGAGCCGCTACCGGCCCCGGGATCGTGGCCGCGGGGCGGGTAGCGGACGGGCGGCGCGGTAGCGGATGCGGAGTACCGATCCGCTACCGGTTTTAGGCTTCTGACCTGCCCGGTAGCGGAGGTAGCGGAAGTAGCGCACTTTCCGCGGGGGGAGGGCAGTACCGCTGCCACGCGTCGTGAAGATCGGACGCGTAATAGCCCTTCATGACGCTTCCGCCGGCCTTGATGTTGCGGGCCGCGATCGGCGAGTTGTCCGCGGTCATGTACTCGCGCAGCATCCGTGAGAGGCCGCGGGCATCAAGCGGCTTGCCGCTCATGTCCGCCCACGGCGCCTCTTCGAGGCTGTGCAGCCTGTCGAGGATGGCGACGGTGGGCAGGCGGTCGATGCCGTTGAGCACGTAGTCGCGCAGGTCGATCAACAGGCGAATTCCGACGCTGCCCTTGTCGCTGGTCTTGGCTGCGTTCACCAGCTCGATGCACGCAGCGCGGGCCCGCTCCGGCCACGTGCCGCCCGCCGCGTCGGCCACCGCGAGCAGGGGCTCCCATACGTCCGCGGGCCGGTCGCTGATGCCGTCCGGCAGCTCCGGGAACACTCCGTCGACCAGGTGGCGGATGGACTGTGCCCAATTGGCGAGCCGGTCGCGCAGTTCGTGTCCTTCCTTCTCGTGGATGCGCTGCCGGAAGGGTTCGACCTGCTCGTTCGGTGCGCGGCGCCGCATGCGGACGATGACCGAGCGAGTCAGGATCGTGTCGGGCAGCGAGCCGAGCCCGGCGACCGCGACCCCGCAGAACGACGGGAACTCCTGTACCTGCTGATTGGAGCCGTCGCCCACACAGCGCCACATGACGCCGGAGCGTCGGTGGCCTGCGTTCAGAAAGCCCCGGAGCTGTTCGTTCTCTCCGGCCTTGGGCCCGAAGACCGTATCGATCTCGTCGAACAGGATCGTCGGCCGTCCCTCCATCCCGGACACCGCACGGAACAGCGCGGACGCGGATGCGTTGACCGCGACCATCGGTTGCGGCACGAGGGTTTCCACGATCTCCAGAGCGCGGGACTTGCCCGACCCCGGCTCCGGCGACAGGAACGCGAGTCGCGGTGTGGAGTCGAAGCAGTCGAGCAGGTGCGCGTGCGCGTCCCACAGCGTCACGGCGACGTACGCGGCTTCGAGCGGGAAGATGTTGAAGCGTCGGTGGAAGGCTTCTACTTCATCGAGCAGTGCGGAGCCGTCCATGACGGGTGCCGGCGAGTTGGCGCTCATGCCGCCTGCCTCCCTTCCTGGTTGGTGCGGAGCGGGCATACGTCGCGGTGTGCGCTGTGGTCGTCGATCAGGGCGAGCACCTTCGTGTGACCGACGGCGCTGCGGTCCCTGCCGCACAGGCACTTCGAGGTGGCGGTCGGTACGGCGCGGCCGGGTGCGGAGATGCGCAGCCATGCGACCGGGTACCGTCCGTCTCCCTGCTGCGAGTCAGGGCCAACAGCAGTGCGGACGCCCTTGCGGGCGGCGCCTGTCGGCTCGCCCACGGCCGGACCGAGCGCGGCTTGTGCGGCGGCGCGCGGGCCGGAGTGGGGACCGGGGAGGCTCTTCAGGAGGGGGCGAGAGGGGGCGCTCATGCCGCCCTCCGGTGCTGGTTTCGAGCAATCGACCAGTTCAGACCGCTGCGAATGGTCGCCTCACACGATCGCGGCGAGAGACCGGCCTGCTCCCCCGCCCACTGAAGAGCCTCTTCAACCTGCTCCCTGGGAAGGTCGCCCGACGCGATGAACCGCCCCAAGGCTCGCGCCGCCCGGAGCAACGTGGCGTTGCGCTCGCCCTCCGGTGCCGTGCGAACGCTCGCGGTTTCCGCATTCAGGCCCGCTGCCGCGTAGCGAGAGGCTCGTACAGCCGACGGTGCAGCCGTGAGTGCCCGCGAAGACTGACGGACCGTCAGGCGGGCGCACAGCCAATCCGGCAAGGGCGCGGGCGGCACGTCGTTGACGATCGCGTACGCGCCCGCGCTGGTGATGCTGCCGGGCGCAACGACGTAGCCGCCCCATCCCCGGGTGTCGATGCGCTTACCGAGCCGTCCAGCCGTGTTGCCGAGCCGGACACCGGGCGGCGCCGCGAAGTACAGGTGGACCCCACCGCCCGCGGTCCGCACCGTACGCGTGGTGGGGACGGCATACCCGGCGCGCTCGCAGAGCGCCGTGAAGGTCGTCACGCCGTTAGGCGTGTCCGTACTGCACTTGCGCTTGGGCATGTCGAGGTCGACAACGACCAGCCCGGACGGGCCGGTCGCAATGCCGACGTTGAACGGGAGGTCGCCCCATGCCCGGCGGATGCGGTCCGGGTCGATCGTGGCGCGTTCTTCCCACTTGCGGTGACCGCCGGCGCAGTCTCCGATGCCGGGGCAGACGTCTTCACCGTGTAGGGCGGGGCGCTTGTCACCGGGGCGAAGAGGCAGGACTGCCCATCCTCGCTCGGCAGCGTCCAGTGCGGCGTAGAGGAGGTGACGGTTCATGCTGCGGCCCTTCCTTCGAGGCGAACAGCTACATGCGCATCGAGGAGCAAGGCGTAAGCGTGGTAGGCCTGTTGCGGCACTACGCCATTGCCAAGGATCTTCAGTTGTTCCTTGCGCGGGATGCCGTCAACGGCCGTGACCCAACCAGCGGGCAGACCCATGAGCCATTCCGCGAACGCTGGCGACAAGCGGCGGTTGCCGCGCGTGCCGGGCTCGGTCGGGCACGGTGCCGCACGGCCGATGACGTGCTCCCACCTACGGATGGCGGGCCCGTAGTCGGTGCCGTCACTGGCCACCCATCGGTCATCGAGCCGTACGGCCTGGCCGGGCAGGTAGTACCTGCCCGACGTGTCGCGCTGGTTCGGACCGCCGTGCGGACCGTCCGACGCCTTCGGGGTGGGCAGCAGGTTGACGACCACCTCGTTCAGCGGGCGCGCGTTCCTGCCGAGCAGGCTGCGTACGGCGTCCGTCAGGGTGCTCCCGTATCCGTTTCCGTACGGTGTTCCGTCGGCCCTGAAATTCGCAGTCCCCCTCGAATCGGCCGCTGTGGGCGTGGGGAACAGGTTCACCCCTGTGGGGGTACCGGCAGTTTCGTGACCGCGGTGCGCAGGTTCATCCCACCCTGTCGTTTCGGTGAGGTGCCGGGTCCGCCAGTGCCGTCCGCCGTGGTCGGGGTCGGCATCAGCGGGATAGGCAACTGCGAACCAGCGATCCCGCGGGTGCGGGGCGCCGATTTCGGGGTCACCAGCTCGTAGACATGTCCACCGCGCGTCATACCCGAGCGCGGCCAGGTCCGCGGCGACGACGTCCAGCCCCCGTGAGCGGAGCGCCGCCACGTTTTCCAGGAAGACGAGGCGCGGTCGAAGCTCGCCCACAGCTTCAGCAACGTTTTTCCAGACCCGAGACCACTGGCCATTGATCCCGTCCCTTCGTCCAGCGTTGGAGATGTTGCGGCACGGGAATCCCGCGCCGATGACGTCGGGGGTGTACAGGTCACGGACGCGCCGCCAGTCGACGGCGGTGATGTCTCCGAGGTTGGGCACCCCGGGGTGGTGCACGGCGAACACGGCCGCGGCGTGCGGGTCGTTTTCCGCGAACGCGGCGACCTGGCCGCCGATCCCGGCACGGATCGCCGTTTCGAGTCCGCCGTAGCCGGCGCACAGCGCCAACATGCGCGGCCAAGGCCGACCGCGCCTCATCTGGGTGGC
Organism: Streptomyces sp. NPDC050549; assembly: GCF_040655035.1. NCBI lineage: Bacteria > Bacillati > Actinomycetota > Actinomycetes > Kitasatosporales > Streptomycetaceae > Streptomyces > Streptomyces sp. NPDC050549. The sequence continues at coordinate 89,129 of NZ_JBFAJD010000037.1, forward strand.
GCGGGCCGGATGGCCCTCGCCGATTGCACGACGTTGGGTCATGCTGGGGGTCTCCTTGTTCTGTTGGAGGGACAGGAGAACCGGGGCGGGCGCAGGCTTGTGGTGAGACGGCGCCCGCCTCGGGCGTAGCTAGCCGCGGAATTGGTTGCGCTTGAAGACGGCCTTGCGGATGTGGAACGTGTTGCCGCCGCTGTGGCCGCTCGCGCTGAAGACCTGCACGGCGACCCAGCCACCGAAGATGACGGCGGCGAGAGTGACGAGCTGGGTGATGAGCGCTGTCAGCGCGGTGATGAACGCGGTGAGCAGGAACAGACCGCCGCAGACAGCGCCGAACCCGATGCCTCCGAGGGCGATGTTCACCGCCGCGCGGGAGACGGGCGGCTTACCCGCGAAGGGTTCGGGCTTGGCGGGTTCGAGGGAGTAGCCGGTGACGACGCGGCCGTCCGGTAGGACGATGCTCGTCACTGACGGGATCGCGCCCGGGTGCATGGGCACGAGCGGTGAGGACGGCACGGGGGCGAGCGGGATGGGCCGGTGGACTTCCACGGTCGCCTCAAGGTGGCCGGGTACGAGGGGCTTGAAGGGTTCGTTCACGACGGGTCCTCCTGTCAGGTGCCGAGCGATGCAAGGAAGCGAGCGAACGCCCGGACCAGGTCACGGACCGGGCCGTCAGCACCGGTCCCGGCGGTGAAGAAACCGAAGAGGAACAGGACCACCGCGGCGCCCGCGCCGGTCGCCTTGGTCTTGACGGCGACGAAGGCGGCGATACCGAACAGCAGCACCGCCGAGAAGGTGAGAATCATCGGGTGGCCCCCGGACGGGGTCCGTCGGTGCCGGCGCGGTAGACGCGGGCCCAGCGGTTGTAGAGCCAGCGGCCGACGCGTATGCGCTTGCCGGTCGCCTTGCAGCGGCGGCAGTCCTTCCCGCGCTTCATGCGGCCCTTGCGGTCGGTCTTCATCCGGAAGCCCCATCCGCTGCACTTGCGGCAGTTGCCGAACGGGGAGGCGGCACACACAGCGACGTAACACAGTGTCACGCCAAGCATGAGAGTGATAGCGAGCAGGGCAGGGGTCATCACGGGCCCTTCCAGGCGGGTTTCAGGGGTTTCCGCAGGTGGGCCGCTATCCGCTAGCGGCCTGATCGGAGCAGGTTTGGGGTGCTAGCGGAGCCGCTATCGATAGCGGGGTGTGCTGCTATCGATAGCGGCCCCGGACAGTCAGCCCGCGTCCCGCTTCTCGTCACGCTCCGCAACCGCAGCCGTGATGTGAGAGCGGTCGACGCCTCGCTTGTTGGTGAACTTGCCTTCGATCCGGCGGCCCACCTGGACGGTGGCAATGCCGTTCGGCTTCAGAGCTGCGGCGAGCGCTTCGGGGTCCCAACCGTCGTAGACCTCCGGCCGCAGTTCGGCGAGCCGGGACACGACGGTCTCGGACCACACCTTGGGTTCATCGGCAGGGATGACCGCGAGGATGTCGGCGAGCAGGTCGTACGACGTGCTCGCGTCCGTCTCCGGCTCTTCCCCGAGCGCGTGCCCGGACAGGGTGCCGGCGGCTTCGCGCAGCTTGCGGGCGCGTGCGGCGATACTCTCCGCGTTGGGCGCGTCCACGTACACCGAGCCGACGATCCGGGCATCCGAGCCTTCGCCCACGAAGTAGTGAATGCCCTTGTCGCCCCAAGAGAACATGGTGGCGCGCACGCCCCGCTTGTACGCGGACGTGCCCAGAACCATGTCGTTCTCCAACTGCCCCATGACCTTCAGGCAGAACCGAGCCGACGCGTTGGCGGAAATGCCCGTGGGCAGCGCCTTCGCGTCCGGCCGCTGCGTAGCGAGCAGCAGCACGATCCCGGTAGCAGGACCTCGTTTGACCAGGTCAGTGCAGATCTCTTCGAGTTCCTTGCCGTACTTCTCGTGCTCGAACCAGACCTGGCACTCATCCACCCCGACCACGATCGGGTGCAGCCCCAACGACTTCTTGTTGGCCAGTTCGGACGTCACCTTGGACTCGGGGCAGATGTCCCGCGGCAGCGAACGGATCACCTTTGCCCTGCGCCGCAGTTCGTCGCGCAGCGCGCGCAGGTCGCGCAACGCGTACTCGATGTCCCCCTCTTCGTCGCCGGCGCGGTGGCGGTGAGCGACGCGCTCGCCAACCGGGTCCAGGTCGCCAGTGCCCTTGAGGTCGTACGTGTGCAGTTCCGCCCGCGGGTCCAACGCGGCAATGAGCAGCAGCAGGCGGAGCAGGAAGGTCTTGCCCATGCGCGGAATCGCGCCGATGACGGCCGCGATGTACATGAGGGTGATCTCGACCCAGCGTCCGCGCTGGTCAGTGCCGAACGCGACCGGCTTGAACAGATCCGTACTGCCCGACTTCAGCAGCGGCCACGCAGGCTTCTTGGCCTTGGACATGTCCTGATCCCCTACCCACAGCACCAGGTGCCCGGTGTGCTGGTCGGGCACTGCCTCCGGCCACACGCAGCCCAGCGGGCGGCGCAGACCAGAAGCGAGCCGCTCGCGCCGCTCGATGATGTCCGTGACCGTGACGCCGTACGGGAGGTTGCCCTCCGCACGCCATCCCGGACCGTCGCGAGTGATCGGGGCGGTGAACTCGAACCCGTCGCGCCCCTTGCCCTGCGCCTGGTTGATGGCGGGGATGCCGAGCGAGCCGAGCGACCGCAGCACGATGTCTGAGGTGAGCTTGACTGCCTTGGGCAGTTCCACCGCGCGGTGGATGACCGGGGCGTCCGCCTTGCGGCCGGCGACCCCGAGCGCCATGACGACCGCGCCCACCGATACCGCCTGAAGCCAGTCGGGGGCGAGCACGTACAGGGCGAGCGCGGCACCGAGCCCGGTGAACATGGCGAGCACGGTCACGAGGGCGCGCAGTCGGACCCGTCCGTCGCGCTGCCGCGACAACTTCAGGTACTCGGCAGCGTCCTCGCGCCGGACCGCGGCGAGTCGGACCGGCTCGCCTTCACGGTCGGCCGCCCACCGCATCGTGCCGCCGACGAACTTTGCGGCACCGGAAGGGGCTTGGAGAGTCAGGCGAGCGGCGTAGACCGGGGAGCGAAGCGCGTGGTAGCCGACCGAGTGGGCATAGTGCCGGGCCACCCACGCCGCGGCGGTCTTCAGTTCCGCCACGGACTTCAGCCACAGCGGAACGACCGGACGGCGCTGTGCGGCGAGCAGCCGACCGAGGTAGCCCGGACCGGCCGCTTTGACGGTCGGCTGGTCGACGACCATGCGGGCGGTCGGGTCGGGGTCGGCCGACTCCTTGTGGCGCGCGTCCAGGTCGCGGAACGCGTCGAGGTCGCGGGTGTTGTTGGAGTCGGTCACGTGGATGATGTCGTCGGCCGACGGGGTCGGGTCGGAGTCGGCCGACTGGTCGCGGGCCGACCGTGCCTTATCGAGGTCGACTACCTCTCCCCCGGAGTCGGCCGCCATGTCGGCTTCGAGGCGGTGGAAGAGTTCGTTCTCGTCGTCGGGGTGCTTCACTGAAGGTTCCTTCCAATGGGAGGCAGAGCGGGGTCCGGCCGTCGCTGTAGGAGGTGGGCGGACGGACCCCGAACGGCGGTGCTACGGGGGTGGCATGGGGAAATCTGAGTTCAGGACACGGCCGTGCGATTGGTGCGGCAAGCCGGTGCAGCAGCCAGAAAGCCGCTGGCGAAGGCGACGTTTTTGCAGCAAGGCACACCGCCGCAGGAACCGAATCGCGGAAGCTGTCTGGGAGTTCCTGGACTTCTGGTAGGTCACGCGGCGCGCTGTTCCTCGGGATAGGCGCAGGGCACGCACATGCCGAGCGAGGTGGGGATGACGTATCCCGCATCCGTGCGGCACTGCGGGCAGGTGCGGCGGGCGCGCATCGCCTTGGCGAGCGCGGCCCGCTTGCCCGGCGTCATCGGCCGGACGGGCTTGGCGCGGTCGACGCGGTAGAGGTAGGCGACCAGCGGGCCGCGCCTGTAACGCGGGCGCATGATCTGTGCCGCGATCGACTGCCCACCGGGACGTAAGCCGCGGGCCCGTAACTGCCGTTTGGTGGCCAGTCCGTCGGGGGCGTAGCGCCACGGGTAGGTGGGCAGTCCGTACGTCGCGCCGGTCGGGTCGAAGCACTTGCCGTACATCACGCAGCCTCAGCCGCTGTGCCGTCGCCCTCCGAGTCAGCCACGGAGTGCAGCGGGCGACCGTCGGCACGCTCAGCCTGCAACTGGTCGCGCAGCTTGCGAGCGTTGGCCTGCGAGACGTGCACGGCAGTACGGATGCGATCCGCAGTCAGCTCCGAGTCGGCCCACTCTGCGGTGGCCGTACGCGCTTCGGTGAGGAGTTCCTCGAAGGTGCGTTGCGGCTTGGCCTTGGCCTTGGAGTTCGTCTGCCGGCGCGGGCGCGGCTTGGGGTCGGCCGGAGGTACCGGCGGGGGCACGGCGGGCGCCTCGTGCTCGGAGGCAGGGGCCAGATCGCCCATGCGCAGCATCACGCGCTCGCGCCGCGGGGTCTTCGAGCGCCACTTGCGGCCGTAGCGCTCGCGCAGGTCCGCACGGGCCAACTGCCGTTCCTTCTCGCGCGTCAGTGCCTCCGAGTAGGAGGTGACCTCCCACAGCGTCATGCGGCGCCACAGAGCGAACGTCGACGGGAACGCGAGCAGCCACCGAGAGAACCGGATCTTTTCCATGCGCCGCCCGGTGGCCGCGCCGATTCGTGCGGCGTAGATGTGCGCGCCGATCTCGGAGAAGACCACCCACAGCAGCGGCATGGTGCCGTGCGCGACCTTCGCCGACAGGGAGTGTCCGGCCGCGATGTTCAGACCGCACGTGATCAGCGTCAGCACCCAGGGCACGAACCGCACCCACGCCAGCGCCATGTCCATCCGGATAAGAAGGAGGTTGGCGACGGTGAACACCGGGATGGACACATCGATACCGACCGGCAGCATCCACGGAGCGGAGAACCCCCAACCCGCCGCAGCAACCGAGACCGCGTCGAAGGAGGAGATCAGACCGAGCGCGCCGACGCCAGCCGCGGCGAGAGCGCCGATACCGGCAAGCCCCATCTCGGGATTCGTCAGCGGCGGCACCCCGGACGGCGGGGCTTCGGGAGCGGGGGTTGGAGTGGTCATGCCGCTGCCCCCGTCCCGCCGTGCGTACCGGCACGGCCGGCGCGGCGGCCGTTGGCCGTCTCGCTCTGTGGGGTCAGGTCCAGGGCGGTAAGCCAGTCGGCACCCGAGCGCTTGGCCGCGTACATCTGCTCATCCGCCAACCGCAACAGCGTCGACAGGTCCACGTCGTCGGTACGCGGGTCGTAGGCCACCGCGCCGATGGAGGCACCGACCGTGAGCGGGCGGCCGTCGACGGTGACCGGCTGCTCGATGGCGCGCGTCAACTCGCCCAGCGTCCACGACAGATCGGCGAGACTGAACACGCGAGCGACCGCGGCGAACTCATCGCCCCCCAGGCGCACCACGATGCCCCCGTTGACGTCGGCCCATTCCGCGAGCCGCCGGCCAGTGGCCGCGATGACCGCGTCCCCGGCGGCGTGCCCGTAGGTGTCGTTGATCTCCTTGAACCTGTTGAGGTCGATGATGTAGACCGCGCTAGGACCGCCCGCCAACACCTTCAGGGCGCGCTCAGCGAACGCGTCACGGGTGAACAGGCCGGTCAGCGGGTCACGCCGGGCGGTCTCGATACGGCGGTGTAGGCGCAGCGCGTGCAGGGACCATCCGGCCGCCATCGGCAGTCCGGCCGCAGCGGCAAACAGCAGCTCACTCATGCCGCAACTCCCTTGCGCGCCGCGCGCCGGCGGGCGGGGCGGACCAGGGAGACGACGTCGAACAGGTCCGGGTTGTCCTTGATGACCTGCGCCGCGATGCGGATCAGGTCGTCGGGCATCTCGGGGTGCTCAGCGAGGATGTCGCGCGCCGCGTCCAGACGGGCCGCGCGCTCTTCGTCGCTCTCGCCCTCGACCCCGAGCCACAGCTCAACCGGGGTACCGAGCGCGAGTTCCGCGAAGTCCTCAGCGGATACGGCCTGTTGACGGCCGATGTACGTGCGCATGGAAGGCTCCTGAAGTGGGAGGGACATAGAGCCGGAGCAGCCGCAGGCGTTTGGTGAGACGGCGGCTTTTCCGGAAGAACCCGAGCCGCAGCGCGGCAGGGGAAAGCGCCCCCGGACCGAGTCGAACGGTCCGTACGACCATCGGGGCGGTAGAGCGATCAGCGGTTGCGGACGCGGCCGGAGACGCTGTCTGCGGACACGTTCAGGTGGCGGGCGCCGGAGACCTCGACATCGCCGGAGATGCTGTGGGCGCTGACGTGCCCGGCGGCGGCGCTGGTGGCCTGGACCTCGACATCCCCAGAGGTGGTGTTCAGGGCGGCGCTGCGACCGTCGTACAGCCGGACCTTGATGTCGCCGGACACCGAGTGCGCGTTGATCTGCTCGGTGGCCCGACCGACGCGGATATCCCCTGAGGTGGTGTTGGCTCGCAGCTCACGGACGCCATCAACTCCGAGGTCACCGGAGACGGAGCGGAACTCCATACGGTCGACGTAGCCGTAGACCTCGGTGTCCGCAGACTGCGAGACGACCGCCAGGGAGGACTGAGCAGGCAGGCAGACCGTGACTTCGATCGGACTGACGGTCGGCATGTCGGCCATACCGCCGGAGACCACGCGACCGTTGATCCGGACCGTGCCGCCAACGACGTTCATGCTGCGGACGCTCTGAATGACGGTGCCGCGACGACCCTGCACAATCACGCCGTTCGGCATTTCCGGCACCTCGATGCCGAATGCCTGCCCGTTCTGCTGAATGCGAGCCCGGTTGACCGCGTCGGCCGCGGGCCCCGTGCTGTCGACGGTGTGCAGCACTACGCGAGCGGTGATCAGGCTCTCGAACACCTGGACACGGACGCTGCCGACCGGCAACGACAGTCCCAGCACGATCGGGCCGGAGGTCTCGGAGTCGAAAATGCGCTCAGTCATGGGTAAGCCCCCAAAGGCTTGTTGGAGTGGGACACGACGTGCGCAAACAGGCGGAACGGCCGCGGCAGTGAAGTGGTGAGACGCGGCCGTCCCGCAGAGCCCCTCACGCTGCAAAGCAGCGGAGCGGCGGAAGTTCAGGTGGTGCGTGTCTCCTTCATCGCGACCGCGCTCCCGTGTCAGGTAGAGCTGTCCGGCCTCGAAGTAGGCGTATGGAGACGTGACCTTTCGGTCTAAGCCCTCCGGTGAATGCCAAGGCGCCGGGTCGCCTCCCCCCGTCCGATGCGGGGCTCCTGGTCGTGCGGTCTTGCAGGTCAAGCGCTTACGGGTGCAGCCGACTGAGCCCTTTCGGGCTTGCCGTACCAACTCGTAACAGCATGTACTAGCACGCACCATGGCGCAAGAGGTCGCCAGAGATTCGTGCTAGGTCGTACTAGGGGTGGGTACGCTCGATGGCGTGATGAGCGCTGAAATCTCGAAAGACGACCCAAGACCAGAGTCCGAGCAGGCGGCCGACATCCTGCGGCAAGAGATCCTGCGTGGCGACATCAAGCCCGGTGGGCATGTGGGCTCCGTGCGAGACTTGACCGAACGGTTCAAGATCTCGGGAATGACAGTGCAGCGGGCCCTTGCGATCCTCCGTGAGGATGGGCTCATCATGACGACGTCGCGGGGCAGCTATGCCCGCGACCCGGAGCAGGCCGGCGAAGGCAGCGGAACCAACGCGGTTGTCGACGTTCCCGAAGTGCTGCGCCGGCTCGAACATCTCACCTCCCAAGTCTCGGAACTTCGCGGCAGGGTCGAAGCTCTCGAAAGTCGCTCCGAACCGGGTGGTTCGTGATCTGCAACCAGCATGCGTGGAACGGGAGTTGTGAGGTAAGTGACAGCCCGGGGACGGCAGAGCAGGGGAGGGGACATGCCCGGTGACACCCCGCTGTCACCTTCCCTGTCCCCCCGGCTCGCGCGCGAGACTCGGAGCAGGTACTCGGAGGAGGGCGCATGACCGACGACAGGCCCGCATGGGCGCGACGGATCGCGGCTGAACGCGCGGCGCGCGACTGGTCGCAGCGTGACGCAGTCAGAGCTCTACGGGCGCACGCTCCGACGGAGCTGCCGGCGGAAGACAGCATGATCCGCCAGTGGAAGCGCTGGGAGTCCGGCCAGACACCGAACGACTTCTATCAACCGATCATCGCGGCCGTGTTCGGCACCGTGACCCATGCGCTCTTCCCGGCGCCATCGCGGCGAGACGGAGACAGGGAGATTTTGGCGGCGAGCGGCATGGAGACGTTGGAGATCGTGAGCCGGCTGAACCGGTCCGATGTCGACAGCGCCACGCTCGACGCTCTGCGGATCACCACCGATCGGCTGTGCTCGGAGTACCCGTACATGCCGAGCGGGCAGCTCATCATCGAGGGGCGCCAGTGGTTGCGGCGCGTCGTCGAACTCCACACGAAGAGCCTCACGCTTGCCCAGCACCGCGAGGTGCTCGCGCTCTCTGGGTGGCTCGCCCTTCTGGTCGGCTGTGTCGAGTACGACATGGGGGACCGCCACGCTGCCGAGTCGACGCGCCGGGCGGCGCTCTCGCTCGCGACCGAAGCCGACCACCCCGAGGTCGCCGGATGGGCGCACGAGATGCGCGCCTGGTTCGCGCTCACGACCGGCGACTACCGCGGCGTGATCTCAGCAGCGCAGGCCGGAGGTGAGGTGGCGCCGCACCACAGCGTGGCGGTACAGCTCGCAGGCCAGGAAGCCAAAGCATGGGCGCGGCTCGGAGACCGTCGGCAAGTCGAGGTAGCCCTCGACAAGGGGCGGCGCCTGCTCGAAGGGATGCCGCACCCCGAGAACCTGGACAACCACTTCGTGGTGGACCCCGCCAAGTTCGATTTCTACTCGATGGACTGCTACCGCCTGGTCGGTGAGGACAAGCTCGCGCGCACGCTCGCCGACGAAGTGCTGAGGGCAGGAACGGACTTCGACGGAACCGAGCGCTCACCGATGCGGAACGCGGAAGCGCGGGTCACGCTCGGAGTCACGGCAGCGCGTGAGGGCGACTTGGAGCAGGCACTCATCATGGGAGAGCGGGCTCTCGAAGGGGACCGTCAGTCGATGCCGTCGCTCATCATGACGAGCCGGGAACTCGCTGCCGAGATGAAGCAGCGATACTCCTCAGAACCCGCCGCACAGGAGTATCTGTCTCGACTGCGTGCACTCGGACAAGTGGCACCCGGTTTCCTGCCGCAGTAAGTCTGTTCGGTGACCTTCCGTGCCGAGGCGAAGCGAGGATCACTGTCAGTGCAGTCTCGTAGGATGTCGGCGTCATCTGAACGGTGACCCTCTGACGGCGGATCAAAACTGACTCACTTCGTGGCATCCATACCAACCTGATCTTGATTGGAGATCGGG
>NZ_JBFAJD010000038.1:0-95201 GCF_040655035.1 Streptomyces sp. NPDC050549
CACGACGCTGATCATCGGTCAGCTCGAGATGGAGGTTCTTCGGCATCGCGTCCCTCCCGCAGGACGCCTACCCACACCGCAGCCGACATCACCCAGACCGCTTAGAGAGTCTCCAGGAAGCCGAAGGCCACCCGCCAGGTGGCCTCGGCGGCCTCCTCGTCGTAGTCCGGGAGGCCGGGGTCGGTGTACAGGTGGCCGGCTCCGGCGTACCGGTAGATCTCGACGTCGGCGCCGGCCTTGCCCATCTGCAGATACCAGGAGCTGAGCCAGTCGTCGGTCTCGAACTGGTCCGGCTCGGCGACGTGCAGCTGGACCGGGAGGTCGTCGACGGAGGCGGTGGCCGCGATGTCCGAGGTGCCGTGCAGGAGCAGCAGGCCGCGGGCCTTCTCGTCGCCGAGGGCGAGGGTCTGGGCGATGGAGGCGCCGAGCGAGAACCCGGCGTAGACGAGGCCGCGCTCGGAGTAGGGGGCGGCGGCCAGCACGGCCCGCTTCAGCAGCTCGTCCTTGCCGATCCCGTCGTTGAAGGCCATGCCCTCCTCGACCGTCTCGAACGTATGCCCCTCGAAGAGGTCCGGCGTCCACACCTCGTGGCCCGCGGCGCGCAGCCGGTCGGCGGCCTCGCGGACCGCCGGACGGAGTCCGTACGTGGAGTGGAAGAGCATGATGTTCATGAAGCCATCGTGCCAGTACGGTCGGACACATGGAGAACGTACTGCGCCCGCTGATCGTCATCGGCGGCTCCGTCGTCCTCACACTGCTCATCGGCTGGGTCACCGACCTGCTGCTGCGCAAGGCGGACGCCCGGCACGACGACACCACGCTGTGGGGTCTGCTGCGCCGCGGCCGCGTGCCCTACCAACTCGTGATCTGCGCGGCCCTGTTGAGAGGTTCCTACGACCAGGCGCAACTGCTGGAGGAACACCGGGTCGGCATCGGCCAGACCCTGACCCTGGTGCTGATCGGCGCCACCGCCTGGCTGATGATCCGGGTCGCGGCGGCGATCGTGGAGTCGTCGTACGCGCGCTACGCCCGTGCCTCCCGCGACGCGGCCCGGGTCCGCCGGGTCCGGACCCAGGTGACGCTGATCACACGGGTGGTCGCCGCGATCGTCGGGGTGGTCGCGGTCGCCGCGATGCTGCTGACGTTCCCCGCGATGCGCGCGGCCGGTGCCTCGCTGCTGGCCTCGGCGGGTGTCCTCGGCATCGTCGCCGGTGTGGCGGCGCAGTCGACGCTCGCCAACCTCTTCGCGGGACTGCAGATCGCCTTCGGCGACATGGTCCGCATCGGCGACACCGTCGTCGTGGACGGCGAGTGGGGCACGATCGAGGAGATCACCCTGACCTTCCTCACGGTACGGACCTGGGACGAGCGCCGGATCACCATGCCGGTGTCGTACTTCACGTCCAAGCCGTTCGAGAACTGGTCGCGCGGCACCCCGCAGATGACCGGCATCGTCTACTTCCAGGTCGACCACTCGGCCCCCGTCGACGCGATGCGCGAGCAGCTCCGCGAGATCCTCCGCGCCTGCCCGGCCTGGGACGGCCGCAGCTACGGCCTGGTCGTCACCGACACCACCCCGAACACCATGGAGGTGCGGGCCCTGGTGACGGCGAAGGACGCGGACGACATCTGGACGGTACGGGTCACGGTCCGCGAACAGATGATCCGCTGGCTGTACGTGGAGCATCCGTACGCCCTGCCCCGCGTCAACACGGCGGACGCGGCGCCGGTACCGGGCGAGGACCCCTCTCCGAACGGCGCCGCCGCACGCACCGCTCAGGAGGCGTCGGCCCCCGCCCGGGAACCATCCGGCCCGAACCGCGGAGGCGCCCGCCCGGTCCACGAGCCCCCGGGCCCGAACCACAGCTGAACGGCCCCTGCTGCTCCGCGCGTCTCAATGTCCTCGCTCGGCACCGCCGTTGACCTGGATCACCTGTGAGGTGATGTGTCCGGCGGCCGGGGAGGCGAGCCAGTGCAAGGTCGCGGCGACGTCCCCGGGGGTACCGGCCCGCCCGGTCAGGGCCTCGCGGATCCTCTGCTCACGCCGGGCGGCGTCCATCTGCGGCCCGAAGAACTCGGTGTCCTCGGTGTACCCGGGCGCGACCACGTTCACGGTGATGCCGCGCGGCCCGAGCTCCCGGGCCAGATCATGGGCGTACGGATGCAGGGCGGCCTTGGCCGCGCCGTACGCCCCGCTCCCCGACCCCCGGTACGCGGCGATGGAACTGACGAACAGCACCCGCCCGCCCGGCTCCGCGAGCCGCGGCTTCAGGGCCTCGGTGAGGAGCGCGGCACTCAGGGTGTTGATACGGAAGTTGACGGTCCAGTTGTGTGCGACGGCGTCCAGGGCGTCGCCGCTGCCGCTCGCCGGTTCCAGGGTCCCGTTGCCACCCGCGCTGTGCACCAGCACATCCACGGTGCCGAACTCCTCGGCCACGAACCGCGCGACACCCCGCACCACTTCGGGCTCGCTCAGGTCCCCGGCGTACGTCAGCGCCTCGGGGACGCCGGCCTTCTCCAGCACCTCACGGCGCCGCCCGAGCAGCAGCACCCGGTCCCCTCCGGCCGCGAAGGCATGCGCCGCGGCGAGCCCAATTCCCGTACCAGCACCACTGATCACAACGTTGCGAGCCATGGGGCGAGCGTACAAAGGAAACCGGGAAGTCCTCTCCCGCATTTACACGACTGACATGCGTGCAGACGCGACTCACCTCAGACTACGGACGTCCAGATGCCGGAGGACCCGGTCCACGATCTCCGGATCCGCCCCCGGCTCACTCCGCGCCGCCAGCACCTCGTGCCGAGCCGCGCTCAGCATCTCCCCCTGGATCCGCCGCATCCGCTTCACGCGCTTCACCCGCTTCTCGTACGCCTCGCGCCGCTCCCCGTCCCCCACCTCGGGAGAGATCCGCACCCCGATGTCGAACGCCCGCCGCAGCAGCTGCTCGGACACCTCCTCCGGCAGCTCCTCCACGTCCTCGATCTCCCGCAGCCGCCGCTTCGCGGCCTTCGCCGCCCGCACCGCGAGTTCCTTCTCGAACGCCTTCTCGCTGTCGGTGTCGGCCCGTACCCCGAGCTTCTTCACCAGCCACGGCAGCGTGAGCCCCTGGATCACCAGCGTCGCCATGATCACTCCGAAGGCGATGAACACGATCTCGTCCCGGTCGGGGAACGCCGACCCGTCGTCCATCGTGAGCGGGATCGCCAGCGCCAGGGCCACGGACGCCACCCCGCGCATCCCCGCCCACCACATGATCACGGTCTCCCGCCAGGAGGTCGGGATCTCCTCGTCGTAGTCCCGCTTGGCGTGCAGCCGTTTGGTCAGCCAGGTCGCCGGCAGCAGCCACGCCAGCCGTACGACCACGACCACGCCGACCATCGCGCCGGCCCAGCCGAGCATCTCGCCCCAACGCCCGGACGCCGTACGGACCGCGTTGTGCAGTTCGAGCCCGATGAGCCCGAACGCGACCCCGGTGACCAGTGTGTCCACCACGTCCCACACGGTCGCCCCGGCGAGCCGGGTCAGGACGTCGTCGGCGCCGAGGGCGTACTCGGCCAGGAACAACGCGGTGGTGAGCACGGCGAGCACCCCGGAGCCGTGCAGTTCGTCGGCCAGGACGTACGAGGCGTACGGCACCAGGAGGGTGAGCCCGATCTGCAGAGTGGCGTCGTCGAGCGCCGACATCAGCTTGTTCGCGGCCCAGCCCAGGGCCAGTCCGACCGCCACGGCGACGACGGCGGACAGCACGAAGTCGAGCCCGGCGCGCCAGAAGTCGAAGCTTCCGCTGACGGCGGCTGCGATCGCCACGTGGTAGAGCACGATGGCCGTGACGTCGTTGAAGAGGCCCTCGCCCTCCAGGATCGACACCAGCCGCCGCGGCAGCCCGAGTTGGCCCGCGACGGCGGTCGCGGCGACCGGGTCGGGCGGTGCCACCAGCGCACCGAGCGCCACGGCGGCGGCGATCGGCAGCCCGGGCACGATCGCGCTCGCGACGGCGGCCACGGCGAGAGTGGTGACGAAGACCAGCGCCACGGCGAGCAGGAAGATGGGCCGGATGTTGGCGGTGAACTGCCGCCAGGAGGTGCGCCGTACGGCCGCGTACAGCAGCGGTGGCAGCAGCAGGGGCAGGATCAGGTCGGGTGGGACGTTCACGTTCGGCACGAAGTCGGCGATCGCGAGAGCCATCCCGAGAAGCGTCATGAGCACGGGCGCCGGCAGACCGAACCGGTCCCCCAGCGGGACGCTCACCACGGCCCCGAGCAACAGGACGAAAAGCAGGGCCAATTGATCCACGGTCAGGGCTCCGGCGGGATCTCGACGTTCGGTTCACACAGCGGACGCCCAAAGCCTGCCACGCCACCCGCCCGACCAGCCTTTTCGACGCCCTACGTGCCGCATGACCTACAACACGCGCCGCATCGCCCGGTGCGGTATCCCTGCGTCCGGGAACTCCGGGCCGTATGCCTCGTAGCCGAGCCGTTCGTAGAACCCCAGCGCGTGCGTCTGGGCGTGCAGGTCGACCGCGGCCAGTCCACGCGCGCGTGCCGCGTCCTCGATGGCCCGCACCAGCGCGACCCCGACCCCGAGCCCGCGCGCCTCCTTGGTGACGGCCAGCCGCCCCAGGGAGCCCACGGTGAGGTCGCCGCCGGTCTTCCCGGCAGCCACCTCGCCGTACAGCAGTCGCCCGGTGCCCAGCGGCGTCCCGTCGTCCCGCACGGCGAGCACATGCGTCGCCGTGGCGTCGTACTCGTCGTACTCGATCTCCTGGGGCACGCCCTGCTCGACGACGAAGACCTCCTTGCGCACCGCGAAGCAGGCCTCCTGGTCGGCCGGGTCCTCGGCGACGCGCACCGCGTAGGACGTGCGACTCATGCGTAGGTCTCCTCGCGCACCAGGTCCAGGGCCTGCTGGAGATCGTCCGGATACCCGCTCTCGAACTCGACCCACTGGCCGTCGGCGGGGTGCTCGAAGCCGAGCCGGACGGCGTGCAGCCACTGGCGGGTCAGGCGCAGCCGCTTGGCCAGCGTCGGGTCGGCTCCATAGGTCAGGTCGCCCACGCACGGGTGGCGGTGAGCGGCCATGTGCACGCGGATCTGGTGGGTGCGGCCGGTCTCCAGCTTCACGTCGAGCAGGGAGGCCGCGCGGAACGCCTCGATGAGGTCGTAGTGCGTGACGGACGGCTTGCCCTCGGCGGTGACCGCCCACTTGTAGTCGTGGTTCGGGTGGCGGCCGATGGGGGCGTCGATGGTGCCGCTGGTCGGGTCGGGATGGCCCTGGACCAGCGTGTGGTAGCGCTTGTCGACCGTGCGCTCCTTGAACTGGCGCTTCAGCGAGGTGTAGGCGCGCTCCGACTTGGCGACCACCATCAGGCCGGAGGTGCCGACGTCCAGGCGGTGCACGATGCCCTGGCGCTCGGCGGCACCGGACGTCGAGATGCGGTACCCGGCGGCGGCCAGGCCGCCGATGACGGTCGTGCCGGTCCAGCCCGGGCTGGGGTGGGCGGCGACGCCGACCGGCTTGACGATCACGATCACGTCGTCGTCGTCGTAGACGATCTCCATGCCCTCGACGGGCTCGGCGACGATCTGCACGGGCGCGGGCGCCTGCGGCATCTCGACCTCCAGCCAGGCCCCGCCGTGCACGCGCTCGGACTTCCCGACCACCGAGCCGTCGACCGTGACCTTCCCCGCCGCGGCCAGCTCGGCGGCCTTCGTACGGGAGAAGCCGAACATGCGGGAGATGACGGCGTCGACACGCTCGCCCTCCAGGCCGTCGGGCACGGGCAGGTTTCGGATCTCGGGAACTGTGCTCACTCGGTCGAGTATGCCGGACGGGTCCGACACCGCCTTACCTGAGCCCGCGGGCTCAGTCCTTGTGGACGGTGCCGTCCGGGTCCAGGCCGCGGAAGGAGAGCAGCACGATCAGGATGCCGCCGCAGACGATCGCCGAGTCGGCGAGGTTGAAGACGGCGAAGCCCTTGGGCGCGATGAAGTCGACGACCTCGCCCTGGAAGATGCCGGGCGAGCGGAAGATCCGGTCGGTGAGGTTGCCGAGCGCACCGCCGAGGAGCAGCCCGAGCGCGATCGCCCAGGGCAGGCTGTAGAGCTTGCGGGCCAGCCGGGCGATCACCACGATCACTGCGGCGGCGATCATCGTGAAGATGACCGTGAAGGCCGCACCGAACCCGAAGGCCGCGCCGGGATTGCGGATCGCGTGGAACTCCAGCCAGTCCCCGAAGACCTCGATCGGCGCGTGGTGCTCCAGCTTGGCCACCACGAACAGCTTGCTGACCAGGTCGAGGGTGTAGGCGAACGTTGCCACCGCGAACAGCACGGCGATCCGGCGCCTGCCCCTGGGACGCGCGCTGTCGCCCTGCTCCGGCTCGGCCCCCGCCGCCTCTGGGGTATCCGGCGTACCGATGATGCGCTCCGCCTCTGCCACGTGAGTCCCTCGAACCTAGGTACCTGACTGAGGAAGAGGGTACGGCACACCTCTCGGCACCCTCTGTACCGGCGTTCAGTAACGGCGTTCCTGCTTCTGCTTGCACTCGACGCACAGGGTGGCCCTCGGGAAGGCCTGCATGCGCGCCTTGCCGATCGGGTTGCCGCAGTTCTCGCACAGGCCGTACGTGCCCGCGTCCAGCTTCCCCAGGGCGCGCTCGGTCTGGATCAGCATCTCGCGCGCGTTGGCGGCCAGCGCCATCTCGCTCTCGCGCGTGATGTTCTTGGTGCCGGTGTCGGCCTGGTCGTCCCCAGCGCCGTCCCCGGAGTCCCGCATCAGACCGGCGAGGGCCCGCTCGGTGGACGTGATCTCCTCGCTCAGCCGCTCGGCGTCGGCCTGCAGCTCGGTGCGGGCCTCCTCGACCTCCTGAGGCGTCCAGGGGTCCTCGCCCGGGCGGACCGCCAGCTCGCCCGGCCCGGCAGCCGCGGCGAGCCGCGCCTTCGGAACAGGTGTCTTCGCCGCCGTGGCCGTACCAGGAGTCTTCTTCGCAACCACCGTCGTGGCTCCCGTCTGCTCCGCGGCCCGCGCCGCGCCCGCCGTTGCCTTCTTGACCGCACTCTTCGTGCGCTTCGCGCTGTTCGTCGTCCTGGCGGTCGCCGTCGACCCAGCCGTCGACTTCGCCGTCGATTTCGTGGTCGCCTTGGTGGCCGACTTCTCGATCGCCGACTTCTTGGTGGCCGCCTTCGCGGTCGTCTTCGTAGAGGTGCTCTTCGGGGATTCACCCGAGGGGCCGGCAGCCTTCGGAGCGGCGGTCTTCTTCACGGCCGCCTTCTTCGCCACCGTCGTCTCAGGAGTCGCGACCTTCGTCGCCGCCGTCTTCGTGGTCGTGGCCTTCGTCGCCGCCTTCTTCGTGGGCGCCGACTTCTTCGCCGCCGACTTCGTGGTGCTCTTCTTGGCCGCCGCCTTCTTGGCGGCCACCGGTCTCTCGGGTCTCTCCTCCGGAGCTTTCCCGGAAGAAGCCGCTTTCGATGCGGCCACCTTCTTCACGGCCGCTTCCTTCACGGCCGCCTTCTTCGCCGCGGTAGTCCTCACCGCGCTCTTCTTGCCGCTCACGTCCTTGGCCCCACCGCCGGAGGCACTGGCGCTCGTGGACCCGGACGCCGACTGCTGTACGGCGGTCTTCTTCGCCACCATGGCCGCGGCCCCTTCACATTTTGTGATCACGCACGCGAATCGTGCTGGGACGATAAATCGACTTGGGTCCCGCGGCAACGGGGCACGCCGCCCGATTCGTCCACCCCTCCGGCTCCGCGCGGCGAGCCTTCATGCGTTGTGCCCAGCTCGCCGCCGGGTAATCCGCCGAGCCCGGCACCCCGGACCTCGAACGCGCGTTCAGCGCCATTCGAGTCATACGGCGGGCCGGGAAGCCCCGGGCCGAGGAGCCCGCAAAACCGGTCGGCCGCTGTCGGCGCGGGCCCGTACACTGGGCGGAGCGAAAAGCGTGGATGGGGACGAGTAGCGGCGTACGCAGCCCAGAGCGACCCGGGGACGGTGGAAGCCCGGGGGCGAGCGCGACGTGAAGATCACCCCGGAGCCGCCGGAAGAAAGCCGCAGCCGACCGGCCGTGGCGAGTAGACCCGGTATCGCGACCCCAATGAGGGGGCTCACTGGTGCGCAGGGTGCACCGGGGAGCCAAGGAGGGTGGTACCGCGGGAGCGCGCCGCACACGGCGTACGGAAAGTCGTAGCTCTCGTCCCTCCGGACGGAAGGCAGAAAGTCCGCCGGAGGAAGCTCGCTGATGACAACGCCGACGTACCGCCAGGTGCCCGCCCAGGTCGACCTGCCCGCGCTGGAGCACGCCGTGCTCGACTTCTGGCGCGAGCAGAAGATCTTCGCCAAGACCCTGGACCAGTCCCAGGGACGCCCCGAGTGGGTGTTCTACGAGGGCCCGCCCACGGCCAACGGCATGCCGGGCGCCCACCACATCGAGGCGCGCGTCTTCAAGGACGTCTTCCCCCGCTTCCGGACCATGCGCGGCTACCACGTGGGCCGCAAGGCCGGCTGGGACTGCCACGGCCTCCCGGTGGAGCTGGCGGTCGAGAAGGAGCTCGGCTTCACCGACAAGCAGGACATCGAGGCGTACGGCATCGCCGAGTTCAACGACAAGTGCCGCGAGTCCGTGACCCGGCACACCGACGCCTTCACCGAGCTGACGACCCGCATGGGGTACTGGGTCGACCTGGACGACGCGTACCGCACGATGGACCCCGAGTACATCGAGTCGGTCTGGTGGTCGCTCAAGGAGATCTTCAACAAGGGTCTGCTGGTCCAGGACTACCGCGTCGCCCCGTGGTGCCCGCGCGACCAGACGGGCCTCTCGGACCACGAGCTGGCGCAGGGCTACGAGACCGTCGTCGACCCCTCCGTGTACGTCCGTTTCCCTCTCACCTCCGGTCCGCTGGCCGGTCGTGCCGCGCTCCTGGTGTGGACGACGACGCCCTGGACGCTGGTGTCCAACACCGCCGTCGCCGCCCACCCCGAGGTCACCTACGTCGTCGCCACGAACGGCGAGGAACAGCTCGTCGTCGCCGAGCCGCTGCTCACCAAGGTCCTCGGCGAGGACTGGGAGACCACCGGTGAGACCTTCACCGGCGCCGAGATGGAGCGCTGGACGTATCAACGTCCGTTCGAGCTGGTCGAGTTCCCGGAGCCGGCCCACTACGTGGTGAACGCGGAGTACGTGACGACCGAGGACGGTACGGGTCTGGTCCACCAGTCCCCCGCCTTCGGTGAGGACGACCTCAAGGTCTGCCGCGCGTACGGCCTGCCGGTCGTGAATCCCGTCCGCCCTAACGGCACCTTCGCCGAGGACGTCCCGCTGGTGGGCGGTGTCTTCTTCAAGAAGGCCGACGAAAAGCTCACCGAGGACCTCAAGGACCGCGGACTGCTCTTCAAGCACGTGCCGTACGAGCACAGTTACCCGCACTGCTGGCGCTGCCACACCGCTCTCCTGTACTACGCGCAGCCCTCCTGGTACATCCGCACCACGGCCGTCAAGGACCGCCTCCTCCAGGAGAACGAGAACACCAACTGGTTCCCGGACACCGTCAAGCACGGCCGGTACGGCGACTGGCTGAACAACAACATCGACTGGGCGCTGTCCCGCAGCCGCTACTGGGGCACCCCGCTGCCGATCTGGCGCTGCGAGGACGACCACCTCACGGTCGTCGGTTCCCGCGCGGAGCTGACCGAACTGACCGGCACCGACCAGTCGGGGCTGGACCCGCACCGCCCCTTCATCGACGCGGTCGCCTTCGCCTGCCCCCAGTGCGGCGAAACGGCCACGCGCGTGCCCGAGGTCATCGACGCCTGGTACGACTCGGGTTCGATGCCGTTCGCGCAGTGGGGCTACCCGTACAAGAACAAGGAGATGTTCGAGTCCCGCTACCCGGCGCAGTTCATCTCCGAGGCCATCGACCAGACCCGCGGCTGGTTCTACACGCTGATGGCCGTCGGCACCCTGGTCTTCGACAAGTCGTCGTACGAGAACGTGGTGTGCCTCGGCCACATCCTCGCCGAGGACGGCCGCAAGATGTCCAAGCACCTGGGCAACATCCTGCAGCCGATCCCGCTGATGGACCAGCACGGCGCGGACGCGGTGCGGTGGTTCATGGCCGCGGGCGGTTCCCCGTGGGCGGCCCGCCGGGTGGGCCACAGCACCATCCAGGAGGTCGTCCGCAAGACGCTCCTCACGTACTGGAACACGGTCGCCTTCCAGGCCCTGTACGCGCGCACGTCCGACTGGGCACCGAGCGCGGCGGACCCGGCTCCGGCCGACCGCCCGGTCCTGGACCGCTGGCTGCTGTCCGAACTCCACGCGCTCACCGACCAGGTGACGCAGGCTCTGGAGTCCTACGACACCCAGCGCGCCGGCAAGCTCCTGTCTGCATTCGTCGACGACCTGTCCAACTGGTACGTCCGCCGCTCCCGTCGCCGCTTCTGGCAGGGCGACAAGGCCGCGCTGCGCACCCTGCACGAGGTCGTCGAGACGGTCACCAAGCTGATGGCCCCGCTGACCCCGTTCATCACCGAGCGGGTCTGGCAGGACCTGATCGTCCCGGTGACCCCGGGCGCCCCGGAGTCGGTCCACCTGTCCTCGTGGCCGGAGGCGGACCTGTCCGCCATCGACCCGGAGCTGTCCAAGCAGATGGTCCTCGTGCGGCGCCTGGTGGAGCTGGGACGGGCCACGCGCGCGGAGTCGGGAGTCAAGACGCGCCAGCCGCTGTCCCGCGCGCTGATCGCGGCGACGGGCTTCGCGGCCCTGGACCGCGAACTGCACGCGCAGATCACGGAGGAGCTGAACGTCGAGGGCCTCGCCTCACTGAGCGAGGTCGGCGGCTCGCTGGTCGACACCACCGCGAAGGCCAACTTCCGCGCCCTGGGCAAGCGGTTCGGCAAGCGCGTCCAGGACGTGGCGAAGGCCGTCGCGAACGCCGACGCGGCTGCCCTCTCCCTCGCCCTGCGCGAGGGCACGGCGACCGTCGAGGTGGACGGCGAGACCATCACGCTGGCTCCGGATGAGGTGATCATCACAGAGACTCCGCGCGAGGGCTGGTCCGTGGCCTCCGACTCGGGTGCGACGGTCGCCCTCGACCTGGAGATCACGGAGGAGCTGCGGCAGGCGGGCCTGGCCCGTGACGCGATCCGGCTGATCCAGGAGGCCCGCAAGAACAGCGGCCTGGACGTCGCCGACCGGATCGCCCTGCGCTGGACGTCGACCGACCCGGAGGTCATCTCGGCGCTGGCCGAGCACGCTCAGCTGATCGCCGACGAGGTGCTGGCGACGGACTTCGCCCAGGGTGAGGCGGACGACACGTATGGCGTGCCGTTCACGGACGAGGGGCTGTCGTTGGTGTTCCGCTTGCGTAAGGCATAGGCAACACTGATGTGAGAAAGGGCCCGGTCTCCGTGGAGGAGACCGGGCCCTTTCTCATGCCTTCGAGCAGGAGCAGAAGCCGTGCGCCCCTGAAAGAACAAGGGCGGGGCCCCCGGAAGATCCGGGGGCCCCGCCCTTTGAACGCTGCCGACGCCCGAGGCGTACTACAGGCCGGTCAGTTGTCGTCCTCGTCGATCAGGAAGCCGCGCATCGGCGAGGGCGCCTGGCCCATCGGGGACGGGCCCTGCGGACGGACCGGAGCCATCGGCTGGGTCATCGCCGGGGACATCTGCTGCTGGCCGCCGTAGGAGGGACCGGCCGGAGCCGGGCCTCCCATGCCACCCATGCCCTGCGGGCCACCGTACGACGGGGCGCTCGCGCCGGCCGGGGCCATCGAGGGCGCCGGGGACGGCGGAAGCGACGCGGCGGCCGGAGCCCGCGGCGGAGCCAGCGAGTCGTCGGCCTGGGTCTCCAACTGACGCAGCTGGGACTCCAGGTAGGACTTCAGACGCGTGCGGTACTCGCGCTCGAAGCCGCGCAGGTCCTCGACCTTGCGCTCCAGCGTGGCGCGGGCGGACTCCAGGGAGCCCATCGCGACGCGGTGCTTCTCCTGCGCGTCCCGCTCCAGGGCGTCGGCCTTGGCACGGGCGTCGCGCTCAAGACCCTCGGCGCGCGAACGGGCCTCGCCGACGATCTTGTTGGCCTCGGAACGGGCCTCGGCGATCGCCTGGTCGGCGGTCTGCTGGGCGAGCGAGAGGACACGGGCGGCGCTGTCGCCACCGGGGCCCTGCTGCGGCATGCCGCCGCCCATCGGTCCGCCCATGCCCATCTGCTGCTGCATGGGGGGCTGGCCCATCTGACCCTGCATCGGGCCCTGGCCCATCTGCTGCATCTGGCCCTGCATCGGGCCCTGGCCCATCTGACCCTGCATCGGACCCTGGCCCATGGGGCCCTGTCCCATCGGACCCTGGCCCTGCGGGCCACCCTGGCCGCCGGGGCCGGGCGGGAGCTGCGGGGCGCCGCTCGGCAGCTGGGGCGGGCCGCCCATGGGGCCGCCCATCTGCTGCTGCGGCGGGCCCGATATGCCGGCGGGCACCGGAGCGCCCGGACCGCGCATGCCCTGCTGCGGCATGCCTTGCGGGGGCATGCCCTGCTGGGGCATCCCCTGTTGCTGCATGCCGCCCTGCTGCTGGTCCTGTTCCGGGGGCTTGCGCATGTTCTGCTGGTTCTGGGCAGCGGCACGCGTGGCCGCGGCCAGTTTGGCGCGCAGGTCCTCGTTCTCGCGGAGCAAGCGCGTCAGTTCGGCTTCGACCTCGTCGAGGAAGGCATCAACCTCGTCCTCGTCATAGCCTTCTCGGAGGCGGACGGTCGTGAACTGCTTGTTCCGCACGTCCTCGGGGGTCAACGGCATCTCTTCACCTCAACGTAGTCATCGGCAGTCGGCAAGACCGTATCGTCCACTGTCACCCCGCGAGATTGCCCACGATAGAGATCAAGATGTAGACGATGATCATCAGGACGAAGAAGGACAGGTCGAGCGCCACGCCCCCGAGACGCAACGGCGGAATGAACCGCCGTAGAAGCTTCAACGGTGGATCGGTGACAGTGTAGGCGGCCTCCAGAACGACCACCATCGCCTTGCCGGGTTGCCATGAGCGGGCGAACTGGAAGACGTAGTCCATGACCAACCGGAAGATGAGCACGATGAGGAACACCATCAGCGCGATGTAGATCACCTGCGCGAACACGCTCATGGTCTGTCTTTCCCTCTCCCCTGTTCCGTGCTTCCTAGCGGCTGTCTGTCTCAGCTCTGATTGAAGAACCCGCCCTCTGCGATGCGGGCCTTGTCCTCCGCCGTGACATCGACGTTAGCAGGCGACAACAGGAACACCTTCTGCGTCACCCGCTCGATGCTGCCGTGAAGACCAAACACCAAACCGGCCGCAAAGTCGACAAGTCGCTTGGCGTCTGTGTCATCCATCTCAGTCAGATTCATGATCACCGGGGTGCCTTCACGGAAGTGTTCCCCGATGGTACGGGCCTCGTTGTAGGTCCGGGGGTGAAGTGTGGTGATCCGGTAAGGCTCTCGTTCCGACACGACCTTGGGCATGATCACCGGTGCGTTCTTCTCCAGGGACTGGCGTTCTTGTGTGATGGATGCCACGGGCGCGATGCGCGCCGGACGCCCTGATTCCACACCCAGTGAAGCCGAATGGGACACCGGGTCGCGAGGGGCCGGAGGCTGCACCACTCGTACCGGTTCGTCCCTTTGGGACTGATGTGAACCGTGTGCCTGGTGCGACGGCTCGTGCCGCCGCCGGTCCCGCTCGGGCTCCGGGTCCAGTTCGGGTTCGAAGTCGTCATCGGGGTCGAAACCCCGGCCGTCGTACCCATCGTCCTCCACGAGGCCGAGGTAGACCGCCATCTTGCGCATCGCGCCGGCCATTCTCTGAGTCCTCCGCTCTGTGGTGGATCGGCTGACGACTGCCAAGTGCCCGCGATCCACGAGGTCGTTACGCCCGCCTTCGGCGGCATTGACCATATTTTCTACTGTGGTCCGACTTCCTGGCGACGTTACCCGAGCCTGGGGCGCACGCCGAGTACCGCAGTGCCGACGCGTACATGTGTCGCTCCGGCTGCCACGGCCTGTTCGAGGTCCGCACTCATCCCTGCCGACACCATGTTCGCAGCCGGATGGGCTCGGCGCAGGTCAGTCGACAAATCCATCAACCGCCCGAACGCCTCCAGTTGGCGTCCCGCGTACTCCCCGGTGAGCGGAGCCACGGTCATCAGACCGTCGAGCCGCAGTCCCGGGGAGGCGGCCACCAGGTCGGCCAACTCCCCGACACCGCCCGGCCCCACGCCACCCCGCTCGCCCCGCCCGCTCACTCCCGCGTCCAGCGCGACCTGGATGAGACAGCCCAGTTCGCGCCCGGACCGCTCGGCCTCCTTGGACAGCGCGGTCACCAGCCGGGCCCGGTCGACCGATTGCACGACATCGGCGTAACCGACCACGGATCGCACCTTGTTGGTCTGCAACTGACCGACGAAGTGCCAACTCAGCGGCAGATCCGCGCATTCGGCCGCCTTCGGGGCGGCGTCCTGGTCCCGGTTCTCTGCGACATGACGCACACCGAGTTCGGCCAGCGTTCGTACGTCGCTCGCCGGATAGGTCTTGGTGACCACGATCAGGGTCACCTCTTCGCGCTTCCGCCCGGCCGCGGCACAGGCTGCGGCGATGCGCTCGTCGACTTTCGCCAGATTCGCGGCGAGTTCGTCCCTACGGTCCGTCATGCACCATCAGTCCAGCCACACATAGCTCGCGAGCCGCCCGGTGGTGCGGTCACGGCGGTACGAGAAGTGATCGCCCGATTCACGGGTGCACACCGGCGACTGCTCCCGGTCGCGCACCCCGAGCCGGTCGAGCTGCGCGTGCGCTCCGGCGGTCACGTCGACCGCGGGAGTGCCCCAGCTCGTCTCGGCGTACGCCGCGGGTTCCACGGCGGCGACATCGGCGCGCATGTCCGCGGGCACTTCGTAGCACCGGCCGCAGACGGCGGGCCCGGTGCGGGCGACGATCCGGGCGGGATCGGCGCCGAGTTCCACCATGGCGCGTACGACGGCGGGTACGACCCCCGCCACCATGCCCGGGCGCCCGGCGTGGGCCGCGCCCGCGATCCCGGCGACCGGGTCGGCGAGCAGGACCGGGGTGCAGTCGGCGGTCAGGACCGCGAGGGCGAGTCCGCGCCGGGCGGTGACGAGCGCGTCGACGGAGGGGATGCCGGCGGCGCCCCAGGGGCCGTCGACGACCGCCACGTCCGCGCCGTGCACCTGGTTCATCCAGACCACCAGCGCCGGGTCCAAGTCCAGCGATTTGGCGGCCAGTTCGCGATTCGTACGTACCGCGTCGGGGTCGTCGCCGACCGCGCCGCCGAGGTTGAGCTCCTCGTACGGAACGGCGCTCACCCCGCCCCACCTGTCGGTGAAGGCGAAGTGCGCGCCGCTCACGGTGTCGAGCTGTCCTATCACTTCAGGAAGTCCGGCACGTCCAGCTCCTCGGCGGCGCTGTCCGAGTAGGTCCGCGACGGCGGGACCGGCGGGGCCACCGGGAGGTCGGCGGCCGGCTCCTGAGCGGGCTCCGGCTCCTCCTTGGGCTTGACGCTGCCGAGCGAGCCGAAGGACGGACGGCTCTCGGTCGGCCGTACGGGAGTCGGCTCGTCGCGGCGGGCCGAGGTCGAACCCATGCCGGTCTCGCGGCGGGTCGGCGGCTGGCCGCCGTCGAAGCCGGCCGCGATCACGGTGACCCGGACCTCGTCACCGAGGGCGTCGTCGATGACCGCGCCGAAGATGATGTTGGCCTCGGGGTGGGCGGCCTCGCTGACCAGTTGGGCCGCTTCGTTGATCTCGAACAGACCGAGGTCGGAGCCGCCGGAGATGGAGAGCAGGACGCCGCGGGCGCCGTCGATGGAGGCTTCGAGGAGCGGCGAGGAGATCGCCATCTCGGCCGCCGCCACCGCGCGGTCGTCGCCGCGGGCCGAGCCGATGCCCATGAGGGCCGAACCGGCCTCGGACATCACGGACTTGACGTCGGCGAAGTCGAGGTTGATCAGACCGGGCGTGGTGATGAGGTCGGTGATGCCCTGCACACCGGAGAGCAGGACCTGGTCCGCCGACTTGAAGGCGTCGAGGACCGAGACCTGGCGGTCCGAGATGGACAGCAGCCGGTCGTTCGGGATGACGATGAGGGTGTCGACCTCTTCGCGGAGTTCGGCGATGCCGTCCTCCGCCTGGTTGGCCCGGCGCCGTCCTTCGAAGGTGAAGGGGCGGGTGACCACGCCGATGGTGAGGGCGCCGAGGGAGCGGGCGATGTTGGCCACGACGGGGGCGCCGCCGGTGCCGGTGCCGCCGCCCTCGCCGGCCGTCACGAAGACCATGTCGGCCCCCTTGAGGACCTCCTCGATCTCCTCGCGGTGATCCTCGGCGGCCTTGCGGCCGACGGCCGGGTTGGCGCCGGCGCCGAGTCCGCGGGTGAGTTCGCGGCCGACGTCGAGTTTGACGTCGGCGTCGCTCATCAACAGCGCCTGCGCGTCGGTGTTGATGGCGATGAACTCGACGCCCTTGAGACCGACCTCGATCATCCGGTTGATGGCATTGACACCACCGCCGCCGACACCGATGACTTTGATGACTGCGAGGTAGTTCTGCGGTGCTGCCACGTCGAAGGCCTCTCGCCTCGAGTTACGTGTCGTCGATCGCGGTGTTCCGCGATCCGACGACGGATGCCGAATGGGACGGTCCGTAGCGCCGACCCGAACCCTAACGTTGAAGTTTAGGGTTACCAGTGTGTCCGTTCCTTGAAGTCTTCTGAACAGGACACTAAGTCGACAAGTGGCGCACGTTCAACGAACACGCCGAACCTCCCGTTTTTCTTTTCACCCTATGTGATCAGCCGTAGCGCTGCCCAACCAGGGTGCTGGCCTGCGCGAATGTGCGTCAACTCCCGGCTGACGCAGGGGCGGTGGGCACACTTACGTCGAAGTGCCGGGCTCCGGAAGCTGCTTTCATGAGAGCGGTGAGCGTACGCGCCTTCGCCGCGCCCTTGTCGCCGCTTCCCCATGAGACGGTCCGGCCGCCGCTCAACTCCAGTGAGATGTCGTCGTAGGAACGGACCTTGACGACCTGTGTGTCGCGCGCGACCGCGGCCGGAATGTCACCCGCGACGCGCACCGCCTCGCGGACGAGTCGGTCCTCGCCGAAACGGCGCAGGCCGACGGCGGACGAAGCTGTTCGGGAGAGCGTCAATTCGAGGGCGGGGATGGACTTCGGTGGCGTGGAGACGGTCGCGAATCGCACACCCTCGTCGTCCACTTCGATGAAGTTTCCGCCCTTTTTCACCACGAGGACCGGGCTGCGTTCGGTCACTTTCAGCCCGATTCCATGAGGCCAGGAACGGACTACGTCAACGGTGTCAATTCGGGGCAATTTCCTGCGGAGTCGGGCTTCGATCGCATCGGTGTCGACGGAAATGAGCGGTCCACCGACCGGAACTCCGGCGGCTTCGCGCACCTGCTCCGGCGTCAGGACCTCGGTCCCGGAGACCGACACCTTCTCCACTCGCAGCCACTGCGAGCCGTAGAGCAGCCAGACCGTGGCGGCGCCCAACAGGACTGCCACGAGGGCGAGTACGACAATCAGACGAAGGCGTCGCGGCCCCAGACGCCGGACAAGGGGCGGGCCGGACGACTCCTGTTGGCGTTCACCGCGCTCGGCGGTGCTCGGTCCGGCCACGCTCCCCTGCCTCTCTCACATTTGACTAGCGATGCCGTGAGGCGATCGCCTCGTACACCATGCCGACGAGCAGGTCGTCGGCGTCCCGGCGGCCGAACTCGCTTGCCGCGCGCGACATCTCGTAGAGCCGGTGCGGGTCGGCGAGCACGGGCAGGACGTTGCCCTGGACCCACTCGGGCGTCAGTTCCGCGTCGTCGACCAGGAGTCCGCCGCCGGCCTTGACCACCGGCTGGGCGTTCAGCCGCTGTTCGCCGTTGCCGATGGGCAGCGGGACGTAGGCGGCCGGGAGTCCGACGGCGGAGAGTTCGGCGACGGTCATCGCACCCGCGCGGCAGAGCATCATGTCGGCCGCGGCGTACGCGAGGTCCATCCGGTCCACGTACGGTACCGGGATGTAGGGGGGCATCCCCGGCATCTGGTGCACCTGCGGCAGTTCGTTCTTCGGGCCGACCGCGTGCAGGATCTGGATTCCGGCCTGTTGGAGGTAGGGCGCGACCCGCTCGATCACCTCGTTGAGGTGGCGGGCACCCTGCGAGCCGCCGGAGACCAGCAGCGTCGGCAGGTTCGGGTCGAGCCCGAACGCGGCCCGGGCCTCGGGCCGTACGGCCGCGCGGTCCAGGAGGGCGATGGAGCGGCGCAGCGGGATGCCGATGTAGCGGGCGTCGCGCAGCTTGCTGTCCGGGGTGGAGACGGCGACCCGGGCCGCGTACCGCGAGCCGATCTTGTTGGCCAACCCGGGCCTGGCGTTGGCCTCGTGGATCACGATCGGCACCCCGAGGCGCTTGGCCGCGAGGTAGCCGGGCAGCGCCACATAGCCGCCGAAGCCGACAACACAGTCCGCCTTGGTGCGCTCCAGGATCTGCTCGGCGGCCTTGATCGTGCCGCGCAGCCGGCCCGGCACGGTGATCAGTTCCGGGGTGGGCTTGCGGGGCAGCGGTACGGCGGGGATCAGCGCGAGTTCGTAGCCCCGCTCGGGTACGAGGCGGGTCTCAAGGCCGCGTTCCGTGCCCAGCGCCGTGATCCCCACGGTGGGGTCCTGCCTGCGCAGGGCGTCCGCGAGGGCGAGCGCGGGCTCGATGTGGCCGGCGGTCCCCCCACCGGCGAGTACGACATGCACCGAAATTCACCGCTCTCCGGACGAACGCGCCGCCGAGGCACGCCGTCGCATCGTGTTCCATCTGCGGGGACTCCGGCCGGAACCGGGTCCCCTGGCCCCCCGTTTTCTACCAAAGCGGGGTTGCCGCATCGCAAGCGCCGCCCGCGCAGCGGGGTCGTCGCGCGCGAAGGCGATCAGCAACCCGATGGCGAACATGGTCGGCAGCAGGGCGGAACCCCCGTAGGAGAACAGCGGGAGCGGGACGCCGGCGATCGGCAGCAGGCCGAGCACCGCACCGATGTTGATCACCGCCTGAGCGGTGATCCAGGTGGTCACGCCTCCCGCGGCATACCTCACGAAGGGGTCCTCCGTGCGTCCGGCCACGCGGATACCCGCATAGCCTAGAGCCGCGAAGAGGGCGAGGACCGACAGCGTGCCCGCCAGGCCCAGTTCCTCACCGGTGACGGCGAAGATGAAGTCGGTGTGGGCTTCGGGGAGTTGACCCCATTTCTCCACACTCGCGCCGAGCCCGGAGCCGAAGATCCCGCCGGATGCGAGCGCGTAGATCCCGTGCACCGCCTGCCAGCAGTCGGCGACTCCGGTCTTGGGTTCGGTGGCGCCGATGCAGGCGAGCCGGGCCATGCGGTTGGGGCTGGTCTTGATGAGGATCACACCGATCACGGCCGCGATCGACAGCACGCCGGCGAAGAGCCGGGTCGGCGCTCCGGCCAGCCAGAGCAGGCCGAACAGGATCGCGGTGAGGATGATCGCCGTACCCATGTCGCCGCCGAGCATGATCAGCCCGAGCAGCATGAACGCGACCGGCACCAGCGGTACCAGCATGTGCTTCCACTGGGACAGCATCGCCTTGTCCTGTTTGCGGGCGAGCAGGTCGGCGCCCCACAGCACGAGGGCCAGCTTGCCGAACTCGCTGGGCTGGATCTGGAAGGAGCCGCCGAGCGAGATCCAGTTGCGGTTGCCGTTGACCGACATCCCTATCCCCGGCAGCTGCACCAGCGCCATCATGAAGACGGCGCCCGCGAGGATCGGATAGGCCAGCGCCCGGTGCAGTTTGACCGGCATCCGCGAGGCGGCCAGCGCCAGCACCCCGCCGATACAGGCGGCGAGGAACTGTTTGCGGAAGAAATACGAGCCGGGCAGCGACAGTTGGAGTGCCGTGATCTGGGAGGCCGAGTACACCATCACCAGACCGAGCACGGTGATCAGCACGCTGCCGCCGGCGATCAGGTAGTAGGCGGTCAGCGGCCGGTCCCAGGCCCGGCGCGCGTTGGCGTACAACCGTCGTACGGGGTTGTCCCGTACGGTCCGTGCGGCGGCGGGACGTCTGGGGGTCCGCTGCTGCACGGGCGGCCGGCCGGTACGGCTACTGGGCATCAGCGCCTCCGCTCACGTCGGTCAGGCGCCGAGTTCGCGAACCGCCTGGGCGAACGCGTCACCGCGCTTGTTGTAGTTGGCGAACATGTCCATGGAGGCGCAGGCCGGGGCGAGCAGCACCGTGTCGCCGGCGGCGGCGAGCCGCTGTGCCTCCTGGACAGCCGCGAGCATCGCCCCAGTGTCGGTCCGGGCGAGGTCGACGACGGGTACTTCCGGCGCGTGTCGCGCCAGGGCTTCCCGGATGAGCGCACGATCGGCGCCGATCAGCACCACACCCCGAAGTCGCTTTGCCGACTTGGCGACCAGTTCGTCGAAGGTGGCGCCCTTGGCGAGCCCGCCCGCGATCCACACGATCGACTCGTAGGCCGCCAACGAGGCTTCCGCCGCATGGGTGTTGGTGGCCTTGGAGTCGTCGATGTACGCGACACCGTCCACATCGGCCACGTGCGCGATGCGGTGCGCGTCGGGCGTGAAGGCCCGCAGCCCGTCCCGTACGGCCTTGGCGGGCACCCCGAAGGCGCGCGCGAGGGCCGCTGCGGCAAGGGCGTTGGCGATGTTGTGCGGGGCGGGCGGATTGACGTCCGGGACCTCGGCGAGTTCCTGCGCGTTCCGCTGCCGGTCCTCGACGAAGGCACGGTCCACCAGAATGCCGTCCACGACGCCGAGTTGGGACGGCCCGGGGCTGCCCAGCGTGAACCCGATCGCCCGGCACCCCTCTTCGACGTCGGCCTCGCGGACCAGGTCCTCGGTGGCCTTGTCGGCGACGTTGTAGACGCAGGCGACCCGATTGCCTTCGTAGATACGGCCCTTGTCGGCGGCGTACGCCTCCATCGAGCCGTGCCAGTCGAGGTGATCGGGCGCCAGGTTCAGGACGGCGGCGGAGTGGGCGCGCACCGAGGGCGCCCAGTGCAGCTGATAGCTCGACAGTTCGACGGCGAGGACGTCGTACTGCTCGTCCCCGAGTACGGCGTCCAGGACCGAGACGCCGATGTTGCCGACGGCGGCCGTGCGCATGCCGCCCGCCTTCAGGATGGAGGCGAGCATCTGGACGGTGGTGGTCTTGCCGTTGGTGCCGGTGACGGCCAGCCAGGGGGCCGCGTCGGGACCGCGCAGGCGCCACGCGAGTTCTACGTCGCCCCAGATCTCGACGCCGGCTGCCCGGGCCGCCGTGAACAGCGGCTTGTCGGGCTGCCAGCCGGGGGTGGTGACGATCAGTTCGGTGCCCTCGGGCAGGGTCGCACCGTCGCCGAGGCGCACGATGATGCCGAGCGCCTCCAGGTCGGCCGCCTGGGCCCGGGAGCGCTCGTCGGCGCCGTCGTTGACGACCGTGACGAGCGCGCCGAGTCCGTGCAGGACCTTGGCCGCCGGGATCCCGGAGACCCCGAGTCCGGCGACGGTGACGTGCTTGCCCTCCCAGGAGAGCCCCTGCCCATCGGTCACTTTTCCGCTGCCCATCCCGCGTAGAAGAGGCCCAGGCCGACGATCACGCAGATGCCCTGGATGATCCAGAAACGGACCACCACGAGCACTTCGGACCAGCCCTTGAGTTCGAAGTGGTGCTGGAGCGGGGCCATTCGGAAGACCCGCTTGCCGGTCAGCTTGAAGGAGCCGACCTGGATGACCACCGACATGGTGATGAGGACGAAGAGGCCACCCATGATGGCGACCAGCAGCTCGGTGCGGGAGAGGATCGCCAGACCGGTGAGGACACCGCCGAGGGCGAGTGAGCCCGTGTCACCCATGAAGATCTTGGCCGGCGAGGTGTTCCACCACAGGAAGCCCAGGCAGGCGCCCATCAGCGCGGAGGCGATGACCGCGAGGTCCAGCGGATCGCGCACCTCGTAGCAGGCGTTCGGGTTGGTCAGGGTCTGCGCGTTGGCGCAGGACTCCTGGAACTGCCAGACACCGATGAAGGTGTAGGCGCCGAAGACCAGGACCGAGGCGCCGGTGGCGAGGCCGTCCAGACCGTCCGTCAGGTTCACGCCGTTCGACATCGCGAGAATCATGAACAGCGCCCAGATCACGAACAGGATCGGGCCGATCTTCCAGCCGAAGTCCGTGATGAACGACAGCTTCGTGGACGCCGGGGTGTTGCCGCGGGCGTCCTGGAACTGCAGGGCGAGCACCGCGAAGCTGATGCCGACGATCAGCTGGCCGGCCATCTTCGCCTTGGCCCGCAGGCCCAGCGAACGCCGCTTGACGATCTTGATGTAGTCGTCGAGGAAGCCGACCAGGCCCATCCCGACCATCAGACCGAGCACCAGCAGACCCGAATAGGTCGGCGCGTAACCGGTGATGACCTTGGACAGGAAGTACGCGGCGACCGTCGCGAAGATGAAGGCGATACCGCCCATCGTCGGCGTACCGCGCTTGCTGGCGTGCTCGCGCGGGCCGTCGTCGCGGATGTACTGGCCGTAGCCCTTGCGGGCCAGCAGCTTGATCAGCAGCGGGGTGCCCACCAGGGTCAGGAACAGGCCGATGACTCCTGAGAACAGGATCTGCTTCATCATCGGGCGGCAACCTCACCCTCGGTACCGGCCTCGACGAGCGCCTGCGCCACGCTCTCCAGACCGACCGACCGGGACGCCTTCACGAGAACGACGTCTCCCGGGCGCAACTCGCTGCGCAACAGGTCGACCGCCGCCTGTGCGTCGGACACGTGCACCGACTCCTCACCCCACGAACCCTCGTTATATGCGCCCAGTTGCAGCCAGGACGCTTCCCTGCCCCCGACCGCGACGAGCTTGCCGACATTGAGCCGGACGGCCAGCCGTCCGACCGCGTCGTGCTCGGCGAGCGCCTCGTCCCCGAGCTCGGCCATCTTGCCGAGCACCGCCCAGGTCCTGCGTCCCTTGCCCATGGCCGCGAGCGCGCGCAAGGCGGCTCGCATGGACTCGGGGTTCGCGTTGTAGGCGTCGTTGACGATGGTCACGCCGTCCGGTCGCTCGGTGACCTCCATCCGCCAGCGGGAGAGGGAGCCCGCCTCGGAGAGCGCGGTGGCGATCTCGTCTGCGGACATGCCCAGCTCATGGGCGACGGCGGCCGCGGCGAGCGCGTTCGACACGTGGTGCTCACCGTACAGGCGCATGGTCACTTCGCTGCACCCGGAGGGTGTGTGAAGGCTGAAGGCGGGCTGTCCGCTGTCCGTGAGTCTCACGTTCTCGGCCCGTACGTCCGCTTCGCCGGACTCTCCGAAAAGGATCACCTTCGCCTTCGTACGGGATGCCATGGCCCGTACGAGCGGATCGTCGGCGTTGAGGATCGCCGCCCCGTCTTCCGGGAGTGCCTCTACGAGTTCGCCCTTTGCCTGCGCGATCTGCTCCCGGCCGCCGAACTCGCCGATGTGGGCGGTGCCGACGTTGAGGACGAGGCCGATCTGCGGGGGCGTCAGATCCGTGAGATAGCGGATGTGACCGATCCCGCGGGCGCCCATCTCCAGGACGAGGAACCTCGTCTCGTCGGTGGCGCTCAGCGCGGTCAGCGGCAGCCCGATCTCATTGTTGAACGATCCCGGCGTGAACACCGTGGGCGCCTTGCGCGAGAGCACCTGGGCGATGAGGTCCTTGGTGCTGGTCTTGCCGGCCGAGCCGGTGAGGGCGACGAGGGTCGCGCCGAGCCGTCGTACGACATGGCGGGCGAGGGCGCCCAGGGCGCTCTGGACGTCGTCCACGACGATCGCGGGGACGCCGACCGGGCGGGACGCCAGGAGGGCCACCGCGCCCGCCCCGACGACCGCGTCCGCGAAGTCGTGGCCGTCGACGCGCTCGCCCACGAAGGCGACGAAGAGGCTGCCTGGTTCCACTTCCCTGGAGTCACGGACCACCGGGCCGGTGACCTGGACGGACGGATCCGGTATGTCGTGCGTCTGCCCGCCGACGACTTCTGCGATCTCGGCGAGGGAGAGGGCGATCACAAGTTCATCCCTGGGTCTTCTGGATAGCTTCGCGAAGCACCTGGCGGTCGTCGAAGGGACGGACCACTCCGGCGATGTCCTGGCCCTGCTCGTGGCCCTTGCCCGCGACCAGCACGGTGTCCCCCGGCCGTGCGCGGGCGACGGCGGCGGCGATGGCGGCGGCCCGGTCCTCGAAGACCTGGACCTCGCCGCGCTCGTGCGCCGGTACGGACGCCGCCCCCTGGAGCATGGTCGCGAGGATCGCGAGGGGGTCCTCGGAGCGGGGGTTGTCGGAGGTCAGTACGGCGGTGTCGGCGTGCCGGGCGACAGCGGCGCCCATCGGCTCGCGCTTGGTCTTGTCCCGGTCCCCGCCGCAGCCGAGCACGACGTGCAGCTTGCCCTCGGTGACCTTGCGCAGCGCGCGCAGGACCGACTCGACGGCGTCCGTCTTGTGGGCGTAGTCGACGACCGCGAGATACGGCTGTCCGGCGTCCACGCGCTCCAGGCGCCCCGGCACACCCGGCACGGCGGCGATGCCGTCGGCGGCGAGCTGCGGGTCGAGGCCCGCGGTGGCCAGGGCGGCGACCGCGGCGAGGGTGTTGGCCACGTTGAAGGAGCCGGCCAGCGGCGACCTCGCGCTGATCAGCTCGCCCTTGGGGCCGACCGCGGTGAACGTCGAGTCCATCGGGCCGACTTGGACGTCCACGGCGCGCCAGTCGGCGTCCGGGTGGCCCTCTGCAGAGTAGGTGACCACGGGGACAGTGGCCTCGGCGGCGAGCCTGCGGCCGTACTCGTCGTCGAGATTGACCACTCCCTGCCGGCTGCGCAGCGGGGTGAACAGCTGTGCCTTGGCCTGGAAGTAGTCCTCCATGCCCGAGTGGAACTCCATGTGCTCCGGGCTGAGGTTGGTGAAGACCGCGATGTCGAAGACGCAGGCGTCGACCCGGCCGAGGACCAGCGCGTGGCTGGAGACCTCCATCGCGACCGCGTCGACCCCGCGCTCCAGCATGACCGCGAACAGGGCCTGGATATCGGTGGCTTCGGGGGTCGTCCGCTCCGACTTCACGCGCTCGTCGCCGATGCGCGTCTCGACCGTGCCGATCAGACCGGTGGACCGGACCGTTCTCAGGCCGCCCTCCACGAGGTACGCGGTGGTCGTCTTCCCGGAGGTGCCGGTGATGCCGATCTGGAGCAGATCGCGGCCGGGGTGACCGTAGATGGTCGCCGCCAGCTCGCCCATCTGCCCGCGCGGATCGGCTACGACCAGCACGGGCAGGCCGGTTGCCGCCGCGCGGTCGGCGCCGGCCGGGTCCGTGAGAACGGCCACGGCGCCGAGGCCCGCCGCCTGGGTCACGAAGTCGGCGCCGTGCACACGGGCGCCGGGCAGCGCGGCGTACAGGTCGCCGGGGCGGACGGCGCGCGAGTCATGGGTGATACCCGTGACCTCGGCGGTCGTCGTCGGCACGGTGGCGCCCAGTTGGTCGGCGAGTTCCGCGAGGGGTGTGGCGGAAAGCTGCGCCGGCCTGGGCGGCCCCGGGTATGTCACGGATGCGCCCTTCTGGGGGGTTTGGGACTGATCGGCGGGTGGCACGGCGGTGAGCGTACCGGGCGCACCCGCCTCGGAGCGAAGCGAGGGGCGGGGCTCGCCCTGGTTCCCGGACTGGGAGGTGATCATGGTCACGGATCGGTTCCTGGCTGTTGCGCTGATCAGGGAGTGAAGGTCACGGGCAGGTTCGCGGCCTTCGCCCCGGTGGGCGGGACCTGGAGGGTCTTGAGGGCGAACTCCATCACCTGCTTGTAGATCGGTCCGCAGATCTGACCGCCGAAGTAGCTTCCGCTGGTGGCGTTCTGGATCGCGCAGTAGACGGTGATGCGGGGGTTGTCGGCGGGCGCGAACCCGGCGAACGACGAGGTGTAGCCCTTGTACTTGCCGGTGGCCGGATCCACGCGGTTGGCGGTGCCGGTCTTGCCCGCCACCCGGTACCCCGGAATGGCCGCCTTACCACCCGTGCCCTGCTCGTCGTCCACCACGGACTCCAGCATCTGGGCGAGGGTCTTCGCCGTCTTCGCACTGATGACCCTGGTCTTCTTGGGCGTCGCCGCAGGTGTGAAGCGGCCGTCGGGCCCCTTCGTGCCGCGCACCAGGGTGGGTTCGATCCGGACTCCGCCGTTGGCGACCGTCGAGTAGACGGAGGCCGCCTGGAGCGCGTTGAGGGACATGCCCTGGCCGAAAGGAATCGTGTACTGCTGCGAGGTCGACCACTTGTCCGGGGGCGCGAGGATGCCCTTCGTCTCGCCGGGGAAGTCGAGCCCGCTGTAGGTGCCGATGCCGAACTTGTGCAGATACGAGTACAGGACCTCGTTGGCCTGCGCCTGCGTCTTGCCGAGCTGGCCGGCCGCCTCGATGGTGCCGATGTTGCTGGACTTGGCGAGGACTCCGTTGAGCGTCAGGTTCCAGGTCGCGTGGTCGACGTCGTCCTGGAAGAGGCGGTCGCCGCGGTGCAGCCGGTTCGGCACGACGACATGCGTCAGCGGGGTGGCCACGTTCTCCTGGAGTACGGCGGCCATCGTCATGACCTTGGCGGTGGAACCGGGCTCGTAGGCGTCCTGGAGGGCCGCGTTGCCCAGGGAGGCCGCGTTGGCCTGGGCGAGGTCGTTCGGGTCGAAGCCGGGCGCGTTGGCCATGGCGAGGATCTCTCCGGTGCGGGTGTCCTGCACTATCACGTACCCGCGGTCCGCCTTGGACTTCTTCACCTGCTCCGTGATGGCGTTCTGCGCGGCCCACTGGATGTCGCGGTCGATGGTCAGCTCGACGTCGGAACCGGGCACGGCGGGCGTCTCCGTGGAGCCCGCGGTGGGCACCTGGAGGCCGCCCGACTGTGCGTAGCGGACCTTGCCGTCCTTGCCGGTCAGGTCCTGGTTCAGCTGCTGCTCGACCCCGCCGCCGCCCTTGCCGTCGGCATTGACCCAGCCCAGTATCCCGGCGGCGAGATCACCGTTCGGGTACACGCGCTTGGTGGTGGGGACGGCGAGGACACCGGCAAGGACGTTGACCGTGGTCGGGTCGGTTCCCGACTTGGTGGTGAGCGCGCTCTTCAGGTCCTTGATCTGCTTCCAGACCTGCGGGGTCTGCCGGTTGGCGAGCACCACGTAGCGCAGGTTCTTGTTCGCCGGCCTGAGCTTCTTGACGATCGAGGCCTGGTCCACGCCGAGGATCGGGGCGAGGAGGGCGGCCGCCTGCTCGGGTCCGTCGTCGATCTTCAGCTGCTTGCGGGTGAACAGCGTCGGGTCGGCGGTGATCGTGTACGCGTCCACGCTGGTCGCGAGGGCCACCCCGGAGCGGTCGGTGATCTCACCGCGCTCGGCGGCCAGGACGTAGTCGACGTAGCGGTTCTGCGCGGCCTTGGCGGCGTACGCGCTCGCGTCGACGGCCTGCACCTGGAGCAGGCGTACGACGAACGCGATGAGGACGAGGGTCAGCGCGAGGCTGATCATCCGCAGCCGGGGGCGGGGGCTGCCGAGCCGGAGGGAGCGCGGGCCTCCCGGGCGAGCGGCGGGAGCGGCAGATGCCGGGCGGCGGGCCGGGCGGGCGCCGGGCCCGGGGCGGCGCCGGGCATCGGGCCGTTCGGGCCTGGCCGGTCCGGGCACTCGGCGGCGCGGCGGTTCCCTGTCGGACACTTCCGTCACCTGCCGGGTGTAGTCGGGGTGGAGGACTGAACTGCCGTGGACTGCGCGGGCGGTACGGACCGGGCCGGGGTGGGGGCGGGCACCGGTGCTGTCGCGCCGGCCGCGCGGGGCGGGCTCTGGCTCGGCCTGCTGATGAGCGCCTCCGGGGCGAGAACCACCGGTGTGTCCGCCGAGGTCTTCTCGGCGGCGGCCTGCTCCGGGACACCCTTCACGGTGCCGTTCGGGTCGAGGAAGGCGGGGTCTCCCCCGGGCACCATGCCCAGTTCGTGTGCGCGGCGCTGGAGGGCGTCGGGGGCGGAGTAGGCGTCGACGTCCCGCTGGAGGGCCTGTTCCTCGTCGGTGAGGCTCTTGGTCTGCTTCTGGAGGTCGTCCAGCTTGAACTGCCCCTCGCTGAGCGCGGAGTTCAGCACGAGCAGGCCGATCAGGCCGCCGCCGAGGAGGAGCACGACAAGGAGGACGAACGGGGTACGGGCCGCCTGTCCGGGGCCGGTCGGGAAGAGCCGCGCAAGCCGGGCGGCCCTGCCTCTCAGTTCGGGTTTCCTACTCACCCTCGCACCCCGCACCCCACGCCCCGCCCGACTTGGTACGTACTCACCCGATGTCCTCCCTGATGCGCTCGGCCCCCCGCAGCCGCGCGGGTGCCGCCCGCCGGTTCTCGGCGACCTCTTCCTCGGTGGGAAGTTCGGCACCGCGCGTCAGGAGCTTGAGCCGGGGCTGGTACTGCTCGGGCACCACCGGCAGTCCAGGAGGCGCGGTATTGGCGGCACCGGCCGCGAACACCTGCTTCACCAGGCGGTCTTCGAGCGAGTGGTACGACAGGACGGCGATCCGGCCGCCCACGGCAAGGGACTTCACGGCGGCGGGAATCGCCCGCTCCAGGACGGACAGTTCGCCGTTGACCTCGATGCGCAGCGCCTGGAAGGTGCGCTTGGCCGGGTTGCCGCCGGTGCGCTTGGCGGCCTGCGGCAGCGAGTCGCGGATCAGCTCGACGAGCCGCGCGCTGTTGCTGAACGGCTCCTTGTCGCGTTCCCGTACGACCGCGGACACGATCCGCTTGGCCTGCTTCTCCTCGCCGTACGCCCGCAGGATCCGCACGAGTTCGCCCGCCGGATAGGTGTTGAGGACCTCGGCGGCGCTGATGCCGGTCGTCTGGTCCATGCGCATGTCCAGGGGCGCGTCCTGAGCGTAGGCGAAGCCGCGGTCGGCCTCGTCCAACTGCATGGAGGAGACGCCGAGGTCGAACAGGACGCCCTCCACGCGCGCGAGGCCGAGCCGCTCCAGTACGTCGGGCAGCTCGTCGTAGACGGCATGCACGAGGGTGGCGCGCTCCCCGAAGAGGGCGAGGCGCTCGCCGGAGAGGCGCAGGGCCTCCTTGTCGCGGTCGAGGGCGACGAGGCGGGCCTCGGGGAAGCGTGCGAGCAGTGCCTCGCTGTGGCCGCCGAGGCCGAGGGTGCAGTCGACGACCACCGCTCCCGGCCGCTCCAGGGCGGGTGCCAACAGGTCCAGGCACCGCTGGAGCATCACCGGGACGTGTCGACTGTTGCTCAAGGGGCCCTCTCAGGTCCGGCGGGCCCGTACGCACCGCCGGGTCCCCGCCCGCTCAGGAAGGGGAAGGCCTGCCGGCGCCGGAAGCGTCAGCCGACCGGGAGCGGGAGGAGGCCGAGCCGTACGTACGCGCCGCGCACGTGGGGAGAATCCGGAAAGTCGCCGGGGTCTCCGGGAAAAGTCCAGCAGGGAGGCCTCGCCTCCCGCTTCGCGCAACTTTAGTCCACGCTGTCTCACGGTCAATCAACCGGCCTGCGCGTCGTGGGCGGAGGTGCGTGCGAAGCCTCAAAATGGGAAGAATCACCCACGCGGGCGCACCCCCGCCACCCGTGTGGGTTACCTCACAAGAGGACGCAATGACGCTCTTTTTCCCATCCCGCACCAAGACCGCACCGCCGGTGACCAGTACCGTCATAGGTATGACGACCTCCGCATCCGTACCCACAGAGTCCGAAGGCGCCATAGCTCACGGCGGGACCGTGACGGACCGCCTCGTCGAGGCCAATGCGCGGTACGCCGCCGCGTTCACCGATCCGGGGATGGACGCCCACCCCGTCCTCCAGGTGGCCGTCGTGGCCTGCATGGACGCCCGGCTCGACCTGCACGCGGCGCTGGGCCTCCAGCTCGGCGACTGCCACACCATCCGCAACGCGGGCGGTGTCGTCACCGACGACGTCATCCGCTCCCTCACCATCAGCCAGCGGGCGCTCGGCACCCGCAGCGTCGTGCTCATCCACCACACCGGCTGCGGCCTGGAGTCCCTCACCGAGGAGTTCCGGCACGACCTGGAGATGGAGGTCGGCCAGCGCCCCGCCTGGGCGGTGGAGGCCTTCCGGGACGTCGAGCAGGACGTACGGCAGTCCATGCAGCGTGTGCGCACCTCACCGTTCCTGCCGCACACTGATGATGTGCGCGGCTTCGTGTTCGACGTGAGGTCGGGTCTGCTGCGCGAAATCGACCCCGCCTGACGCACCCGCCCGCCCCGAAAAACTCCCGCCTCGGACCACCCAAAAGGTCGTAAGACCCGACAAAGCGAAGGCAGTTGTCCACAGGCGAGTGACACGAACCGGTAACGGCAACAAGAATGCGGGTGTGGCGTCACGCGGAACTATTCCCGCGTGCCGTCCGTGTTTCGGGGTGGGCCGGTCCGCAGTGCGTGCGCCGGCCCATGGAAAGAACGGGCCGAGGAGGGCCGGGTGACGACCTATGACGATCGAGCGAGCCTTACAGATCTGACCGCCACTGTGGAGCGAGTCCGCAGTTCGGTGGAAGGAGTGATCGAGGGCAAGCCCGAGGTCGTACGGCTTTCGCTGACCGTGCTGCTCGCCGAGGGACATCTTCTGATCGAGGACGTTCCGGGCGTGGGCAAGACAATGCTGGCCAAGGCGCTGGCGCGGTCGATCGACTGTTCGGTGCGGCGAATCCAGTTCACGCCGGACCTGCTGCCCTCGGACATCACCGGTGTGTCCATCTGGGACCAGCAGCGGCAGGACTTCGAGTTCAAACCGGGCGCCATCTTCGCGCAGATCGTGATCGGCGACGAGATCAACCGCGCCTCGCCGAAGACGCAGTCCGCGCTCCTGGAGTCGATGGAGGAGCGGCAGGTCACCAGCGACGGCCAGACCTACGAGCTGCCCAGCCCCTTCATGGTGGTCGCCACGCAGAACCCGGTCGAGATGGAGGGCACCTATCCGCTGCCCGAGGCCCAGCGCGACCGCTTCATGGCCCGGGTCTCCATCGGCTATCCCAGCGCGGAGGCCGAACTGCAGATGCTGGACATCCACGGCGGGGTGAGCCCGCTGGACGACCTCCAGCCCGTGGCCCACGCGCACGACATCGTCAAGCTGGTCGAGGCGGTCCGCGGCGTCCATGTCGCCGACGCGGTGCGCAGGTACGCGGTGGAGCTGGTCTCCGCCACCCGCACCCACCCCGACCTCAGACTCGGCGCCTCCCCGCGCGCGACGCTGCATCTGCTGCGCGCGGCGAAGGCGTCCGCCGCCCTGAGCGGCCGTGAGTACGCGCTGCCGGACGACATCCAGGCGCTCGCGGTCGCGGTCCTGGCCCACCGCCTGCTGCCCACCGCGCAGGCCCAGCTGAACCGCCGGACGGCGGAGCAGGTCGTCCAGGAGATCCTGCAGCGCACCCCCGTGCCCGCGGCGCCGCCGCAGCAGAGCAGCTTCGGCATCGGCCGCGGCACTGCGTCCTACGGCGAGCAGCCGCCCCGGAGGCTGTGATGGCCGTCGGGGGGCCGGGTGTCCCGGAGCCCGAACGGGACGAGAAGGGCGGTGTCCGTACGGCCCTGGCGGGGCTGACCACCCGCGGCCGTTCGTTCCTGGCCGCCGGTATCGCGGCGGCCGTCTGCGCGTACGTCCTGGGGCAGGGCGATCTGCTCCGGGTCGGACTGCTGCTGGCCGTGCTGCCCCTGGTCTGCGCGACCGTGCTCTACCGCACCCGGTACCGGGTCGCCGGCAGCCGCCGGCTCTCCCCCGCGCGCGTGCCCGCCGGCAGCGAGGCCCGCGTCCATCTGCGGATGGACAACGTCTCGCGGCTGCCCACGGGCCTGCTGATGCTCCAGGACCGGGTGCCGTACGTGCTCGGCCCGCGCCCCCGGTTCGTCCTGGACCGGGTGGAGGCGGGCGGCCGGCGCGAGGTGTCCTACCGGGTCCGCTCCGACCTGCGCGGCCGCTACCCCCTGGGCCCGTTGCAGCTGCGTCTGACCGACCCCTTCGGGATGTGCGAACTGACCCGCTCCTTCTCGACGTTCGACACCCTGACCGTGATCCCGCGCGTGGAGGCCCTGCCCCCGGTCCGCCTCAGCGGCGAGGCCAAGGGGTACGGCGACGGACGGAACCGCTCGCTGGCCCTGGCCGGCGAGGACGACGTGATCCCGCGCGGCTACCGCTACGGCGACGACCTGCGCCGCGTGCACTGGCGCTCCACCGCCCGCTACGGCGAGCTGATGGTGCGCCGCGAGGAGCAGCCGCAGCGCGCCCGCTGCACGGTGCTCCTCGACACCCGGGGCATCGCCTTCGCGGGCCAGGGCCCGGACTCGGCCTTCGAGTGGGCCGTGTCGGGCGCGGCCTCCGTCCTGGTGCACATGCTGGAACGGGGCTTC
Organism: Streptomyces sp. NPDC050549; assembly: GCF_040655035.1. Taxonomy (NCBI): domain Bacteria; kingdom Bacillati; phylum Actinomycetota; class Actinomycetes; order Kitasatosporales; family Streptomycetaceae; genus Streptomyces; species Streptomyces sp. NPDC050549. Next base: position 32,397 of record NZ_JBFAJD010000038.1, read on the forward strand.
TCCGTACGGCTGTTGACCGACACCGGCAACTCGGTGCCCGGCGAGGGCGCCGACGGGTTCGCGGGCGCGAGCCAGGAGTCGGCGGACGCGGCCGGGCTGATGATGGACACTCTCGCGGTGATCGACCACTCGGACGGCGCCGGCCTGTCCCGGGCCTACGACCTGCTGCGCGGCGGAAACGAAGGGTTGCTGGTGGCCTTCTTCGGCGACCTCGACGAGGAACAGGCGGCGATCGTCGCCCGGATGCGGCAGCGCAGCGGGGGCGCCCTCGCCTTCGTGCTGGACAGCGGCGGCTGGGTGCGCGAGCCGACCGACGTACCCGGACCGGGGAACGAGCAGGAGGACCGGCTGCGGATGCTGCGCGACGCGGGCTGGACCGCCCTGGGCGTGCCGCGCGGCGCGTCACTGAACGAGCTGTGGCGGCAGGCCGACCGGGAGCGCAACGGCATCACCGCGACCGGTCTCGGGGAGGGATGGGGATGAGCGGGCGGGCACGACTGGCGCTCTGCGCCTGGGCGGCGACGATGCTTGCGTCCACCGCGCTGATCCCCCTGGTCTCCCCGGCGATCTGGATCTTCCAGGCCGGCTTCATGCTGGCGGTCCAGGCCGGGGTGGGCGCGGCGACCCGGCGGGTCCCGCTGGCCCGGCCGCTGACCGTCGCGGCGCAGGCCCTGGTCACGCTGCTGATGCTGACCCTGGCCTTCGCCCGTGCGCAGGCCTTCGCCGGGATCGTCCCGGGCCCCGAGGCCTTCCAGCACTTCGCCGACCTGCTGCAGCAGGGCTCCGACGACGTCTCGCGGTACGCGATCCCGGCACCGCTGCACGACGGCATCCGGCTGATGATCATCGGCGGTGTGCTGGTGATCGGCCTCGCCGTGGACACGCTCGCGGTCACCTTCCGCAGCGCGGCTCCGGCCGGGCTGCCGCTGCTCGCCCTGTACTCGGTGGCCGCCGGGCTGTCGAACAGCGGCTACGACTGGCTGTGGTTCCTGTTCGCGGCGGCGGGCTATCTGATGCTGCTGCTGTCCGAGGGCCGGGACCGGCTCGCCCAGTGGGGCCGGGTCTTCGGCGGGGCTCCACGCACAGCCCCGGGTTCGGACTCCTCCGGGCCGCTCGCCCCGGTCCGCACCGGACGGCGGATCGGCGCGGTCGCGCTGGCCGTCGCCCTGCTGCCGCTGCCCACGATCTCGGGCGGTCTGCTGGACGCCGCCGGGACCGGTGTGGGCGCGGGCACCGGGGGCGGCGGCACGATCTCCGCGGTCAACCCGCTGGTCTCGCTGCGCGACAGCCTGAACGTGGACGAGAACCGCCAGGTCCTGGCCCTGCGCACCGACTCGAACGACCTCTCGGACATGTATCTGCGGATCGTGTCCCTCGACGACTTCGACGGCATCACCTGGAAGCCGTCGCAGCGTCACATCGAGGGCGTGCCGGACAAGTTCCCCACGCCGACCGGTCTCGGCGCCGACGTGAAGCGCTCGAAGATCACGACCCGGATCTCGGCCGCGGACTGGTACGCCCAGGACTGGCTGCCGATGCCGTACCCGCCCAGCGGCGTGAAAATCGACGGCAGCTGGCGCTACGAGCCCGTGGGCATGACGGTCGTGGGCGACCACGGTCAGAGCACGCGGGGGGTGACCTACACGGTCACCAGCCTCGACGTGGAGCCGACCGCGGAGCAGCTGGCCACCGCGCCGGCGCCGTCGAAGGCCCTGGAGACCCAGTACACCAAGGTGCCGAACTCGCTGCCGGCGGTGGTGGCCCAGACCGCCCGCCGGGTCACCGCGGGCGCGGCCAACGCGTACGAGCAGGCGGTCAAGCTCCAGGACTACTTCGCGGTGACCGGCGGCTTCCAGTACGACACCCAGGTGGACGTCGGTACCGGCCGCAACGCGATAGCGAAATTCCTCAAGGACAAGCAGGGTTTCTGCGTCCACTTCTCCTTCGCGATGGCGGCGATGGCCCGCACCCTGGGCATTCCGGCCCGGGTCGCGGTGGGCTTCGCACCCGGCACCCCGGAGGCGAACAAGACCGTGTCGGTGGGCCTGAAGGACGCGCACGCCTGGCCCGAGCTGTACTTCGAGGGCATCGGCTGGACCCGCTTCGAGCCGACCCCCAACCGGGGCTCGGTGCCGTCGTACACCCAGTCGACCACGCCCGGCAGCGACGTCCCGGACCCGGCCGGCTCCTCGGCCGCGACGAGCACGGCACCCTCGGCCGCCCCCTCGGCGAGCGAGAGCTGCACGGCCCAGCTGAAGAAGCTGGAGGGCTGCGAGAGCCAGGCCCCGGCGCTCGCGGCGGGCGACGACGGCAGGGGCCCGTGGTGGTATCTGCGGATGTCGCTGCTGGGCCTGGGCGCGCTGCTGCTGCTGACGACCCCGTTCTCGCCGATGCTCTGGCGGACCCGGACACGCTCGGTACGGCTGGGCGCGCACGGCCGTACGGCGGCGGACGCGGCCATGCACACACTGGCGGTCTGGGAAGAACTGACCGATACGGCCTGGGACTTCGGGATCTCGCCGGACGATTCGCTGACCCCGCGCAAGGCCGCCGCCCGGATCGTGCGGCTCGGGCATCTCGATCCGCCGACCGCCGCCTCGGTGCACCGGGTGGCGGACGCCGTGGAGCAGGTCCTCTACGCGCCCCGGCCGCAGCCGACGGCGGGGCTGGCGCAGGACGTGCGCCGGGTGGTCGTCGGTTTCCAGGACACGGCGAGCCGCTCCACGCGGCTGCGCGCGATGGTCGCCCCGCGCTCGACCGTCCGGGTGGTATGGGCGCTGTCGGCCTGGTGGGCGTCCGTGACGGCGCGGGCGGCGGCGATCCGGCCGCCCCTGCGCAAGCCGTCGGGACAGCAGGGCTGATGTCTTGGTCCCTCCGCGGAAACGGCGGAGGGACCAAGACATACGTGAGGGGGTGACCACCGGTTCGGTGGTCACCCCCTCACTCGTGTCCTGGGGCGCCTTGCGTGGCGCGGAGCCGGGCCGTCGTTACTGGCCCTGTTGCTCGTCGCGGCGGCGCTGCCAGCGCTGCTCGATCCGATCCATGACCGAGCGCCGCTGCCGTCCCTGGCTGCGGGCGTGCGGAGCGCCTGCGGCGGGCTGCTCGCCAGGCTTGGGGGCCTTGCGCCAGCCGGTCACGGCGAGTACCGCACAGCCCAGCATGACGAGGAATCCCACCACGCTGACCCAAATCTGCTTTGCGACCATTCCTGCCATGAGGAGCGCAATACCTACGAGGAAGCCGGCCACCGCCTGGTAGACCCGTCGCCGGGTGTACGTGCGCAGCCCGCTTCCCTCAAGCGCTGTCGCGAACTTGGGATCTTCGGCGTACAGCGCTCGCTCCATCTGCTCGAGCATTCGCTGCTCGTGCTCCGAGAGCGGCACGGAGTCCTCCTCATCGTGCAGTCGCCGGGGCGACCCGGGGGGTCCCTTCAGGATAGGCAGGGAATCGCCCCCGTGAAACCCGCCCCTCTACGCCAATTGACCAACCGGAATCCGCCATGGCCGTTCCGGCTCGCTGAAGCTTCCATTCCCCAGCGGCCGTCCCGTCATGCCGGGCGGTCTCCCTCGATCATACGGCGCCGGGCCCGCGATCGGGGGGCCTGTGGCGTACTCCATGTGCGGCCGAGCCCCTGATCAGGGCTCCGTCGCGGGAGGCCACTCACGCCTCTCCGGCACCCCGTGTCTCGCCGAGCACATGAAGCTGCGTGGCCACGGAGTGGAACGCCGGGAGCTCGGCCACCGCGGCCTCCAGCTTCAGCAGCGCGTCCAGGGCGCCGGGCTCGGTGTCCACGAGCACGCCGGGGACCAGGTCGGCGAAGACCCGCACCCCGTGCACGGCGCCGACGTCCAGGCCCGCGCCCTCGACGAACGCGGCGAGCTGCTCGGCGGTGAAGCGGTGCGGGACGGGGTCGGCGGCGCCCCAGCGGCCGTTCGGGTCGGCGAGGGCCTGGCGGGCCTCCGTGAAGTGGCCGGCGAGGGCGCGCGCGAGGACGGCACCGCCGAGTCCGGCGGCGAGCAGGCTGAGGACGCCTTCGGGGCGCAGCGCGGCCACCACCGTGCGGACACCCTCGGCGGGGTCGTCCACGTACTCCAGGACGCCGTGGCACAGGACCGCGTCGTAGCCGCCGCGTTCGACCACGTCGAAGAGGCCGTACGCGTCGCCCTGGACGCCCTGCACGCGGTCGGCGACACCGGCCTCGGCGGCGCGGCGCTCCAGCGCGAACAGCGCGTTCGGGCTGGGGTCGACGACGGTGACACGGTGGCCGAGGCGGGCGACGGGCACCGCGAAGTTGCCGCTGCCGCCTCCGGTGTCGAGGACGTCCAGCGCGTCCCGCCCCGTGGCCTTGACCCGGCGGTCGAGGGCGTCCTGAAGGACGTCCCAGACCACGGCGGTACGGAGGGAGGCGCGGGGGCGGCTCGGGTCCGACACGGCAGTTGACTCCTCGGCGCGGCACCGCCTGTGCACGGCGGAGCGAACGGGCTGCCTCCCCGGCCCGGAGACGGGCGGAGGGAGGGCTTCAGGCGCCCTCCACCCTATTGCCTCCGGTGCCGTACCCGGTGATGTGTCTCGCGCGGCGGAACGCCGCCTGCTCACCCGGCGCGGTCCCCGGGCCTCTCCGGGTCCTGGCGTGGCTGGGGCAGGACCGGCTGGAGGACGAGCATCCGCTCCACCAGGCGCAGGAACATCGCCACGTCGCGTATGAGGTCGTCGGCGTCCCGGCGGGTCGCCGCGCCCTGGATGCCCGCCTCGGCCCGGGCGCGGCGCCGGGCACCGGAGGCGAACAGGGCGCTCCACTCGGCGAGTTCGGGTGCTATCTCGGGGAGGACTTCCCAGGCGCTGCGGATGCGGGCGCGGCGCCGGGCCGTGGGTTCCGGCTGGGCGCGCGCGGCGAGTACCGCGGCGGCGGTGCGCAGGGCGGCGAGGTGGGCCGTCGCGTAACGCTCGTTCGGCGTTTCGAGGACGGCTGCCTCGTCCAGTCCGGCGCGGGCCTGGGCGAGCAGGTCGAGGGCGGCGGGCGGGGCCGTGGCCCGGCGGAGCACGGGGTGTACGTCGCTCGCCGGGCCGGTCAGTGAGGGGGCAGGGCCGGGGGCGCGGCGCCGACGGGCGGCGGCTGCGGACGAGTTGGCCATGACGAACCTCCTGTCGTCTGTGTGACGGCACTGGTGCCGTATGTGCCCATCGTGAGGTATGGCACTGACAATCCGTTCTGACCTGCGCTTTTGCTTCGATCGAAGGTTCGCGTTAGTTTTTGCACTGACCAGTCAGTTCAAAAACAGGGGACGGGGAATCCGTGGGTGGGGTCGATGTCACGGCCGAGGACTTCGGGGTCAGGGGGCCGCGCGGCTGGGCGTTCCGGGGGATCTCCCTGGACGCCGGGCCCGGGTCGCTGATCGCCGTCGAGGGGCCGTCGGGGTCCGGGCGTACGAGCCTGCTGCTCGCGCTGACCGGGCGGATGAAGGCGTCCGAAGGGACCGCCGCCGTGGGCGGGTTGACGCTGCCGAAGCAGTCGGCGGCCGTGCGGCGGATCAGCGCACCGGCCAATGTCGCCGGGGTCACCGATCTCGATGCGGCGCTGACCGTCGGGGAGCATCTGCGCGAACGGGCCGTGCTGCAACTGCGGTTCGGGGACTCCGTGCGCGGGCTGCTGCGGCCACGGTCCGAGCGGGCGATCGAGACGGGGCTGCGCATCGAGGACGCCGTCACCGCCGCCGGCTTCGACCGCGAGGCACTGCCCAAGGGCTCCCGGACCGCCGTACGGGATCTGGAACGGCCGCAGGAGCTGCGGCTGTCCATCGCGCTGGCGCTCATCGGGCGGCCGGCCCTGCTCGCCGTGGACGACGTCGATCTCAAGCTCTCGGACGACGAACGGGCGGAGATCTGGGACCTGTTGAGGTCCCTCGCGGATTCCGGAACGACTGTCGTGGCAGTGTCCGCCGAAGGAACGGAGAAGGCCGATGCACGCGCCACGACTGGCCGCGCTTGAGCTCAGGCGCTTCGGCAGGGGCAAGCTGCCGCGCGCCGCGCTCGTCGCCCTCCTGCTGCTGCCGCTGCTGTACGGCGCCCTGTACCTGTGGTCCTTCTGGGACCCGTACGGCCGCCTGGACCGCATCCCCGTGGCGCTCGTCAACGACGACAAGGGCGTCACCGCCGACGGGAAGAAGCTCGCCGTCGGCGACACCATCACCCAAGGACTGCTCGACAGCAGGACGTTCGAGTGGCACGAGGTGAGTGCGGCCACCGCGCGGAAGGGCGTCGAGGACGGCACGTACTACTTGTCCTTGACCATGCCGGCCGACTTCAGCCGGCGCATCGCCTCCAGTGCGGGCGACTCCCCAGAGACGGGCGCGCTCCAGGTGCGCACGAACGACGCGAACAACTACATCGTCGGCCAGATCTCCCGGACGGTGTTCAGCGAGGTGCGCTCGGCCGCGTCCACCAAGGCCTCGCGGACCTTCCTGGACCGGATCTTCGTGTCGTTCTCCGACATCCACGGGCAGACCGTGAAGGCGGCCGACGGCGCCGACCGGCTCAAGGGCGGCATCGGTACGGCCGAGGCGGGCTCCAAGGATCTCGCCGACGGCCTGAAGGACGCCAAGAAGGGCAGCAACAAGCTCTCCACGGGGCTGAAGAGGCTCGACACGGGCGCCGGTGACCTGGAGGACGGTTCGAAGCAGGTGGCGGCCGGGACGCAGACCCTGGCGGACACGGTCAACGGGGTCGCCGACAAGGTGGGGCCCTTCCTTGAGGACAACGAGAAGACCATCGGGGACACGGCCCAGTTGGTCGCCGACTCGGCCAGGACGATCCGCGCCAACCTGGGCACCCTGGTGAAGGCGGCCCCGGTCGCCGCCAAGGGTGCGCACGCGGCCTCGGACACCCTGGACGACGTCTACAGGGCGCGCTGCGAAACCGCCGTCCTTGACGACGCCGCCTGTCCCGACCTGAAGAAGGCCGCCCAGGCCGCCTCGGACGTGGCCAAGGTCGCCGACGACGTCGACAGCCTGGTGGCCGACCAGAACGGCGACCTGAAGAAGCTCGACACGAACCTGCGGACCCTCCAGACGCAGGCCCAGGCGCTCGCCGACCGCGCACCGCACCTCTCCGAGGACCTCGACGACGCGGTGGCCAGGATCGACAAGCTGAACGACGGCGCCGGGAAGGTCGCCGCGGGCGCCAAGACCCTGCACGCCGGGCTCGGCACGGCCAAGACCGGCGCGACCGCCCTGGACACCGGGGTCGGCAAGCTGAGGACGGGAGCCGTGGACCTCAGCGGCGGCCTGTACAAGCTCGCCGACGGCTCCGGGAAGCTCGCCGGCGGACTGCACGACGGCGCCGCCCGGATCCCCGACTACGACAAGCAGGACCGCGAGCAGCGCACCGGGGTCATGGCCGACCCGGTCCAACTGGCCTCCCAGGACCTGCACAAGGCGCCCAACTACGGCACCGGATTCGCCCCGTACTTCATCCCGCTGTCCCTGTGGGTGGGCGCGATGGTGGCGTACATGCTGATCGCGCCCATGAACCGGCGCGCGCTCGCCGCCGGTGCCCCGGCGCGGCGGATCGCGCTCGCGGGCTGGCTGCCGGTGATGGCGGTCGGGGTGCTCCAGACAGTGGCCCTGATGGCCGTACTGCACTGGGCGATCGGTCTGGAGATGGCGCACGCGGCCGGCACGGTCGGTTTCCTGTTCCTGGTGACGGCGTGCTTCGCGGCGATCGTGCAGTGGCTGAACGCGCGCTTCGGGGCGGCGGGCCGGATCCTCGTACTCGCCCTGCTGATGCTCCAGTTGACGTCGGCGGGCGGCACCTATCCGGTGCAGACCAGCCCGGGCTTCTTCAACGCGATCCACCCCTTCCTGCCGATGAGTTACGTGGTCGAGGCCCTACGGCGGCTCATCACGGGCGGCGGCCTGGAACCCGTGTGGCACGCGTGCGTGGTGCTCGTCGCCTTCACCGCGGGGGCGCTCGCGCTGACCGCGCTGTCGGCACGCCGCCGCCAGATGTGGACACTGGACCGGCTGCACCCGGAGCTGAGCCTGTGACCTCGCCCAGGACCTCGGCACCCGTGCCAAACACCGGAGCCGGGCCTGTGAGAATCAGGCCCATGGAAAGCAGCAGCACCCCGTCGGGCGGCAGCACGCGCCGCGAGGCCACCCGGCAGAAGCTCTACGAGGCGGCCGTCACGCTCATCGCCGAACAGGGCTTCTCGGCCACCACCGTGGACGAGATCGCCGAGCGTGCCGGGGTCGCGAAGGGCACCGTCTACTACAACTTCGCCAGCAAGTCCGTCCTCTTCGAGGAGCTGCTGCGACACGGCGTGGGCCTCCTCACCGCATCCCTGAGGGAGGCCGCCGAGCAGACCGCGCGGGACGGCGGCAGCAAGGTGGACGCCCTGGACGCGATGATCCGCGCGGGCCTCGGCTTCATCGCCCGCTACCCGTCCTTCACACAGCTCTACGTGGCCGAGCTGTGGCGCACCAACCGAGCCTGGCAGTCCACGCTCATGGTGGTGCGCCAGCAGGTGAACGCGGCCATCGAGGACGTGCTGCACGCGGGCGTGGCCAACGGCGAGTTCAGCCCCGAGATCGATGTCCGGCTGACGGCCGCCGCGCTGGTCGGGATGGTCCTGGTGGCCGCCCTGGACTGGCAGTCGTTCCAGCCGGAGCGCTCCCTGGACGACGTCCACTCGGCACTGTCCCGGCTGCTCCAGGGCCGGGTGAGCGGGGACCGCTGAGGCGGCACACAAGAAGAGCACGCACAGAAGCGCCGGTTCGTTGTGGCCGCGTCCCCCGCGGGCCGCCCCGAACCGGCGCTCCCTTGTGCTTCCCCCGTACGTTCCCCCTGTTGGAACCCCCGTTGGTCAGTCCCCCTGGGTTCCCCCGTGCCTCGCTTCCGCCGATGTTCCGGCGGAAGGAGCGGCCAAGGGCGCGGGCCCCGTTCCGCCGCCCCGTGTCGGCGGTACCGGAGCCGCGCCCCTTTCCGTGTCTCCACTCTCTCGTTCGCGCAGGTCGCGCCCCATCCGCGCGCGTACTCATCTCACTTCCTAGGTACGCATACTCAGCCGTGCGCACTCAGGCCCAGGACGCCCTGTTGCCGAGTGGTTACCATCACCTCCGTGTCCGTACTCCCCCTGGTCTTCACCAGCGGCTGGGCCAGCGGCATCAACGCCTACGCGGTGGTGCTGCTGCTCGGCGTCTTCGGCGCGACCGGGGTGAGCGACGCCGTCCCCGAGTCGCTGCAACGTCCTGAGGTCCTCGTCACAGCGGCCGTGCTGTTCCTGTGCGAGGCGGTCGCCGACAAGATCCCCTACGTCGACTCGATGTGGGACTCCGTTCACACCCTGATCCGGCCGGCCGCCGGGGCGTGGGTCGGCGCGGTGCTCGCCGGGCACAGCGGTTCGCTGAACGATGTGGCGGCGGGACTGATCGGCGGTTCGACGGCGCTGGCCAGCCATACGGTCAAGGCCGGGACACGGATGGCGATCAACACCTCGCCGGAGCCGTTCAGCAATGTGGTCATGAGTCTCGCCGAGGATCTCGGGGTCGGCGGGATCGTCGCGTTCGCGATGTTCCATCCGCAGGCGGCGGCGATCATCGCGGCCGCGCTGCTGACGGCCGGGCTGACGGTCCTGTTCTTCCTGGTCTCGCGGATCCGCCGGTTCCTGCGCCGCCGGGCCCAGCTCCGGGAGGAGAAACGGCTGGCCTCGCAGGTGGGAGGGCCACCGGACCGGCCGCCGTGGTGACGGCCCGTGACCGGACTGTCAGTGGCGGCCGATAAAGTCGCAGGCATGGCACGGATTGCGGTGATCGGCGCCGGCATGGGCGCGATGGCGGCCGCTGCCCGGCTGGCCGTCGCGGGCCACCGGGTGGCGGTGTACGAGCGTACGGAGACGTACGGCGGTGCGGTGCGCCGCTTCGAGCGGGACGGCTTCTCCTTCGACACCGGACCCGGGCTGCTGCCCGTGCCCGCGGTCTACCGCGACCTGTTCATCAAGACCGGCAAGGAGCCGCTGGAGGACCTGGTCGAGCTGGTCCAGGTCGACCCGTCCTCGCGGCACGTCTTCGCGGACGGCACGGAGGTGTCGCTGCCGAACGCCTCCCGCGCGGGCGTCGTCACAGCCCTGGACGAGGCACTGGGCGGCGGCGCGGGGCAGCGCTGGGGCGACTTCCTGATCCGGGCCCGCGAGGCCTGGGACCGCACCCGCAGGCCCCTCCTGGAGGAGCCGTTGTGGCCCAACTGGTCGGTGCTGGCCGAGCAGGAGCCCTATCCGGCGGTCCCGCACAAGAAACTCCTGCGCACGCGCCGGGCGAGCACCCTCGCCGAGATCGGCGCCTGGGAGCTGCGTGACGACCGCCTGACGGCCCTCCTGGAGAGCCACGCTCTCGCGTACGGCCTCGAACCCCGGACCGCTCCGGCGAGCGCGGCCGTGCTGCCGTACATGGAGCACGCCTTCGGCACCTGGTATGTGCGGGGCGGCATACGGGAGTTGGCGCGGGCGGTGTACGAGCGGTGTCTGGCGAGGAAGGTCGATTTCGTCTTCGGGGCCGAGGTGACCCGGGTCCTGGAGAAGGACGGGCGGGCGGCGGGGGTGGAGTTGGGCGACGGGACTGTGGTCGACGCGGACCATGTCGTGGCGGACGTGGACCCCGCGCGGCTGCGGGCTCTGACGGACCGTCCGCTGGACGGGGAGGGCGATGTGCGGGCCGATCCGGACTCGCCCCGGCCGGTGCGGCTCACGCTCCTGCTGGCCCTGCGCGGCCCGCGCGAGGCCGGAGCCGTCCACCGTACGGTGGTCCACGCCCCGGACCGCGAGGCGGAGTTGGACTTCCTGGCCTCCCCGGGCGGCGACGAGCCCCGCTGCCCCACGGTGACGGTGCTGCGCCCCGACGACCCCGCGCTGCGGCCGGACGGTGAGCACGAGTCGGCGGTGGTGTCGGCCGTGTTGTCGGGCGAGGCCGGCTGGGAGGAGGAGAGCACGGTCCGGAGTTACGCCGACTTCCTCCTCAAGGCCGCCGAGTCCGCCGTACCAGGGCTGCGGGAGCGCCTGTTGTGGCACGAGGTGCGCACACCCGGGGACACGGAGAGCGAGACCGGTGCCCGCTCGGGAGCCGTGCCCGCACCCTCGCTCGCCGCCGGCCGGGGCCGCTTCCTGCACCCCGCGAACACCACGCGTCTGCCCGGTCTCTACCGCGTCGGCGGCTGGTCGCACCCCGGTGGCGGGCTCCCGCACGCCGGTATGTCGGGCGCGCTGGTGACCGGGCTGATCGTGGAGGGACCGCAGTTCAGAGGGTCTCAGTAGGCTTCAGAAACGGTACTGCTCGTCGTAGCCGGGGCCCGACTGCGGCTGCTGCTGTTGCTGCTGGCCGTCGCCCTGGTAGTACTGCTGGTCCGCCGGGAGCTCGCTGCCGTAGGTCTCGTCGTTGCGCTGCTGCGGGACCCACACCCCGCCGGCCGGGGTCTCGCCGACATAGCCGTTGCCGTACTGGTCCTGCGTGTAGCCCTGCTGGGGATACTGCTGCTGGCCGTCGTAGCCCGTGTCGTACGTGGCGCCGCCGTAGGTCTGGGTGCCGATGTACGGGTCGGAGTAGGCCGCGTACTGCTGCTGGCCGGTCGTGTCGTAGCCGTACTGCTGCTGGTCGTAGCCCGCGTAGGTGTCGTAGCCGTACTGCTGCTGGTCGGCCGCCGCGTAGGCCTGGTCCTGGGTCTGGCCGGCCGCCGCTGCCGCGTAGGCCTGGTCCGTGCCCGCGTAGTTCGGGTCGGCGGCGTTCGCGTAGGCGGTGGCGCTGTAGACGCCGTAGGAGCCGGTGTCGTCCGGCAGGGGCTGCGGCTCGTAGACCGAGGTGGTCTCGGCGGCCGTGGGGTCGAGCGGCCGGTTCGGGGTGAAGACGTCGTCCCGGTCGTAGTCGTCGTCCGCGCCGAAGTCGGACTTGTTCTGGCCGTACTCCTGGAAGGCGGGCTGGGAGCCGGTCGAGTCGAGGCCGGAGGCTTCCAGACCCGGGTCCTGCTCGTCCGGTTCGCCGCCGCGGCGCATGAAGCCGCCGGCGCCCGGTCGCCCGGAGACCGCCCAGCCGGCTTCGAAGCCGCGGCGGAACGACAGGGTGACGTAGGTCTGGCCGATGGCGAAGGCCACCGCGCCCAGTCCGATCACGACTACGGAGGGCATGAGAACGCCGAGCACGACGCCCAGGAAGCCGACGAAGGCGAGCAGTCGCCAGCGCAACCGCGCCTTGTACTGCAGCAGCACCTCGCCGAGCAACCACAGTGCGACGATGCCGAACGCGATGTAGAGGACCGTCCAGCCCATGTACGCCCCTCTCCCAGTGGCCGCTACGCAGTGTGTCGTATGTCCGGGCGGCCGGTCTAGGCCTGCGGTGGGTGGTGCAGGCCCAGGTTCTCGTAGATTTCCAGCGTCGCCGTGGAGTTGTTGAGCGTGATGAAGTGCAGTCCGGGCACTCCCTCGGCCAGCAGCCGGGCGCAGAACTCCGTGGCGAAGTCGATCCCGATCGAGCGTACAGCCGCCGGATCGTCTTTGGCTGTGAGGATTCGCTCTTTCAGAGCGTCCGGGATGACGGCGTTGCTGAGCTGCGGCAACCGCTCCAGCATCCGCACGCTGGTCACCGGCATGACCTCGGGGATGACCGGTGTGGCACAGCCTGCCGCCTCGACGCGGTCGCGCAGGCGAAGATAGGACTCCGGGCGGAAGAACATCTGGGTGATCGCGTAGTCGGCGCCGGCCCGGCACTTGTCGACGAAGTGCCGCACGTCCGTGTCCCAGTCCGGGGAGCGCGGGTGCAGCTCCGGGAAGGCGGCGACGCCGACGCAGAAGTCGCCCGACTCCTTGATGAGCCGGACCAGTTCGGCCGCGTAGGTCAGGCCCTGCGGGTGCGCCACCCAGTCGGCCATGGGGTCGCCGGGCGGGTCGCCGCGCACGGCGAGGATGTTGCGGATCCCGGCGTCGGCGTACTGGCCGATGATGTTGCGCAGTTCGGCGACGGAGTGGTCGACCGCGGTGAGATGGGCGACCGGGGTGAGCGTGGTGTCGGCGACGATCTGCTCGGTCTCCTTGACGGTGCCCGCGCGGGTCGAACCGCCGGCGCCGTAGGTCACGGAGACGAAGTCGGGGGCGACCGCCTCGACCCTCCGCAGCGCGCTCCACAGGCTTCGCTCACCCTTGGGGGTCTTCGGCGCGGAGAACTCGAACGAGTACGTGTTCTTCCCGGTCGCGAGCATGTCACGCACCTTCCGTGCGCGATCAGTCCTGGTGGATGCGATTCCGAAGGCCATACCCGCAGGTTAGTCAGGGGACGGCGGTCACCCAACCGGAACCGGAAATTTGCCCGATTTGTCGTCCCCTTGTCCACCCACCGGACAAAAGCGCGACACCCGGACGGCTCTCAGAGCTGCCGCAGCCGCTTCGCGAACTCGGCCGCCGCCGCGCCCGGGTCGCCGGCCTCCGTGATCGCCCGTACGACGACGACCCGGCGGGCGCCCGCTTCGAGCACCTCGTCGAGGTTGCCGAGGTCGATGCCGCCGATGGCGAACCAGGGGCGGTCGGTGCCCAGGGCGGCCGTGTACCGGACCAGGTCGAGGCCGGGGGCGTGGCGGCCGGGCTTGGTGGGGGTCGGCCAGCAGGGGCCCGCGCAGAAGTAGTCCACGCCCTCCTGGACGGCGGCCGCGGCGGCCTCCGCCTCCGCGTGCGTGGAGCGGCCGATCAGGACGTCGTCGCCGAGAATCGCGCGGGCCGCGGGGACCGGGAGGTCGCCCTGGCCCAGGTGCAGTACCTCGGCACCGGCGGCGTGGGCGACGTCCGCGCGGTCGTTGACCGCGAGCAGTCGCCCGTGCCGGGCGCAGGCGTCGGCGAACACCTGGAGGTGCTCCAGCTCCTCGGCGGCCTCCATGCCCTTGTCTCGCAGCTGCACGATGTCGACCCCGCCGGCCAGGACCGCGTCCAGGAACTCCGCGAGGTCGCCCTGGCGGCTGCGGGCGTCCGTGCAGAGGTAGACCCGGGCGTCGGCGAGTTCCGCGCGTACGGCGGCTGCGGTGTCGGGCATGCGTGTGTCCCCCGTTGTCGTTCGTCGTCGTTGCGCGGTGGTGCGGTGTACGGGCCGCGGGCGGGCGCGCCGCGGCCCGTACACCGGTCGGTCGTCCGGGTCGGCCGGTCGTCCGGGTCAGACGGCGAGCGCCTGGGCGCGGCGCTTCACCTCCGTGCCGCGATTCTCGCTCAGGGCCTGCGCGGGGGTGCCGGGCAGGCTGGGGTCGGGGGTGAAGAGCCACTCCAGCATCTCTTCGTCGGAGAAGCCGTCGTCCCGCAGGAGCGTCAGGGTCCCCGCGAGGCCCTTGACGACCTTCTGCTCGGCCCCGTCGATGAAGGCGGCGGGGACGTGCAGCGCGCGGTTCTCACCACGGCGTACGGCGATGACTTGGCCGTCCTTGACCAGCTGCCGCACGCGTGTCACCTCGACATCGAGCATCTCTGCGATGTCGGGCAGCGTGAGCCAGGCGGGGACGAGAGCATCAATCTTTGCGTCAATCTCGGTCACGCAAACAGCGTGCCATCCCGGACCGACAGTCGGAAGTCGGGCCGGTCCGACCCGGGGTCACGAACTAGGCGATAGCGGCTTTCATCGGCAGAGAAGGGTCCGCCAGCGGCCCGGGATTCATCGGGGTGCCCGACTCGATCAGACGGCGGCCCTGGGCCAGGTCACGGGGGCGGCCGACCGCGAGAAGGGCCACCAGGCGGTCCTCGCGCAGCCAGCAGACGGTCCAGGCCGGGGTGGCCGGGTCGCCGCGCCACAGGATCGTGTCGGCGGACGCGTGATGGCCGACGTACTGGACGAAGCGGCCGAACTGCTCGGACCAGAAGTAGGGCACCGGGTCGTAGACCGCCGGGGTCTGGCCGACGATGTTCGCGGCGACCGTGCGCGGGCCCTGGAGGGCGTTGTCCCAGTGGTGGACGAGAAGTCGCTCGCCGTACCTTCCCGAAGGGAAGGAGGCGCAGTCGCCGACCGCGTAGGCGTCCGGCACCGAGGTGCGCAGCCGGTCGTCGGCCACGACCTCGCGGTGGACGCCCAGCTCGACGCCGGAGTCCGCGAGCCAGCCGGTGGCGGGGCGGGCGCCGATGCCGACCACGACGGCGCCCGCGGGCAGCCGGGTGCCGTCGTCGAGGACCACGGCGCCGGGTTCGACGCGCTCCACGCGCGTGTGCGTGCGCAGCACGGCACCGGCGTCCGCGTACCAGGCGGCCATCGGCGCGGCCACCTCGGCGGGCAGCGCGCCGGCGAGCGGCCGGTCGGCGGCTTCCACGACGGTCACCGCGCAGCCCGCCTCGCGCGCGGCGGTGGCGAACTCCGCGCCGATCCAGCCGGCGCCCACGACCACGACGTCGTGCTGCCGGGTGAGCACCGGCCGCAGCCGCTCGGCGTCGTCCAGGGTGCGCAGCAGATGCACCCCGGGAATGCCGTCGGCGCCCGGGAGCCGGATCGGTTCGGCACCGGTGGCGAGGACGAGGACGTCGTAGGGCACCGGGCCCTCGGCGGTGTCCAGTTCGTGGTCTCCGGGGCGCAGGCCCGACACCTCTCGCCCGAGCCGGAGTTCGATGCCGAGTGCCTCGAAGTCGACGTCGAAGGCGGAGCCCTCGGCCTTGCCGAGCAGGACGGCCTTGGACAGCGGCGGCCGGTCGTAGGGCTGATGGGGTTCGGCGCCGAGAAGGGTGATGCTGCCGGTGAAGCCCTGTTCGCGCAGGGCGACCGCGGTCTGCACCCCGGCCATGCCCGCCCCGACGACGACCACGCGCCGTCCCGCTCCCGCGTCCTGTCCCCGCGTCTGCTCGCTCATCCGATCACCATAGACACCTGACAAAACGTCAGTCAGGGGGCGCGTTCAGTGACCTGTTCCACAACACTCGTCCCGCTGCCCAACTGCGACTCCCACTCCCACGTCTCGTCGAGGCGGATGCGGCCGTCGGACAGCTCGACGACTTCGGACACGCAGTGCCCTGAGGACGTCGTCCCGTCCGTCTTCAGCTGCACGTACCGGAAGTCGAGACGGTCCCCCGCGCGCGTGCCGACGAGATGCCCGCGTACGACGTCGCCGCCCGCGTACTCGGCCCAGATCTCGCCGTCCTTCTCGTGGTACGCGAACCGGGTGCGGGTGCCGACCTGACCCGGTGCCTGGTCCGCGACGGGGGCGAGGACGAGACCGTCGAGCGAGCGGGCCATGGACGGAGGCTCCCTTACTGGGACATGGGGTACGGGCTAGGGTGGCCAACGTACAAGCACTCGCGGGAGTCCGGACGCACTGGGCTGAGAGGGAGGCTGGCGGCCTCCGACCGTACGAACCTGATCCGGGTCATGCCGGCGAAGGGAGGGGCTGGACGCCCATGCCTACACGTACGTCAGACGTCCTCGTCGTCGGGGGCGGGATCATCGGCCTGGTCACGGCCTGGCGGGCCGCGCAACGCGGGTTGGCCACCGCCGTCGTGGACCCCGAGCCGGGCGGCGGGGCCGCCCAGGTGGCCGCCGGGATGCTGGCCGCCGTAACGGAACTGCACTACGGCGAGCAGACCCTGCTCGCCCTCAACCTGGCCTCGGCGCACCGCTACCCGGACTTCGCCGCCGAGCTGACCGACCTCACCGGCCTCGACCTCGGCTACCGGCGCTGCGGCACCCTCGCCGTCGCCCTGGACGCCGACGACCGCGCCCATCTGCGTGAACTGCACGCCCTGCAGCAGCAGTCGGGCCTGGACTCCGAGTGGCTCTCCGGGCGCGAGTGCCGGCGCCTGGAGCCGATGCTCGCGCCGGGTGTGCGCGGGGGGCTCCGGGTCGACGGGGACCACCAGGTCGACCCGCGGCGGCTGGCGCGGGCGCTGGTGGCCGCCTGTGAGCGCGCCGGGGTCGCCTTCCACCGGACGTGGGCCGAGCGGCTCACGGTCGGGCGGGACCGCGCCACAGGGGTCGTCACGCGTGAGGGGGAAGCGCTGGGCGCGGACCAGGTGGTGCTCGCCGGCGGCAGCCTCAGCGGGCGGCTGGCCGGGGTCCCCGACGACGTCCTGCCGCCCGTACGGCCCGTGAAGGGGCAGGTGCTGCGGCTGACCGTGCCGGAGCGGTACGCGCCGTTCCTGAGCCGGACCGTGCGGGCCGTGGTGCGCGGCAGCCACGTCTACCTGGTGCCGCGCGAGAACGGCGAGCTGGTCGTCGGCGCGACCAGCGAGGAACTGGGCTGGGACACCACGGTGACCGCGGGCGGCGTCTACGAACTGCTGCGCGACGCCCACGAGTTGGTCCCCGGGATCACCGAACTGCCGCTCACCGAGACCCGGGCAGGCCTGCGCCCCGGCTCCCCCGACAACGCGCCCCTGCTCGGCCCGACCACACTCCCGGGGCTGCTGCTGGCCACCGGGCACTACCGCAACGGCGTACTGCTCACGCCGGTCACCGGTGACGCCCTCGCGCACGCGCTGGCCACCGGTGAACTCCCGGACGAGGCAAGCCCGTTCACCCCGAAGCGGTTCGCCCGCAGAGAACGCACGGCACTCGTGGAGCAGCCCGCATGAACGTCTCCGTCAACGGAGAGCCCCGGGAGATCGCTCCCGGCACCGCTCTCGACGCCCTCGTGCGCACCCTGGCCCCGTCGCCCTCCGGGGTGGCCGCCGCCCTCAACGAAACCGTCGTCCCGCGCGCGCAGTGGCCCTCGACCTCCCTCTCCGAGGGGGACCGCGTCGAGGTCCTCACCGCCGTCCAAGGAGGCTGACCCATGGCCGACGACCCCTTCGTCCTCGGTGGTACGTCCTTCACGTCCCGGTTGATCATGGGCACCGGGGGCGCGCCCAGCCTCGACGTCCTGGAGCGCGCGCTGGTGGCCTCCGGGACGGAGCTCACGACGGTCGCGATGCGCCGCGTCGACGCTTCCGTGCACGGTTCGGTGCTGTCCGTCCTGGAACGGCTCGGCATCCGGGTGCTGCCCAACACCGCAGGCTGCTTCACGGCCGGCGAGGCGGTGCTGACGGCGCGGCTGGCGCGGGAGGCGCTCGGGACGTCACTGGTCAAACTTGAGGTGATCGCGGACGAGCGCACCCTGCTGCCCGACCCGATCGAGCTGCTCGACGCCGCCGAGACCCTGGTCGACGACGGCTTCACGGTGCTGCCGTACACGAACGACGACCCCGTCCTCGCGCGGAAGCTGGAGGACGTCGGGTGCGCGGCGATCATGCCGCTGGGGTCGCCGATCGGCTCCGGGCTCGGGATCCGCAACCCGCACAACTTCCAGCTGATCACCGAGCACGCCCGCGTGCCGGTGATTCTGGACGCGGGGGCGGGCACGGCGTCCGACGCGGCGTTCGCGATGGAGCTGGGGTGCGCGGGTGTGATGCTCGCCTCGGCGGTGACGCGGGCGCAGGAGCCGGTGCTGATGGCGTCCGCGATGCGCAGCGCGGTGGAGGCGGGGCGGCTGGCGTTCCGGGCGGGGCGTATCCCCCGTAGGCACTTCGCCGAGGCGTCGTCTCCGACGACCGGCCTGGCCCGTCTGGACCCCGAACGGCCGGCGTTCTGAACTCCCGCTCCCCAGCGTGCGATCCGTCACAGCTCGGCTGCAGTACCGCCCCGAAACTGGCCGAAAAGGCGGTGCTGTCAGCCTCGGCTCGTACACTCACCTGCGTGGATACGACCCTTCATGACCCTCTCGTCGGGCAGCTGCTCGACGGCCGCTATCGCGTCGACGCGCGGATCGCCGTCGGCGGGATGGCCACGGTCTACCGGGCCGTGGACACCCGCCTGGACCGGGTTCTCGCGCTCAAGGTGATGCACCCGACGCTGGCGGCCGACGCCTCCTTCGTGGACCGTTTCATCCGCGAGGCCAAGTCGGTGGCGCGGCTGGCGCATCCGAACGTGGTGCAGGTCTTCGACCAGGGCGCCCAGGGGGCGTACGTCTATCTGGCGATGGAGTACGTCGCCGGCTGCACCCTGCGGGACGTGCTGCGCGAGCGCGGGGCGCTGCAGCCGCGGGCCGCGCTGGACATCCTGGAGCCGGTGCTGGCCGCGCTGGGTGCCGCGCACCGGGCCGGGTTCGTGCACCGGGACATGAAGCCGGAGAACGTGCTCATAGGGGACGACGGCCGGGTCAAGGTCGCCGACTTCGGGCTGGTCCGGTCCGTGGACACGGTCACCAGCACCACGGAGAACGTGCTCGGCACGGTCTCGTATCTCGCGCCGGAGCAGATCGAGGGCGGCACGGCGTCCCCACGGGTCGACGTGTACGCGTGCGGTGTCGTCCTGTACGAGATGCTCACCGGCCAGAAGCCGCACGACGGGGACTCCCCCGCGATCGTGCTCTACAAGCACCTGCACGAGGACGTCCCGCCGCCCTCGGCCGTCGTCCCCGGGCTGGCGTACGAGCTGGACGAGCTGGTCGCCACGGCCACCGCGCGCACCCCCGACATCCGGCCGTACGACGCGGTCTCGCTGTTCGGTCTGGTCCGCGAGGCGCGGGCGGGGCTGAGCGACGAGCAGTTGGACGCGGTGCCGCCGCAGGCACTGACCTCGGAACATCCCGACTCCGAGAACCGTACGAGTGTGATCCCGCGCTCGCTGACCGTGCCGCGTCCGCTGCCGGTCAACGAGGACGACGAGCCCGGTGACCCGTTCAACCGGACCAGCCGGTTCGAGAGCGGGCCGCCGCTGCCGCCCCGGCGGCGCGAAGCGCGGCGGCCCCGGCGCGGGCTGCTGGCGGTCATTGCCGCCGTCCTGCTGATCATCGGGGTCGGGACGGGCGTCTGGTACATCAACTCCGGCCAGTTCACCGAGGTCCCGCCGCTGCTGGCCAAGACCGAGGCGCAGGCGAAGGAGCGGCTGAAGGAGGCCGGTCTCGACGTCAAGTCGGTCAAGCACGCCTACAGCGACACCGTGAAGCGCGGCACGGTCATCAGCACCGACCCGGTGGCCGGCGCCCGCATCCGGGACAACGACTCGGTGGCCCTGACCATCTCGGACGGACCCGAGACCGTGAAGGTGCCCGATCTGACGGGCTACGCCCTGGCCAAGGCGCAGGCCCTGCTCAGGACGGACGGACTTGCGGCCGGCATGGTCACCAGGGAGTTCAGCGACGACGTCCCCAAGGGCTTCGTGATCAGCACGGACCCCGAGGCGGGCACCGAGCGCCACGCGGGCTCCGCGATAGCCCTGACCGTCAGCAAGGGCAGCGCGGTCGACGTGCCCGACGTCACCGGTGAGGACCTGGACGAGGCGAAGTCGGACCTCCAGGAGGCCGGTCTCACGGTGAAGGTGTCGGACACCGAGGTCACCTCGGAGTACGACGCGGGCCAGGTCGCCCAGCAGACCCCGGCCGGCGACAGCCGGGCCGCCTCGGGCGACACGGTGACGCTGACCCTGTCCAAGGGCCCGGAGATGGTCGAGGTCCCGAGCGTGGTCGGCGCGAGCGTCGACGCGGCGACGAAGCTCCTTGAGGAGTCCGGCTTCAAGGTCGAGGAGGACCGCGGGCTGCTCGGCCTGTTCGGCGACACCGTGAAGAAACAGTCCGTGGACGCGGGCGAACAGGCACCCAAGGGGTCGACGATCACGATCACCATCCGGTGACGGGGGCGGCACGCGCGCGTGACACCCTGGACGTGTGAGCAGCGCGTCCCCCTCCCGCATCCCTTCCCGCAACCCCGTCGGCGGCCATGTCCCGGTGGCCGGCGGTCTCCACTCCGTGGGGCTGTCCTACGCCCGTGAGCTGGCCGCCGAGACCGTGCAGGTCTTCGTCGCCAACCCGCGCGGCTGGGCGACACCGGTCGGGAACCCGCGCCAGGACAAGGAGTTCCGCGCGGTGTGCGAGGCCGAGTCCATCCCGGCGTACGTGCACGCGCCGTACCTGATCAACTTCGGCTCGCACACCGAGGCCACCGTGGAGAAGTCGGTGGAGTCGCTGCGGCACTCGCTCCGGCGGGGACGGGAGATCGGCGCGCTCGGTGTGGTCGTGCACACCGGTAGCGCGACGGGCGGGCGGGAGCGGGCGGTGGCGCTGGCCCAGGTACGGGAGCATCTGCTGCCGCTGCTCGACGAGTTGACCCACGACGACGATCCGTTCCTGCTGCTGGAGTCCACGGCCGGCCAGGGTTCCTCCCTCTGCTCCCGGACCTGGGACTTCGGGCCGTACTTCGAGGCGCTGGACGCCCATCCGAAGCTGGGCGTGTGCCTGGACACGTGCCACATCTTCGCCGCCGGGCACGACCTGACCGGTCCGAGCGGGATGCACCAGACGCTCGACCTGCTGGTGGACACGGTCGGCCAGGGACGGCTGAAACTGATCCACGCCAACGACTCCAAGGACGTCGTCGGCGCCCACAAGGACCGCCACGAGAACATCGGCTCCGGGCACATCGGCGAGGATCCGTTCCGCGCGCTGATGACCCACCCGGCGACCGAGGGCGTACCGCTGATCATCGAGACGCCCGGCGGCAAGGAAGGGCACGCGGCGGACGTGGAGCGGCTGAAGAAGCTCAGGGACTCATAGTTCGGGACCCTCGCCGGGCCCCTCCTGGTACGAGTACCGCTGTTCCTTCCACGGGTCCCCGACGTTGTGGTACCCGCGTTCCTCCCAGAAGCCGCGCCGGTCGGCCGTCATGTACTCGACGCCCCGGACCCACTTCGGGCCCTTCCAGGCGTACAGGTGGGGGACGACCAGGCGGAGCGGGAAGCCGTGTTCGGCGGTGAGGAGTTCGCCGTCCTTGTGGGTGGCGAAGATGGTGCCGTCGGCGGCGAAGTCGGCGAGCCGGAGGTTGGCGCTGAAGCCGTACTCCGCCCAGACCATGACGTGGGTGACGGCGGGTGACGGCGGGGCGGTCTCCAGGATGGTGCGGGCGGGGATGCCGCCCCATTCGGCGCCCAGCATGCTGAACTTCGTGACGCAGTGCAGATCGGCCACGACCGAGTCGTAGGGCAGAGCCGTGAACTCTTCGTGGTTCCAGCAGTGCTTGTCGCCGTCGGCGGTGGCGCCGAAGACCCTGAACTCCCAGCGCTCGGGGCGGAACTTGGGGACCGGGCCGTAGTGGGTGACCGGCCAGCCGCGCTGAAGTCGCTGGCCGGGCGGCAGCTCGGACTGTTCGACCCCTCTCTGACCCATGGCTCCATCCTGACAGACGGGGGCCGGTGCACATGACCGGCTCTGGGCGGATTCGGGCAACTCCTACTAAGCATGCACTTACTGGACGACCTCTTCGCGCCGGTGCAATCATGCGGCGCAACCCGCCAGTTCCCTTGTTTTGGAAGGAGCCTCTGCGATGCAGGGCGACCCCGAGGTCCTCGAGTTCCTGAACGAGCAGCTCACCGGTGAGCTGACCGCGATCAACCAGTACTGGCTGCACTACCGCATCCAGGACAACAACGGCTGGACCAAGCTCGCCAAGTACACGCGTGAAGAATCCATCGACGAGATGAAGCACGCGGACAGGATCACCGAGCGCATCCTGATGCTCGACGGCCTGCCCAACTACCAGCGGCTGTTCCACGTCCGGGTCGGTCAGACGGTCACCGAGATGTTCCAGGCGGACCGGCAGGTGGAGGTCGAGGCGATCGACCGCCTCAAGCGGGGTATCGAGGTGATGCGCGCGAAGGGCGACGTCACGTCGGCGAACATCTTCGAGGACATCCTCGAGGACGAGGAGCACCACATCGACTACCTGGACACGCAGCTGCAGCTGATCGAGCAGCTCGGCGAGGCGCTCTACATCGCGCAGCAGATCGAGCAGCCCAGCTAGGGTCCGCCCCTAAGCGGCTTCGTCCAGTTCGGCGAAGACCGGCGCGCCCTCTTCCGCGAGATCGCGGCGCGGGCAGCTGCCGCGGCCGAGGATCGCCTGGATCCGGCGGACGCACGAACCGCAGTCGGTACCGGCCTTGCAGGCGGAGGCGATCTGGCGGGGCGTGCAGGCACCCCCACCCGCGTGCTCCTGGACCTGCGCCTCGGTCACCTGGAAGCAGCTGCAGACATACACGCGGATTCACCTCCCGCCGGAACTTGATAAGGCCAACCTAACCTTACCCGGCCCGCAGGTCCTGCAAAAGTGCCGTGGGGCGGGGATCGTATGTGATCCCCGCCCCACGGCACTCTGCTGTAACAGGTGAACCGGCTACTGGTCCCTGTACATCTCTGCGACCAGGAAGGCCAGGTCGAGGGACTGGCTGCGGTTCAGGCGCGGGTCGCAGGCCGTCTCGTAGCGCTGGTGCAGGTCGTCGACGAAGATCTCGTCGCCGCCGCCCACGCACTCGGTGACATCGTCACCGGTGAGCTCGACGTGGATGCCGCCCGGATGGGTGCCGAGGCCCTTGTGGACCTCGAAGAAGCCCTTCACCTCGTCGAGCACGTCGTCGAAGCGGCGGGTCTTGTGACCGGAGGCCGCCTCGTACGTGTTGCCGTGCATCGGGTCGGTGATCCAGGCGACGGTCGCGCCGGACGCGGTGACCTTCTCGACCAGCTCGGGCAGCTTGTCGCGGACCTTGTCCGCGCCCATCCGCACGATGAAGGTGAGCCGGCCGGGCTCGCGGTCCGGGTCGAGGCGCTCGATGTACTGCAGCGCGTCCTCGGCGGTCGTCGTCGGGCCGAGCTTGATGCCGATCGGGTTGCGGATCTGGGAGGCGAACTCGATGTGCGCGCCGTCCAGCTGCCGTGTGCGCTCGCCGATCCACACCATGTGCCCGGAAACGTCGTAGAGCCTGCCGGTGCGGGAGTCGACCCTGGTCAGGGCCGATTCGTAGTCCAGCAGCAGCGCCTCGTGCGAGGAGTAGAACTCGACGGTCTTGAACTCCTCCGGGTCGGTCCCGCAGGCCCGCATGAAGTTCAGCGCGTTGTCGATCTCACGGGCCAGCTGCTCGTAGCGCTGGCCGGAGGGGGACGACTTCACGAAGTCCTGGTTCCAGGCGTGCACCTGGCGCAGGTCGGCGTAGCCGCCGGTGGTGAAGGCGCGCACCAGGTTGAGCGTGGAGGCGGACGCGTTGTACATCCGCTTCAGGCGCTCGGGGTCCGGGATACGGGCCTCTTCGGTGAAGGCGAAGCCGTTGACGGAGTCGCCCCGGTAGGTCGGGAGCGTCACCCCGTCGCGGGTCTCGGTCGACTTGGAGCGCGGCTTGGAGTACTGGCCGGCGATACGGCCGACCTTGACCACCGGCACCGAGGCGGCGTACGTCAGTACGGCGCCCATCTGGAGCAGGGTCTTCAGCTTGTTGCGGATGTGGTCGGCGGACACCGCGTCGAAGGCCTCGGCGCAGTCGCCGCCCTGGAGGAGGAACGCCTCTCCCTTGGCGACGGCCGCCAACCGGGCACGCAGCTGGTCGCACTCGCCCGCGAAGACGAGCGGCGGATACGACGCGAGGTCCGCGATCACTGCGCGCAGAGCCTCGGTGTCGGGGTACTCGGGCTGCTGCGCCGCGGGCAGGTCTCGCCAGGTGTTGCCAGCGCTGGCGCTGGTCTTAGCGTTCACGGTCACGGACTCAACATTACGGGGTCGTGTCGCCCGGTTTTCGCACGGCTCGACAGGTGAGACACCCGCACGCTCAGGTGCGCGTGGGGTAGGGTGCCTCGCATGTTCGCGCATTCGACCCAGAACTGGTGGTGGACCGCTCATCCGGCGGCCCACTGACTGCGCGTACTCCCAGTACTTCGCGAAGGCCGCCCGAGGGGCGGCCTTCGGCGTTTCCGGGGTCGTTCCTCCTCCATCGATGGCAGAGGAACCATGGACCTGACACAGCTGCTGAACGACGACCGACCGTTCGCCCTGCTGCGCCGCCGCACGCCGGGCCACGACGAGAACACGGTAGAGGTCTTCCTCGGCCCGGTCTCCACCCACGACCGCCTCGCCGACCTCCCCGCCGAGGGCCTGGCCCTGATCCCCTACCGCCAGATCCGCGAGCGCGGCTTCGACGTCCGCGACGACGGCACTCCCCTGGCCTTCCTCACCCCCGAGGAGTCGTACGGCATCCCGCTCGCCGACGCGCTGGACCAGCTGCCCGCGCACGACGTGCGGGTCGAGGGCGGTGGCTTCGACGTCGGCGACGAGGCGTACGGGGAGATCGTCGGGCGGGTGCTACGGGAGGAGATCGGGCGCGGCGAGGGCGCCAACTTCGTCATCCGGCGGACGTACGAGGGCGAGATCCCGGGGTACGGCCGGGCCGACGCGCTGGCGCTGTTCCGGCGGCTGCTGGTGGGTGAGCGGGGCGCGTACTGGACGTTCGTCGTGCACACCGGGGAGCGGACGCTTGTGGGCGCGAGCCCCGAGGTGCACGTCCGGATGTCCGGCGGGACGGTCGTCATGAACCCGATCAGCGGGACGTACCGCTATCCGGCGGAGGGGCCCACGCCCGGGCATCTGTTGGATTTCCTCGCCGACGGCAAGGAGATCGAGGAGCTGTCGATGGTCGTCGACGAGGAGCTCAAGATGATGTGCACGGTCGGCGACATGGGCGGGGTCGTGGTCGGGCCCCGGCTGAAGGAGATGGCCCATCTCGCGCACACCGAGTACGAGTTGCGCGGCAAGTCCTCGCTGGACGTGCGGGAGGTCCTGAAGGAGACCATGTTCGCGGCGACCGTCACCGGGTCGCCGGTGCAGAACGCCTGCCGGGTGATCGAGCGGCACGAGGCCGGCGGGCGCGGCTACTACGGCGCCGCGCTGGCCCTGCTCGGCCACGACTCCGGCGGTGCCCAGACCCTCGACTCGCCCATCCTCATCCGCACCGCCGACATCGACCCGGCCGGGCGGCTGCGGGTCCCGGTCGGCGCCACCCTCGTGCGCGGTTCCGACCCGGCGAGCGAGGTCGCGGAGACCCACGCGAAGGCGGCGGGCGTCCTGGCGGCTCTCGGCGTACGACCGTCCCGGCCGCGCGAGGAGGGCACGCGCCCCCGGCTGGCCGACGACCCCAGGGTGCGGGCCGCGCTCGACGGGCGCCGCTCCTCCCTGGCCCCCTTCTGGCTGCGGATGCAGGAGCGGTCCGAGGAGCTGAGCGGGCACGCGCTGGTCGTCGACGGGGAGGACACCTTCACGGCGATGCTCGCGCACGTGCTGCGGTCGAGCGGCCTGGAGGTGACTGTGCGCCGGTACGACGAGGCGGGGCTGCGGGAGGCGGTGCTCGCGCACGAGGGGCCCGTGGTGCTGGGCCCCGGACCGGGCGACCCTTCGGACAGGTCCGACCCGAAGATGCGGTTCCTGCGGGCGCTGACCGCCGAGTGTCTCCGCGAGAACCGGCACGGCGTCCTGGGCGTGTGCCTCGGGCACGAACTGATCGCGGCGGAGCTGGGGTTGGAGATCGTACGCAAGGAGGTTCCGTACCAGGGTGCGCAGACGACGGTCGATCTGTTCGGGCGGGAGGAGACCGTCGGCTTCTACAACAGCTTCGTGGCGCGCTGCGACGACGAGGCCGCCGCCGAGCTGGGGGCCCACGGTGTGGAGGTGAGCCGTAGCGCGAGTGGTGAGGTGCATGCGCTGCGGGGGCCGGGGTTCGCCGGCGTCCAGTTCCACCCGGAGTCGGTGCTGACGCTCAACGGGGCAGCTGTCGTACGGGAGTTGGTGGGGCAGTTGCGCGGGACGAGCGCGAGGGCGGCGGAGCGCCGGACGGGCTGAGTTGCCCGGCCGACGCCCGGAGTGCGGCCACGTTCAGCCGAAGAACACCCCGACCTCCTCGTACAGCTTCGGGTCCACCGTCTTCAGCTGGGCCGTGGCCTCCGCGATCGGTACGCGGACGATGTCCGTGCCGCGCAGGGCGACCATCTTGCCGAAGTCGCCGTCGCGGACGGCCTCGATGGCGTGCAGGCCGAAGCGGGTGGCGAGCCAGCGGTCGAAGGCGCTGGGGGTGCCGCCGCGCTGGATGTGGCCGAGGACGGTGGTCCGGGCCTCCTTGCCGGTCCGCTTCTCGATCTCCTTGGCCAGCCACTCGCCGACCCCGGACAGCCGGACGTGGCCGAAGGAGTCGAGGGTGCCGTCCTTGAGGACCGCGTCGCCGTCCTTGGGCATGGCTCCTTCCGCGACGACCACGATCGGTGCGTACGACGACTTGAAGCGGGAGGTGATCCAGCCGCACACCTGGTCGACGTCGAAGCGCTGCTCGGGGATGAGGATGACGTTGGCGCCGCCGGCCAGGCCGGAGTGGATCGCTATCCAGCCGGCGTGGCGGCCCATGACCTCGCAGACCAGGACCCGCATGTGCGACTCGGCGGTGGTGTGCAGCCGGTCGATGGCCTCGGTGGCGATGCCCACGGCGGTGTCGAAGCCGAAGGTGTAGTCGGTGGCGGACAGGTCGTTGTCGATGGTCTTCGGTACGCCGACGCACGGCACGCCGTACTCGTCCGAGAGCCGGGCGGCTACACCGAGGGTGTCCTCGCCGCCGATCACGATGAGCGCGTCGACCTCCTGCGCGGCGAGGTTCTCCTTGATACGGCGAATGCCGTTCTCCAGCTTCAGCGGATTTGTGCGGGAGGAGCCGAGGATGGTGCCGCCACGGGGCAGGATGCCGCGCACGGCGGGGATGTCGAGACGGACGGTGTCGCCTTCGAGCGGCCCTCGCCAGCCGTCCCGGTAGCCGACGAAGTCGTAGCCGAACTCCTGGACGCCCTTGCGGACGATGCCCCGGATGACGGCGTTGAGTCCGGGGCAGTCGCCGCCTCCGGTCAGTACTCCGACACGCATGGAAGATTCCCTTCGCCGCAGTTTCCCGTGACAGCCACGCTAGTGGTGATCCAGGTCACAGAGGGATGGGCGGGAAGGTCAATTCCGTGATCAATTCCGTTGAATTGTCGGGGAGTTGATCTACCGGACCTGTCTACGCGTCGTCGAGCCCGCGCTCTATCGCGTACCGCACCAGCTCCACCCGGTTGTGCAACTGGAGCTTGCCCAGGGTGTTCTGGACGTGGTTCTGGACCGTGCGGTGCGAGATGACCAGGCGCTCGGCGATCTGCTTGTAGCTCAGGCCCTTGGCGACCAGGCGGAGCACCTCGGTCTCGCGGTCGGTCAGTTGGGGCGCCTTGGGCTCGTCGCTGCCGGCGGCCGGCAGCGGGTCCGAGGCCAGGCGGCGGTACTCGCCGAGGACCAGTCCGGCCAGCCCGGGGGTGAACACCGGGTCACCGACCGCCGTCCGGCGCACCGCGTCCAACAGCTCTTCCGTGGACGCCGACTTGAGCAGATAGCCGGTCGCGCCCGACTTCACCGCCTCCAGTACGTCCGCGTGCTCACCGCTCGCGGAGAGGACCAGGACGCGCAACGCCGGGTTGGCGCCCACGAGTTCCTTGCAGACCTGGACGCCGGGCAGCACCGGCAGGTTCAGGTCCAGGACCAGGACGTCGGGGGCGGCGGCCCGTGCCCGGCGTACCGCCTGCTCACCGTCCCCGGCGGTGGCGACCACGTCGAAGCCGGACTCGGCCAGGTCGCGGGCAACCGCGTCGCGCCACATCGGATGGTCGTCGACCACCATGACCCTGATCGGGCCCCGCTGCTCACTCATCGTGTCCCCGCCTTCCCCCGCGCCTTCGGTACCTTCAGCTCGACTTCCGTGCCCTGTCCGGGAATCGAGACCAGCTCGGCGCTGCCGCCCAGGTCCCGCAGCCGGCCCCGGATCGACAGGGCGACCCCTAGCCGCCCCTCCCCCTCGGCCTGCGCCAGCCGCCCCTCGGGGATACCGGGCCCGTCGTCCCGTACGGTCACCACGACCTCCCCGGGCTCGTCCTCGACCAGGATCCAGGCACGGGCGTCCGCACCGGCATGCCTGCGCACATTGTCCAGGGCGGCACCAACAGCGGCGGCCAGCTCCTTCGCGGCGGGCGCGGGCAACGGCACCGGGGCACCGGGCTCGGCGAAACTCACCTTCGCGGCGGCGTACGGGGCGAGCAGCGGGCGCAGATCCACCGGACCGTCGCCGTCATCACCGGATTCTTCCTCCACGGCCCTCACGACCGCGCCCTCCGCCGCGTCCAGCGACACCCGGGAGACGGGCACCAGGCCGCCGGAGACCAGGGTGCGCAGGGCGATCTCCTGCTCGCCCGCCATCCGGCCCAGTTCGCCCGCCTCACCGCCGAGCACGGCACCGCGCCGCTGCACCATGGCCAGCACCTGGAGGACACCGTCGTGGATGTCCCGGGCCAGCCGCTCCCGCTCCCGGGTGGTGGCCTCGATCTCCAGGGCACGGGCGAGGGTGCGCTCGGAGGCGCGGGCGACCTCCACGACGTAGCCGATCGCGATGGAGGCGACCCAGACGAGGACCACGTTGTGGACGGTGTCGCGGGCCGGGGAACCGCGCTCGATCAGGTTGGCGACGGCGACCGGGGTGGAGGCGAAGGCGGCCCAGCGCCAGCCGCCCTTGATGGCGTAGGCGAGGACCGAGCCCGCGGTCCATATCGACGGCAGGGTGGGGCCGCCGCTGTTGATGTGGTGGTCGTCGGCGGCGAGCGGGGTGAGGACGATGCCGGTCAGCGCGATCGCGAGGTCGACGGCGAGGAAGCGCTTGGTGCAGGCGACCGCGCTCTGCACGCGGGGCAGGGTGGCGAGCGTCCAGACGAACAGGACGACGTAGAAGGCGATCGCGATGCCCGGGCGGTCGAACTGGTCGTACTCGGAGGCGAACAGTCCGACCGCGTACAGCATGGTCAGCACCCGGTAGCCGCTCAGGGCACGCCACAGCGGCTGCTCGACGGACATCCTGATGACACGCTCGCGCTTGGCCACGATCCCCACCCCCGACACAGACCGGCCCCACCCTAGGGGCTCGTCTGTTCCTTCTCCGCTTGTGCGAGCGCGGCCTTGGTGGCCTTGTCCGCCTCCTTCTCGGCCTTCGCCGCCTCCGCGAGCTGCCGCTTGGCGGCGGTCGCGTAGATGTCCACGTACTCCTGGCCGGAGAGCTTCATGATTTCGTACATGACCTCGTCGGTCACGGCGCGCAGCACGAAACGGTCGTGCTCCATGCCGTTGTACCGGCTGAAGTCGAGCGGTTTGCCGATCCGGATGCCCGGGCGCATCAGCTTCGGCACGACCTTGCCGGGCGGCTGGATCTTCTCCGTGTCGATC
Organism: Streptomyces sp. NPDC050549; assembly: GCF_040655035.1. Taxonomy (NCBI): domain Bacteria; kingdom Bacillati; phylum Actinomycetota; class Actinomycetes; order Kitasatosporales; family Streptomycetaceae; genus Streptomyces; species Streptomyces sp. NPDC050549. The sequence continues at coordinate 62,422 of NZ_JBFAJD010000038.1, forward strand.
ATCGCCACCGGGATCACCGGGGCGCCACTGGCGAGCGCCACGCGCGCGAGGCCGCCGGGTTTGCCGCGGTACAGACGGCCGTCCGGGGAGCGCGTGCCCTCCGGATAGATACCGAACAGTTCACCGCGCTCCAGGACGTCGAGCCCGGCCTTGATCGCGGCCTCGCCCGCCCCGCGCGCACCCGAGCGGTCCACCGGAAGCTGGCCGGCCCCCTTGAAGAACGCGGCCGTCAGCTTGCCCTTCACCCCGGGCGTCGTGAAGTACTCGGCCTTCGCGATGAAGGTCACCTTGCGGTCGAGGACCGCGGGCAGGAAGAACGAGTCCGAGAAGGAGAGGTGATTGCTCGCCAGAATGGCGGCACCCTCCGCCGGAATGTTCTCGAGGCCCTCCACCCACGGCCTGAAGGCGACCTTCAGCGGCCCACCGATGGCGACCTTCATCGTGCCGTACAACAACCGAGTGCCTCCTGTGTTCGTCGATCAGACCTTAACCCGGAGCACCGTCAAAGGACCCGACGGCCCTGGTCGGTGTCAGTGCGGTCGCGTACGGTTAACCGCACCTGGACTCGTTCACGCCTCACTCACGCACACCCTTCTCATGAACATGAACACGCCCCTCTCATGAACAGGAGACCGAAGGTGCCGGTCCTCCCCGGAGCCGAGCCGTACCGCCACGAGGGCGGGGAGGTCGGAGTTCTCCTCTGCCACGGCTTCACCGGTTCCCCGCAGTCGCTGCGCCCCTGGGCGGAGTATCTGGCCGAGCGCGGCCTCACCGTGTCGCTGCCGCTGCTGCCCGGGCACGGCACCCGCTGGGAGGACATGCAGCTCACCGGCTGGCAGGACTGGTACGCGGAGGTGGACCGCGAGCTGCGCGCCCTGCGCGAGAGCTGCTCGCAGGTCTTCGTCGCGGGCCTGTCCATGGGCGGCGCGCTGGCCCTTCGGCTGGCCGCGAAGCACGGCGACGAGATCAGCGGCGTCGTGGTCGTCAACCCCGGTATCAAGGTGCACGGCCTCGCCGCGTACGCCCTTCCGGTGGCCCGCCACCTGGTGCGTACGGCGCCGGGCATCGCCAGCGACATCGCGAAGGAGGGCAGCGAGGAGGTCGGCTACGACAAGGTGCCGCTGCACTCCGCGCACTCGCTGCGTAATTTCTTCCGGCTGGTCGACCGCGACCTCCCGCAGGTCACCCAGCCGCTCCTGCTGCTGCACAGCCCCCAGGACCATGTGGTGCCGCCGGCCGACTCGGCCCGAGTCCTCAGCCGCGTTTCCTCGGCCGACGTGACGGAAATCCTGCTGGAACAGAGCTACCACGTCGCGACGTTGGACCACGACGCGGACCGGATTTTCGAGGAGAGCTTCACGTTCATCGGCCGGCTCGCACCCAGTGTCGGCAAGCAGGCGTCCGACACGGGCCGGGTGAGCGAGCAGGAAGGGACGGCCACAGGTGGCTGAGCACGACTCCGACCGCGAGGGCCTCGAACCGGACGAGCAGGGCGTCCCGTTCGACGAGGAGGCCGCGTGGGCCGCGATCGTCGCCGGATACGGCGACGAGCCCAAGGACCCGCCGGGCGCCAAGCCGTTCAAGTCGATCGAGGACCTGGCGCTGCTCGACCCCGAGAAGAACGACGAGCAGCCCAAGGCCAAGGAGCAGGACAAGGTCACGGAGGAGCCCGCGCCCGCCAAGCCGCTGGGCAGCTCCGTCTCCTTCGCGCCCGGCGTCGGCGGCCCCCGTGACTACACCGCGCCGGACTCCTCCGAGGAGGACTTCGACGAGGACGACGAGGGCCACTTCGTACCGCCGGAGCCGCCTCCGCTGCCGGCCGCCGACACGACTGCCAAGTTCGCCTGGCTCGGGGTGATCGGCGGTCCGATCCTCCTGCTGCTGGCGGTGCTGCTCGGCTGGGACATGACCTGGTGGCTGGCGACCGTCGGCATCGGCGGCTTCCTGGGCGGTTTCGGCACGCTGGTGATGCGGATGCGGACGGACGACGAGGAGGGCGACGATCCCGGGCGCGGGGCCGTGGTCTAACTCGCGGGAATTCTGAGGGCGGCCAGGACCGGGAAGTGGTCCGTGGCCGCCCTCAGGTCTGTGTCCGTCACTCCCGGCTGCTCCGACGGCACCCCGCAGCCCAGCACCTCGACGCCCGGTGTCGCGAAGATCGCGTCGATGCGCTGGAAGGGGTTGCCGGGGGTCCAGGTGTACTCCGCGCCCCAGGGGCTGGTGGCCCAGCAGTCCTGGAGGTCCTTGGCCAGCCGGGTGAAAGTGCGGCCGCCGGGGCGGTCGTTGAGGTCGCCGCCCGCGATCGCGTGGTCCACGCCCATGCCGGCCAGCCGGTCGAGCACCATGCCGCCCTGGTCGTAGCGCTCGTCGTCGCGCAGGCTGAGGTGACAGCTGAGGACGCCGAGCCGGGCGGCGCCGAAGTGGACGATCGCGGTCGCGAAGCCGCGGCGGTGTTCGCCGGGGGTGAGCGGGAGGAGTACGTCCTCGGTTCGCTCGACCGTCGCCCGCAGCGAGCAGAGCAGGGCCGGGCCCGCGGCGGTGCCTCCTCCGGAGAGGACGACCAGGTCGGACGCGGAGGCCAGGCGGGCGAGCTTCTTGCGCCAGCGGAAGAAGCGGGGTGCTTCCTGGACGAGGACGAGGTCCGGGGCACAGGCCCTGATCACCCGGGCCAGGGCGGCGGTGTCGTCGCGCATCGAGCGGATGTTGTAGCTCAGGACGCGGACGATCGCGGAACCGTCGGATTCGGTACGGGAGTCGGGGAGCGGCGCCATGTGGATCAATTTACGCTGCCCGACAGCTCGGGGCGCGGCGTACGTGGGCGACTGCCGGTCGGATGTGGCTGGTCGCGCGCGCGGCGGTAGTCGCATATCGACTACCGCCCCGCGCCCCCAGGTGGGCACAGTCGCCGTACGTCTACATGATCGGGTCGGGTTCCCTTGCCAGGTCCGCCGCGCCGACCATCCCCGCCTTGTTGCCCAGCTGTGCGGCGATCACGTCGGCCACCGGGCGCCAGTTGCCGCCCACCAGCCAGCGCTTGTAGGACTTGCGGATCGGGTCGAGGACGAGTTCGCCCTCGTCCGAGAGGCCGCCGCCGACGATGAACGCGGAGGGGTCGAAGAGGGAGGCCAGGTCCGCGAGGCCGGCGCCGGCCCAGCGAGCCAGTTCGCGGTAGGAGTCGACGGCCACCGGGTCGCCCTGCCGTGCCGCCATGGAGATGTGCTTGCCCTCGATGCCGTCGGGGGTGCCGTCGCCGAGGGAGAGCAGGACGTCGGCGGCCTCGGGGGTGGCGTTGGCGCGCTGCTTGGCGTAGCGGACGAGGGCGCGGCCGGAGGCGTACTGCTCCCAGCAGCCCTGCGATCCGCAGCCGCACAGCAGGCCGTCGGGCACCATGCGGATGTGGCCGAACTCGGCGGCCACCCCGAAGTGCCCGCGGCGCAGCTTGTTGCCGATGATGATGCCGCCGCCGAGGCCGGTGCCGAGGGTGATGCAGATGACGTTGCGGTGGCCCTTGCCGGCGCCGAACTTGTACTCGCCCCAGGCCGCGGCGTTCGCGTCGTTCTCGACGACGACGGGGAGACCCACGCGGGCCTCGACCTTGTCCTTCAGCGGCTCCTGGCGCCAGTCGATGTTCGGCGCGAAGTACACGGTGGAGCGCTGCCGGTTCACGTAACCTGCCGCGCCGATGCCCACGCCCACGATCTCGTGCCCGGCGCGCGCTCCGTCGACGGCTGCGGCGATGGCGTCGACGATGCCCTCGGGCGTGCCCGGGGTGGGCACCTGGTGGGTCGACAGGATGTTGCCTTCCTCATCGACCACGCCGGCCGCGATCTTGGTGCCGCCGATGTCGACGCCGATGGTGAGTCCCATGAATCCCTCAGTTTCGGTCGAGCCCCGCTACGGCCCACCGTACCCGAGGGGCCGACGTCGGATTCGCGACGTCGGTCCGGAGAACGGGACCGTCACCACCGTGCGGACGGGACGGCGGCGGCGGACCCTCGGGACTGGCTGGGGCCTGTCCGACGGGTCAGGTCGCAGGAGAGTGACGGTGGCTGATCGACTCCGGTGAGCGGGGTGTGGTGCGTGCAGCTGCAAGGCGGAGGAGGGAGTCGACGCGGTGGGGACACCTCCCGTCCGAAGGCTGGGAGACGTCGGCGACCGACGACAACGCGGCTGGAGTCCCCCCACGCCTTTAAGGCAGTGGGGGGAGGGCCACCACACCCCGCGTCTGCGGCAGGACCCGCCGGACAGGCCCTAGTCGAGGTCGATGCGCTCTCCCGGGCCGGAGTCGTCGCCGGGGTCGCGCAGGTTCTTCAGTTCGCTGTCGCGGGCCGTCCAGCGCTGTTCCTGGGCCTGGACGGCGGAGCGGTACGCGGCGAGGAGTTCGCCCCCGGCCGCCGCGAGGTGGTCGAAGACGTCCGGGTTGCGTTCGATGACGGGCTCGACGGCGGCCTTGGCCTGCTGGACGACCTGCTTGACCACCTGCTGGGCGGCCGGTCCCGCGACCTGGCCGAGCAGCGGGGACTGGAGGCCGGACAGCTTGTCCGCGACGGTGTCGACGAGCTTGCGCAGTTCCTCGGCGGCCGAGCCCGGGGGCGGGCCGTACTGGGTGCGGCGGCGGGCCTTCTCCGCCGCGAGGTCTTCAGCGGCCGCCGTCGCCCAGGCGTCGGCGTCGGTCGCCCGCACCTCGTCGAGCGCCTCTTCCTTGCCGGCGTCGTACGGGGGGAGCTCTTCGCTCATGACGGACTCCTGACTACGGTTCGTCTCTACGACGTTACCCGAATGGGCGTACGTGCTTCACGTCTCCGCATCCACCAATACTCACCCTCCCTGCGGCCACAGGCCCGGGTCGGGCGTGAAGCGGATGCGCAGCTCGCCCTCGCGCAGGGCGGCGCCGGCCACGGTGCAGCGGCGCAGGGCCGACGGCAACGGCACGATACGGCGGAACTGGCCGACGGTGACCACGAGTTCGTCGCCGCGGCGGACGAGGTCCAGCTCGTCCCGTATCGCGCCGGGCAGCGGGATGTGCCAGACCAGAACGCCGTCCTCGGCGAGCTCGTCGGTCACGGGCCACTCGACCGTGGAGCCGGTCGCGTTGACACCGGGCACGGCGAGCGCGGCGAGGTCGTCGGTGCCGCGTGGGTCGTGGCCGAGGTGGCGGACGTGCCGGACGTCGTACGTGCCCTGCCACTCGTCCAGGGTCTTGCGCTGCTGGGCGTTGAAGCCGGCGAGCCAGGTGTCCTCGACGGACTCGGGCAGCACCCGGTTGGCGACCAGCGCGTCTGGGCGCAGTCCGCGCAGGGCGAGGGCGAGACCGGCCGCGCGGACGGCGTCGGCTCCGGCCGGTCCGGGCTCGGCGACCAGGCGCACGGACGTGTTCCGGTCGGCGAGGACCGCCTCGACCGCGGCCAGTTCCACGTCCCAGCGGCCCGCCGTGTCGTAGAGCCACTCCGAGGGCATCGGGACGCCGGCGAGGCGGCCGAGCACCGGACGCAGGGCGCGGGCAGCCTGGCGCTCCGCGGGGAGGAGGCGGCGCAGGTAGCGGCGGAGTTCCTCGGGGAGGGCGAGGAGGGCGAGTGCGTGGCGGGTGGGCGGAAGGTCGACCACGAGCAGGTCGTAGGCCTCCGACAGGACCGCGTCACGCAGGGCGCGGAGCAGGGCCAGTTCCTCGGCGCCGGGGAGAGGGGTGAGTTCCTCGGCGTCCAGTCGGGCGGCGCCCAGGACTTCCAGGGCGGAGGAGGCGCGGTTCTGGAAGGCGGTGAGGTCGGTGCGGAACGACTCCGTGGCGTCGGGGCGCCAGGCGGTGAGGTGTTCGGTGACCTGTACGGGGGCCGCTCCTGTCGGCACCCCCAGGGCCGCGCCCAGGGTGTCGCCGCGGTCGGCACCCAGGAGCAGCGTGCGGGTGCCGGTGCCTGCGGCGGCTTGTGCGGTGGCTGCGGCGATGGTGCTGCGGCCGCTGCCGCCTGGGCCGGTGATCAGGAGGGTGCGCATATGAGTGAACGGTAGTCGGTCGGTGGGCGCTGGGCGCCGCCACCGGGGCCTGCCGCACCCCAGACCCCCGCTTCGGCCCCGAAAGGGCCTCGTCCTCACACTCCGGAAGGGCTGACGGACGACCGGCGCTGAAAAGGTCCTCCGACAGCTCCCGCTACTTCCCCCCCGACTCCACCCGCTTCTTCAGCCCCGCCAGCGCCCGGTCGATGATGACCTTCTCGGCCTTGCGCTTGATCATGCCCAGCATGGGGATCTTGACGTCCACGGTCAGCAGGTACGTGACCTCCGTGGCACCCGCGGCCGTGGGCTTGAGGAGGTAAGAGCCGTCCAGGGAGCGCAGCATCTGGGACTTGACGAGGGTCCAGGAGACCTCGTTGTCGCCGGTCCAGGTGTACGCGAGGACCTGGTCGTCCTTGATCGCGCCGGCGTCCATGACGAGGCGGACCTGTTCGGCGCGGCCCCGCTCGTCGGTCTTGAGGACGTCAGCCTCCTTCACCTCACCGGTCCAGTCCGGGTAGCGGGCGAAGTCGGCGATCACCTCCATGACGTCGGCCGGTGCCGCCTCGATCGTGATGCTCGAACTGGTGTGTTCCGCCATCGCTGTGGCTCCTCCAGATGCGGACCGGCAGGGCGTCGTCGTCGTGCGCTTGCGCGTGCAGCGTGAAGGCTACCTCCCCGCCAACCCCCTTACCGCACCCCCTACCTGCGGACATCAGGAGGAGGTCACCACTCCAGTGCCCAGGGCCTGCCGCTCCCCGCGAAGTGCCCCACGTTCACGCACTCGGTCGCCCCGATCCGCATCCGCCGGACGAGCGGCTGGTGGACGTGGCCGAACAGCGAATAGCGGGGCCTGGTGCGGCGGATCGCGTCCAGGAGGGCCCGGCTGCCGCGCTCGAAACGGCGCGCGACGGTGTCGTAGACCAGCTCGGGGACCTCGGGCGGGATGTGCGTGCACAGGACGTCGACCTCGCCGACGGCCTCGATCTTGGCGGCGTACTCCTCGTCGCTGATCTCGTACGGGGTGCGCATGGCGGTGCGCAGGCCGCCGCCGACGAAGCCGAACGTCCAGCCACCGATCTCCACGCGTTCGCCGTCGAGCACGGTGGTTCCGGGTCCGGCGTACTCGGGCCACAGGGTCGGCATGTCGACATTGCCGTAGGTGGCGTACGTAGGGATGGGGAAGGCGGCGAACATCTCCGCGTACTGCTTGCGGACCGCCTTCTCGATGAGGGCCGCGCGGTCCCCGCCGACCGTGCTCCAGAGGCGGGCGCCGAGTTCGCGGGCCTCCTCGAAGCGGCGGGCGGTGCGCAGCTCGACCAGGCGGTCGGCGTTCTCCTCGCCGAACAGTTCGGGGAAGATGCCGCGCGCATGGTCGGCGTAGTCGAGGAAGAGGACCAGGTCGCCCAGGCAGATCAGGGCGTCGGCACCCTCGGCGGAGGCGGCCAGGTCACGGGCGTTGCCGTGCACGTCGCTGACCACATGTACGCGTGTCCTGGAGTTTCCGGACGGTGTGGGTGCCATGACGATCAAGCGTAGGCGTGTGCGGCAAACGTGAACAGTGGCGGCCTCGCTCGCCGTTACTGGCCAGTCAAGAAAGGCGTGGACTACTGTGCGCGAGGAAACACCAATCTGTGTGACGCAGCGAACATCTCGCCGGACCCCCCTGTCGTAGGAGCCATACCGGCGGGTAACGTCCGGGCAGTCCAGTCGTGCTCAGGATTTCAATCACCCGGTCCTGACGCACCTGCCCGAGCCTTGGACCGGACCGTCGCATCACACAACGTCGTGGCGCCGGCGCCCTATGAGGAGCAGCAGTCTTGCGCGAGTTCAGCCTTCCGGCTTTGTACGAGGTCCCTGCGGACGGCAACCTGACCGACATCGTCCGCAGAAACGCCGCGCAGCACCCAGATGTCGCCGTCATCGCCCGCAAGGCGAACGGCGGCTGGCAGGACGTGACCGCCACGGTCTTCCTGGCCGAGGTGCACGCCGCCGCCAAGGGGCTCATCGCCTCCGGCGTCCAGCCCGGCGACCGGGTCGGGCTGATGTCCCGCACGCGGTACGAGTGGACGCTGCTCGACTTCGCGATCTGGTGTGCGGGCGCGATCACCGTGCCGGTGTACGAGACCAGCTCACCGGAGCAGGTGCAGTGGATCCTGAGCGACTCGGGTGCCACGGCCGTGATCGTGGAGCAGGACGGGCACGCCGCCGCCGTCGAGTCGGTGCGTGACGGGCTGCCCGCGCTCAAGCACGTCTGGCAGATCGACGCCGGCGCGATCGACGAGCTGGGCCGTGCGGGCAAGGACGTCTCGGACGCGACCGTCGAGGAGCGCAGCTCGCAGGCGAAGGCCGACGACCCGGCGACCATCGTCTACACCTCCGGTACGACGGGCCGCCCCAAGGGCTGTGTGCTCACCCACCGCAGCTTCTTCGCGGAGTGCGGCAACATCGTGGAGCGGCTGCGCCCGCTGTTCCGCACCGGCGAGTGCTCGGTGCTGCTGTTCCTGCCGCTCGCGCACGTCTTCGGGCGGCTGGTGCAGATCGCGCCCATGATGGCGCCGATCAAGCTGGGCCTGGTCCCGGACATCAAGAACCTCACCGACGAACTCGCCTCGTTCCGGCCGACGTTGATCCTCGGTGTGCCGCGCGTCTTCGAGAAGGTCTACAACTCGGCGCGCGCCAAGGCGCAGGCGGACGGCAAGGGCAAGATCTTCGACAAGGCGGCCGACACCGCGATCGCGTACAGCCGCGCGCTGGACACGCCGTCGGGTCCGTCCCTCGGTCTGAAGATCAAGTACCGGACGTTCGACAAGCTCGTCTACAGCAAGCTGCGCGCGGTGCTCGGCGGCCGGGGCGAGTACGCGATCTCCGGCGGGGCTCCGCTGGGCGAGCGGCTGGGGCACTTCTTCCGGGGCATCGGCTTCACGGTCCTGGAGGGCTACGGGCTCACCGAGTCCTGTGCCGCCACGGCCTTCAACCCCTGGGACCGGACGAAGATCGGCACGGTCGGGCAGCCGCTGCCCGGCTCTGTCGTACGCATCGCGGACGACGGCGAGGTGCTGCTGCACGGCGAGCACCTGTTCAAGGGCTACTGGAACAACGAGGCGGCCACGGCCGAGGCGCTGGCCGACGGCTGGTTCCACACCGGGGACATCGGCACCCTCGACGAGGACGGCTACCTCCGGATCACCGGCCGCAAGAAGGAGATCATCGTCACCGCGGGCGGCAAGAACGTCGCCCCGGCCGTGATCGAGGACCGGATCCGCGCGCACGCGCTGGTCGCGGAGTGCATGGTCGTCGGGGACGGGCGGCCCTTCGTGGGGGCGCTGATCACCATCGACGACGAGTTCCTGGGCCGCTGGGCGGCCGAGCACGGCAAGCCGGCGGGTTCCACCGCGGCGTCGCTGCGCGACGACCCGGATCTGGTGCAGGCGATCCAGGACGCCGTCGACGACGGCAACGCCGCGGTGTCGAAGGCGGAATCGGTGCGGAAGTTCCGCATTCTGTCCTCCCAGTTCACGGAGGAGTCGGGCCACCTGACGCCGTCCCTGAAGCTCAAGCGGAATGTGGTGGCGCGGGACTACGCGGACGAGATCGAGGCCATCTACCAGAAGTAGGCGGCCGGTTGGGTCACATGTCCTCGGCGAGGACCCGTTCCATCGTGCGCTCGGCGAGCGCGGTGATGGTGACGAACGGGTTCACGCCGATGTTGCCGGGCACCAGCGAACCGTCCGTGATGTACAGCTTCGAATACCCCTTCACCCGGCCGTAGTTGTCGGTCGCCTTGCCCAACACGCAGCCGCCCAGCGGGTGGTAGCAGAAGTCGTCCGCGAACTCCTTGCTGGGCGTGCCGAACAGGTCGGAGCGGTAGATCGTCGCGTTGGCCGAGTTGATCCGGTCGAACAGCTTCTTGGCCATGGCGACCGAGACCGCGCTCTGGGCCGCGGTCCAGCCCAGCTTCACCGTGCCGCTCGCCGAGTCGTAGGTGAACGAGGCCCGTTGGGGGTTCTTGGTGATCGCCAGATAGAGGCTCACCCAGGTCTCGAACCCGATGGGCAGCGGGGCGATCTCCGCGAAGACCGGGTTGTCGGTATTGGACCAGTCGTCGATTCCCATGACCGGCATGGTCGCCTGGTTGGCCCCGGTGGTGTCCCAGATGTGGTTGGCGCGGCCCACCATGGTGTTGCCGTTGGGACCCCAGCCCGCCCCGACCGTGGCGTCCAGCGCGGGCAGCGTGCCGGTGTCCCGGGCGCGGACGAGGAGTTCGGTGGTGCCGAGGCTGCCGCCGCCGAGGAACAGATAGGTGCAGCCGTACTGCTTGGTCTCGACGACCGCGCCGGTGTTGTCGATCCGGTCGACGGTCAGCAGGTACGACCCGTCGCTCGCCCGCGTGACGGCCTTCACCTTCTCCATGGTGTGGATGGTGACCTTGCCGGTGCCGAGCGCCGAGGCGAGGTAGGTCTTGTCGAGGCTCTTCTTGCCGTAGTTGTTGCCGTAGATGACCTCCTGGGCGAGCGCGGACTTGGTGGCGGTGCCGGCCGCCTCCTGCTGCATGTACCCGAAGTCGTAGACGTTGGGCACGAAGGTGGTCGTCAGGCCGGTGTTCGTGGCGGCCTTCCGTGAGGTGCGGGTGAACTGGTACCACTCGGTCGACTCGAACCAGGTCGGGTCGACGGTGTTGACGCCGAGCATGGTGCGGGCGCGCGGGAAGTACGTGTTGTACATCGCGGTGGCGTCCACGGTGGGGAACTGCTCGGTGAAGTACGACTGGCGCGGGGTGACCGCCATCCCGCCGTTGACCAGCGAGCCGCCGCCGACGCCCCGGCCGACGTAGACGGACATGTTGTCGTAGTGCACACGGTCCAGGACGCCCGGGTACGGGGTGATGTCCTTGTTGACGACGTCCAGCCAGAGGAAGCTCGCGAGCGGGGCCTCGGTGCGGGTCTTGAACCACATCGACCGCTGGTCCGGGTTGGCGGTGTTGCAGAAGATCTTGCCGTCGGAGCCGGGGGTGTTCCAGAGCCTGCCCATCTCCAGGACGAGGGTGGTGATGCCGGCCTGGCCGAGGCGGAGGGCGGCGACCGCGCCGCCGTAGCCGGAGCCGACGACGATCGCGGGGGCGGTTTCGACGGCCGCGGGTTCGACCGCCTGCGCCGACTGGAGGCCGATTCGGGTGAGACCGGCCGCTGCGGCGGTCTGGAGGGCGATCATGCCCAGTATTTGACGTCTCGTCAGCTGATGCTGCGTCAGTTTTGCTGTCATGCGCGCAGCATGTGCGGATTATTCGGTTCCGCCTAGTCCCCGGTCTGCAACAAGGTTTTCAACTTCTCCGCGAGAAGGTCCCAGCGCCACTTCTCCTCGACCCACTGGCGGCCCCGTTCGCCCATGTTCCGGCGCAGCTCCGGGTCCCCGAGCAGCGCCACGATCCGGTCGGCGGCCTCCTCCGGGGACCCGCCCCGCACGACCCACCCGGTCTCGCCGTCGAGCACCGCGTCGGGCGCGCCGCCGGAGTCACCGGCGACGACGGGCAGCCCGGTGGCCGACGCCTCCAGGTAGACGATGCCGAGCCCCTCGACGTCGAGCCCGCCGCGCCGGGTCCGGCACGGCATCGCGAAGACGTCGCCCGCGCCGTAGTGCGCGGGCAGTTCGGCCCAGGGCACGGCACCCGTGAAGCGCACGGAGTCGCCGACGCCCGTCTCCCGCACCAGCCGGCGCAGCTCCTTCTCGTACGGCCCGCCACCCACGATCAGAAGCACGGCGTCGGGCTGCCGGGCCAGGATGCGCGGCATGGCGAGGATCAGCGTGTCCTGCCCCTTGCGCGGCACGAGCCGCGAGACGCACACGACGACGGGCCGCTCGGTGAGCCCGAGCCTAGCCCGCACCTCGGCGCCACCGGAACCCGGATGGAAGACCTTCTCATCGACACCCGGCGGCAGTTGGACCATCCGCGCCGCCGCCTCCGGACTCAGCGCACCGGCGATCCGCGACCGCGTGTACTCCCCGAGGTAGGTGATCGTGTCGGTGGACTCCCCGATCCGGCCCAGGAGTTGACGCGCGGCGGGCAGCTGCGCCCACCCGGCCTCGTGCCCGTGCGTGGTGGCCACCAGCCGCTCGGCGCCGGCCTTCCGCAGCGCCGGCGCCATCAGCCCGAGCGGCGCCGCCGCCCCGAACCACACCGCCGTACACCCGTGTTCACGCAGCAGCCCGACGGCCCTGCGGGTCGCGGCGGGCGTCGGCAGCAGCATGGTCGTGGAGTCACGTACGACGGTGAAGGGCTGCTCGGCGTCGAAGGCGGCGGTAGCCTCGGCGCCCTCCCGGCCGCGCTTCCAGGTCGAGGCGTAGACGACGAGCCGCTCGGGCTCCAGCCGCAGCGCCATGTTGTGCAGGAAGGCCTGGATGCCCCCGGGCCGGGGCGGAAAGTCGTTGGTCACGATCAGGGTCTTGCGCACGCGGCCGACCTTACCCGGGGTGGGTTCACAGCTCGGCACGGCCGCGCTTCATGGCCATCGCACAGCAGCTCGGGAGAACATGTGGCCCTCACCCGGCAGGCACGGCACGGAACAGGGGCTCAGGTGGAGATCGCGGGCGCGAGACGGCGGCTGGCAGTGCTGCTGGGGACCTGGGGCCTGACCCGGGTCGTTCTGCTGCTGTTCGTCTTCAAGGTGTTCGTGTTCCCCGGCCCGGACGTCACCAGCGATGTGTCGGTGATCTACCAGGGCTGGTACGAGACCCTGCGGCACGGCAGCTTCCCGCTGGACGACGTCACCTGGCAGTACCCGCCCGCCGCCGCACTCCCGATCCTCTCCCCCGCCCTGCTGGGCTTCCTCGACTACGCGTCGGCGTTCTTCGTCCTGGCCTTCCTCGCCGACCTGGCCGTCCTGGCCCTGCTCGTGTACACGGGCCTGCGCCCCGGCCGGACGCTCCGCGGCGCCCGGGTGTGGGTGGCGGGCGTCCCGCTGCTCGGGCCGACCGTGTACGCCCGCTACGACGTGATGGTGACCGCGGTCGCCGTGGCCGCGCTGCTCGCAGGCGCGCGGCACCCGCGGGTGATGGGCGCGCTGGTGGGCTTCGGCGCCCTGCTGAAGGTGTGGCCGGCCCTGCTCCTGCTGGGCGCGGTCAAGCGCCGGGCCTGGGGTGCGGCGGCGGTGACCGTGATCGTGGTCGCCTCCGTCTTCACGGCGTCGATGCCGGGCGCGTTCGCCTTCCTGACCTTCCAGCGCGAGCGGGGCACGGAGGTGGAGTCGCTGGGCTCCCTGGTCTTCCATGTGGCCCGGCACTTCGGCTGGCAGGGCCAGGTGCTCCTCAACTACGGCTCGGTCGAGTTCGTCGGCCCCTACGTCAACTGGGTCAGCACGGCCGCCCTCGGCCTCACCGCGATCGCCTTCGGCTGGATCGTGCTCTGGCGTCTGATGGCGGCCCGCTTCGTCCCGCACACCCTCGCGGACGCGGCCTTCGTGGCGGTGCTGATGTTCACGGTCACCAGCCGCGTCATCAGCCCCCAGTACGTCGTCTGGCTGATCGGCCTCGCGGCCGTCTGCTCCTGCTTCCGGGCCAGCAGGATGAGACTCCCGGTCGGTCTGGTGCTGGCGGCGGCCTTCGTGACGGTCCTGGAGTTCCCCGTCTGGTTCGCCGACGTGGTCGCCAGCGACAACCTCGGCATCGTCCTCCTGCTCCTCCGCAACGGCCTGCTCGTCGCGGCGGCACTCACCGCCGCCCGGGAACTGTGGCGGGCCTCGGTCACCTGGGCGGACGTCCCCCCGCTCCCGAGTCAGGCCACACGCTCGAAGGCGACCTCGGCCTCCTCCTGACGTCGGGACGCCCGCCGGAACAGCACCGCCACCACCCCGCACTGCACTGCCATCGAGAGCGCCGTCGCCAGACACACACCGGGCAGTCCGAGCCCCGACAGGCCGTACGCCAAGGGGAGTTGGACCGCCGTACCGAGCACGGTGACCCGGAGCAGCGCCGGTGCTCCCCCGCTCCCCTCGAAGACCCCGCCGAGCGCGATGAAGCAGGCCATCAGCAGCAGGTAGGGGCCGACGCAGCGCAGGAACAGGGCACCCTCGTGGGCGACCTGGGGCCCGGTACCGAAGGCGGCCATGATCCAGGGGGCGGCGACGCAGAGCAGGACGGCCGCCACCGCGCCGACCGTGCCGGACACGAGCACCGCCTGCCGTCCGACCTCCCGCCTCGCGTCCTTCCCCGTCCCCCGCAGGTGCGCGGTGTGGACGGCGGCGGCCTGCCGCACGGAGTAGAAGGCCATCGTCGCGACGTACAGAACCTTGTAGCCGATGGCGTACGCGGCCACGGCCGACACCCCGAGCCGCGCCACGATCGCGACCAGCACCAGCGAGCCGCCCTGCCGCACGGTGAAGTCGGCGGACATGGGAAGGCCGGTGGTGAACGTGCGGCGCAGGGCGGCGGGGACGGACTCGGCAGGGACGGCCGCCGTCCGCAACACGGCGTTGCGGCGCAACGCGCGCAGCCCCACCCCCAGCGCGAACACCCGGCACAGCACCGTCGAGGCGGCGGCGCCCCGGACGCCGTAGAGGTGGATGAGGAACGGGTCGCAGACCAGGATCAGGCCGTTGGCCAGGAGGGCCAGGCGCATCGGGGTCCTGGTGTCGCCGGTGCCCTTGAGGATGCCGTCGACGAGTTGCTGGGCGTAGAAGACGGCGATGCCCGGCAAGGAGATCGTGAAGTAGGCGACGGCGAGCGGGAGTTCGGGGCCGGTGCCGCCGAGGAGCAGGCGGGACAGCGGTTCACGGAACAGGAAGCAGACCGCGACGACCACCGGGGTGACCAGGGCGCACAGGGCCCAGCCACCCCGTACCGCCGAGCGCAGCGCGGCCGGGTCGCGGGCTCCCCTCGCATGGGCGACCAGCACGGTCGTACCGGAGGCGAAGACCAGGGCGACGCCCAGCAGCACGTTCTCGGTGCTGGTCGCGACGGCCACCGCGGCGACGGCCGGGCCGCCGAGCCGGGCGACCCAGACGGTGTTGATGATCCCGGCGGCGACGGAGGCGAGGAGCGAGAGGTAGACGGGGTGGGCGAGCGATATGAGCTGCCGACGATGAGCGTTCATGGACCACTCCCTCGATACGAGCTACCTCTAAACGAGGTAGCTCGATAAGAGGTACCATGGCGCCATCGCGCCCGCAAGGAGGACACATGCTGGAGCTCTCGATCCTGGGCTTCCTCGCCGAACAGCCGCTCCACGGCTATGAGTTGAAGGAGCGGATCAAGGCGCTCAGCGGTCATGTCCGCCCGGTCAGCGACGGTGCGCTCTACCCGGCGATCACCCGCCTGGTCGCCGCCGGGAAGCTCGACCAGCACACGGAGGACGGCACGAGCGCGGCCCCGCGCCGGGTCCTGTCCCTCACCGAAACGGGCCGCGCGGACCTCCTGGAACGCCTCCGCCACCCCAGACAGACCGAGATCACCGACCACGTCCGCTTCAACACGGTCCTGGCCTTCCTACGGCATCTGCCGGACCGGCGGGAACAGGCGGACGTGCTGCGTCGGCGACTGGAGTTCCTTCAGACCCCGGCGAGCTTCTTCTACCGGGACGGCGAGCCGGTACGCGCCGAGGAGGCCCAGGACCTGTTCCGGCAGGGCATGCTGCGGGTCGCCCGGGCGACGGGCGCGGCCGAGCGGGAGTGGCTCACCGAGGCCATCGACCGGCTGGGTCAGCCGAGTTGAGTCCTGAGGTAGTCCCGCCACTGTGCGGTGAAGTCGTCCAGGCTCACTCCGAGAACCTTCTTCATCGCGCCCTCCACCGCCCCGGCCCGCTTCTTGTGCGCGCCAACGGCCCGGTAGAACTTGCCCAGTTGGGAGACTCCCCACCGGTCCTCGATCATCCGGCAGGCCAGCCAGCCACCCTCGTACGCCTGCGCCAGTTCGCCCGCCTCGCTGCTGAAGCCGAAGTCCTTGTCGGCGGGGAGTGCGGTCGGGAGGTGGCCGTCCTCGACGGCGCGGTAGAGCTCGGGCGCGGCCTGGGCCGGAGTGCGGCCGGTGCCCCGGTAGCCGATCCAGTCGGCGTAGCCCTCCGAGAGCCAGAGGGGGGTCGCGGGGGTGGTGTGGGCGCGGGTGGCGACATGGGTCGTCTCGTGGGTGAGCACCACCTGCTTGCCGACCGAGCCCAGCATGGCGTACGCGTCCGGGTTGACGATGATCCGGTCCGCCGGGGCGTCGCCGGAACCGCCCGCCTCCCCCGTCGTCACCGCGGCGATGCCCCGGTAGGACGCGGCCGGTGCGCCCAGCAGCCCCGCCATGCCGTCCAGGGAACCGGGGACGAGCACGACGACGTGGCGGGGCCAGTCGGTACCCCAGGCGCCCGCCACGGCCGGTACGGCGTGGTCCGCGAGCGCGCGGTACTCGCGCAGGCCCGTGGTGGACTGCCCGACCCCCATGACGAGACTGTGCGCGCCCTTGACGACGCTCACCCTCCCCTGGTCCCACAGCTGCTGGCCCGACTTCTTCGCGGGCTTGTCGGAGGCGACGTACCACTGCCCGTCCGCGGTGAGGCGGAGCGCGAGCGTGCGGCCGACGGTGACGGGTGAGGTGTCGTAGCCCCGGACGCGGTAGCTGAGGTCGGCGTCGGCGGTCGCGGTGGCGCCGGTGCGGTGCAGCGAGGTGAGCCGGTAGGACCAGGACGCCAGCGGTACGGCGCTCAGGTTCTCGTACGCGGTGCGCGCGCCGGTGCGGGCGTACACCGTCCCGTCGTGGTGCAGGACGGCCGCCGCCTGTCCGTCCAGCAGCCGCTGCACCGCCGCCCTCGCGCTGTCCGGCGCCGGCTGCCCGCCGCACGCCACCAGCGAGCCGAACAGCAGACACAGCGCGAGCACTCCGGAGCGCGACGCCCGCCTACGACCAGTCACTTCCCGATCGTACGACCCTTTCGCGCCGGTTCAGACCCTCGTGACCGACGAGACCGGCATCATGCCGACCGGGTCGTAGCGCACCGGCGCGCCGGGATAGGGGGCGTGGATGACCTGGCCGTTGCCCACGTACATCCCGACATGGCTGGCGTCGGAGCGGTAGACGACCAGATCGCCGGGCTGCGCCTGGGAGAGCGGGATCTGGTGGCCGGCGTAGCGCTGTTCCTGCGAGGTGCGCGGGAGGTGGACGCCCGCCCGGGCGTACGACCACTGCATCAGGCCGGAGCAGTCGAAGCCGCCGGGGCCGGTGGCGCCCCAGACGTAGGGCCTGCCGAGTGCGGACTGTGCGGCGGCCACGGCCGCTGCGGCGCGGCCCGAGGACGGGACGCCGGCGCCGAGGTCGGGGATGTCCTGGCGGGAGGAGCGGGAGGCCCGGTCGAAGGCGGCGCGGTCGGCGAGCGGCATCCCGTTGAGGATCTGCCGGGCCTTGGCGAGCTTGCTCTCGACGGTCTTCTTGTGACTGGCGACGGCCTTGCGGCTGCGCTCCAGTTCGGCGAGGTGCCCGGTGGCCTCGCTGCGCTCCTGCGCGAGTTCGCGCATGGCGTCCTGGAGGTCCTTGAGCTCGCCCGCCTGCTCAGTGGTGATGCGGTCGAGGACGGAGGCCTTGTCGAGGTAGTCGGCCGGGTCGTCGGAGAACAGCAGCGCGACGGTGGGGTCGATGCCGCCGGAGCGGTACTGGGCGCCGGCGAGTGAACCCAGCGCGTCCCGCATGGTGTTGATGCGCTGCTGCTGCCGGGCGATCCGGTCCTGGGCGTCGCTGACCTGCCGGTGCAGCTGTCCGGCGCGCTCGTCGGCCTTGTCGTAGGCCTGGGTCGCCTTCTCGGCCTCCTGGTAGAGCCGGTCCACCTCGGCCCGGGCGTCGTCGTGCGGCGCGGCCACCGCGGAGGTGGCCGGAAGGGCGCCGAGCGCCGCGGCGGCGGCGGACATCACACAGACCGCGGCACTGGCGCCTCGGTCGAACCCGGACGGTGCTTGGCGACGACGGGATCCCACGGGAAGCCGCACTCCTTCCGCTGGCGGACACGGACCGCTCCCCCGATGCGGGGAAACGCGCCAGACAGTAGCTCTGTGAGGGGGTGCGGGCCAAAGACCTCCGCGGGCACACAACGCGACGCCCCGCCTATGACGCAGGTCATGGGCGGGGCGCGGGGTCAGCCTGGAGTGTCGTAATTCGCCCGTTCGGGCGGTGCGGAACGACCGGATACGAACGGGATCAGATCCGGACGCCGAACTGGAAGGGCATGTCGGCGATCGACTCGTAGCGCACCACGGCACCGGTGTGCGGGGCGTGCAGCACCTGACCGTTGCCCGCGTAGAGGCCGACGTGGTGGTAGTCGCCGTAGAAGATGACCAGGTCGCCGACCTTGAGGTCGCTCTCGCTGTAGATCCGGGTACCGGCGTTCGCCTGCGCCTCGGAGGTGCGGGGTATGGAGACACCCGCCTGCGCGTAGGCCCACGAGGTCAGGCCGGAGCAGTCGAAGGAGGAGGGACCGGAGGCGCCGTAGACGTACGGGGAGCCGATCACGGACTGGGCGGCGGCGAAGGCCGAGGCGGCGCGGCCGGAGGCGGAACCGGTGTTGCCGAGGTTCACGCGGGAGGTGGAACGGCTGGCGGCGTTGGCCTGCTCCTTGGCGAGGGCCTCCTTCTCCGCCGCCGTCAGGGTGTTGAGCAGCTTCTGGGCCGTGGCCAGCTTGGCCTTGACCTCGTCCTTCTTCTTCTTGAGTTCGGTGCGGGTGGCGGAGAGGTCCTTGAGCTTGGTGCTCGCCTCCGCGCGCTCCTGGGCGAGTTCGCGCTGCTTGCTCTGGATCTTCGTGAGCGCCTCGACCTGCTGAGCGCTCAACTGGTCCATGGTGGACGCCTTGTCGAGGTAGTCGCTCGGGTCCGAGGAGAGGAAGAGCTGGATCGACGGGTCGATGCCACCGGTGCGGTACTGGGCGCTGGCCATCGTGCCGAGGCCGTCCCGGAGCTTGTTGAGCTCCTCCTGACCGCGGGCCACGTTGTCCTGGATGGTGGAGATCTCCTTCTGGAGCTTCTCCTGCTTCTCCTGGGCCCCGTCGAGCTTCTCGGTGGCCTGCTCGGCCTGCTCGTAGAGGGCGTCGACCTTCGCCTTGACCTCGTCCTTGCTGGGCTTCTCGCTCGGCGCGGCATTGGCTGCCTGAGCGCTGAAGGCAACGGCGGCTGCGGCTGCGGTGGTCAGCACAGTGACGCGCGTGCGGCTCGGCTGCTTCGGTCGACGATGGGACGCCACGGAGTCGAGCTCCTTCTATTGAGTGATCACCCGTTCGGAGGTTCGAGGCACGACCCTAGTGACGTTTCTGTGATCAGTTCAAATCCTCACACGAAAAAATGCCGTCACTCAAAGCATTCTTTGCACATAACCAACATGCAGTGATGGCCGATTGACGCTACGTTGCGTGACCGATCGGTCAATTCCGGCATTAAACCTGTACGTTGACCTTCACGACAGTCGCTTGAGGAGTACCGCAGAAGCGACGGGCCGCGCACCCACCTTCGCGATGCCGTCGGCCACCTCGCGGTCGGTCGAGGCCACGATGACCGGCCGGCCCGGCGGCTCGGCGCGCACCAGCTGACGGATCAACTCGTCGGCGGTGACACCCGGTTTGGAGAACAGCACCCGCACTCCGCGCGGCGGCGCAAGCAGCACCGGAGCGGCCAGCTCGGCCCCGTCGAAGACACAGGTGACCTCGGCGCCGGTCTGGGCGGCCAGCTGGGAGAGCTGCCCCAGCAGCCTCAACCGCTGCTTCTCCAGGGGCATTTGGGGATAGCCGGTCTTCGTGACGTTGTAGCCGTCGACCACCAGATGGGCCTGGGGCAGCGCGAGCAACTGGTCGAGGATCGCGGGATCGTTCTCGGACAGCGCCCGCGCCGCGATGTCTTTGGGGGTCATTCGTCCCGGTTCGACCGCGTCGACGGTCTCGGCGGGCCGTACGGAGACGGGCGGCAGCGCCAGTTCCCTGCGCAGCCCCTGGGTCGCCTCCAGCACGGTGTCGAGCAGCAGCCGTACCCGCATGTCCTCGACGCTGCGCCCCTCCCGGGCCGCCTTGCGGGTGGCCTCCAGGGCCGCCTCCGCCTCGGCGAGCCGGGCCTTGAGCCGCCGGGTCTCGACCTCGCCCGCGGAGAGCTGGGCCTGCCCCTCGGCGCGCGCGGCGTCCGTCTCGGCCCGCAGCTTGCGCAGAGCGGCCTCACCGCGCTTGATGTCGCTGTGCGCGGAACGCAACTTGCGGTGAAGCGATTCCACTTCCTTCTTCGCCGCGTCCAGCTCGGTGCGCAGCCGCTCGGTCTCGGTCCGGGTGGCATCCCGCGCCTGCGCCAACTCCTCGCGCAGCCGCTCCAGTTCGGCCCGGTTCTCCTCGTCTGCACGCTCGGCGTCGGCGCGCAGCGCCTCCTCGCCGGCGGCGGTCACCAGTTTGACCCAGCCGGTGGGGCGCAGAACATAGGCCGCGGCCGCCACGTCGAGCGGATCCGCGGCCGGGGGCGGCGAGCCGGAGTCGAGCGCGCCGGTGAGCTCCGGCTGGGTCTCTCTCAGCTTCTCCCCGATACGCTGCCGGAACAGCGGATCGGTCTCCAGCGCGGCGGCCATGGCGTTGCCGGCGAACTTGGCGCGCCGGTTGGGGGCGAAGCGGGCGTACTGTCGTAGCTGCGCGGGCAGTTCGCCGACGGTGAGCCCACCGAAGCCGTCCGACACAATCTGTACGACTCTTCTCCGCACGCCGTCGGGCAGCGGACGGTCGAGCACCTCGGCGGCGCCGTCGCCCGGCCCCCCGCCCGAGTTCTCCACCATCCCTCACACCCCAATACGTGTGCGGGGCCGCTCCCTCTCAGGAGCCGGCGCCCGGCCTGTCCACGAGTTCCACCTGATCCACGGCGTTGCACCAGCGGCAGCGCACCGACTCGATGGTCTCACTGACCACCTCGCGCTCCTCCACCTTCGGCTCACCCGCCAGGTCCAGGTGGAGGTACTCCACGACCTTCGACGAACGCGTCACGTCGAAGCGCGTGAGGTTGCCGCAGAGGGTGCAGCGCCACCGCGTCGAGGCGGTCGGCAGGGGTACCGTCATCGTGGCTGTCCGCTTCCTTCTTGTTCCAGTTTCCGTGATCGCCGGTTTCCCCGGCGAGTGTGGCTCGTAACCCTACGGCCTGGCGGGTACTCGCCGCTCGGCCGTCCGCAGCGGCGAGGCACTCCGCCCCGGTACGTCCTGTTGCGCCATGCTCTGTATCCATGATCAGCAACTGGGGAACAGCGGCCGTCAGAGCCCTCCGGAACACCTCGGCACCGATGACATACGCCCTGATCGCCCTGTGCTGCCTGATCTTCGTTCTCGGCCCGGCCTCGGGTTTCGTCCCGTCCTACGGCACCGGAGACGCGCTGCTCGCCGCCCAGCGGGCGTACTTCCACCGCTGGGGAGTGGTACCGGCCGACCTGTTCGCCAGCCCCACCCGGGAGGCCCTGACCCCCGTCACGGCCCTGTTCGTCCACGGCAGCTGGATCCACCTCCTCGGCAACATGCTCTTCCTCTACGTCTTCGGGGCGATGACCGAGGAACGGCTGGGACGAGTCGAATTCATCCTGTTCTACGTGGTCTGCGGCTATCTGGCGCTGCTGGGCTACGCGCTGGCCAACGCCGGCTCCGCACAGTCCCTTGTCGGCGCGTCCGGGGCGATCTCGGCGGTCCTCGGGGCGTTCCTGTACCTCTTCCCCCGGGCCCGCGTGACGAGCCTCCTCCCCTTCCTCTTCTTTCTGCCGCTGCGCTTCCCCGCGTGGGTCGTACTCCCGTTCTGGGCGGCCCTCCAGTGGCTGGCGGCGGGCCAGGCCGCCCAGGGACCGGGGGTGGCGTACCTCGCCCACCTGGTGGGCTTCACGCTGGGCTTCGGCTACGCGTGGGCCAGATTCGGCCGTACCACTAGAGTGAAGGCCGCCCCAGCAACGGTCCCCGAGGGAGAGAACCAGCCGTGATCACCGCGATCGTCCTCATCAAGACCAGCGTGGACCGGATTCCGGAGATCGCCGAGTCGATCGCCGCGCTCGAATCCGTGAGCGAGGTCTTCTCCGTCACCGGTACGTACGACTTGATCGCGATGGTGCGGGTCCGGCAGCACGAGGACCTCGCGGAGGTCATCCCCGGCCGGATCAGCAAGATCCCCGGAGTGGAGGGGACGGACACGCACGTGGCGTTCCGGACGTACTCCCAGCATGATCTCGAAGCCGCGTTCGCGATCGGGCTGGACTCCTAGCGCGCGTTCAGCCGCTTCCACAGAGTGACCAGCGCGCCCCAGTTCACGACCTCCCAGGCCGGTATCTCGGTGCGGTGCGGGTCACCGTGCCCGTCCCTGCCCCGCAGGACGAGCCGGACGTCCCGGGGCCGCAGCCACCAGGACGCCGGCACGGGAAAGTCCGGCAGGCCGACGGCGGGATACGGCTCCCGCATCTCGGCCCAGCGGTAGGGGGAGCAGCCCGCCCGGTACGAACACCCCGTGCGCGTCCGCCGTGAGCGGGCCGAAGGTGACCTGCCGGCCCTTCCCGATCCGGTCGAGCAGCGCCGGTGCCCGGGCCTCGGCCACCCGCTTGCGGATGTGCTCGGCGGCGGACCGGATCCGCAGGTTCTCGAAGGGCTCGACGACCATCGGTCCCAGCACGGTCCGCCGCTCGTCGAGCAGGAAGCCCTGTTCCGTCCCGTCGCCGAACCGCAGCAGGTGCCGGTGGGCCAGGGTGTACCGGGCCCTGTCTCCCTGCTCGTTGGTCGTGACGATCACGTCGACGGTGGAGCGCCAGCGCGTCACGTCGGCCCATCGACGGACCTGCGCACCGGACCCGAGGACGAGCCCCTCCTCGTAGAGGTGGACGCGCTTCCCGCCGAGGAGACTCGGCGCACGCCGTACGACCGCGTCGCCCAGCGGCTCGCCAAGCCCCTCGGCCGCCGCCGCTCCACTCACCCCGGATGGAATCCCCACCCTTGGACGGTCACACGGCCGGCACGCAACGGCCGTCCTGCGTACGGTAGTTCCACTTGGCGCCGACGGTCACGAGTTCCCGTACGGCCGTCACGAAGCGCTCGATGTGCTCGTCCGGGGTGCCCGCGCCGAAGCTCACGCGGATCGCGTTGAGGGACTTCTCGCCCGGGGCGGCCTCGGGGGCGCCGCACTCGCCCTGGGTCTGCGGGTCGCTGCCGAGCAGGGTGCGGACGAGGGGGTGGGCGCAGAAGAGGCCGTCGCGGACGCCGATGCCGTACTCGGCGGAGAGGGCGGCGGCGAAGTGCGAGCTGTTCCAGCCCTCGACGACGAAGGAGATGACGCCGACGCGCGGGGCGTCGTCACCGAAGAGGGACAGGACACGGACCGCCGGGACCTCGGCCAGACCCGCCCGCACCTTCTCGATCAGGTACTGCTCGCGGGCGACCAGTGTGTCGAAGCCGGCCTCGGTGAGCGCCCTGCAGGCCGACGCGATGGAGTAGGCGCCGATGACGTTCGGGGAGCCGGCCTCGTGCCGGGCGGCGCTGTCGTGCCACTCGACGTCCACTCCCCCGTCCTCTCGCCGGGTGACCTTGCGGCTGGCGCCGCCGCCGGCGAGGTAGGGGTCGGCCGCCCGGAGCCAGTCGGCGCGGCCGGCGAGGACGCCGGAGCCGAAGGGGGCGTAGAGCTTGTGGCCGGAGAAGGCGATCCAGTCGACGTCGAGGTCCTGGACGGACACCGGGTGGTGCGGGGCGAGCTGGGCGGCGTCCAGGACGATCCGGGCGCCGTGGGCGTGCGCGGCGGTGGCGAGTTCGCGGACCGGCCACAGCTCGCCGGTGACGTTCGAGGCGCCGGTGACACAGACCAGGGCCGGGCCCTGCGGGTCCCGGGCGGCGAGGGCCCGCTCC
The DNA here is from genome assembly GCF_040655035.1 of Streptomyces sp. NPDC050549. Lineage (NCBI taxonomy): Bacteria > Bacillati > Actinomycetota > Actinomycetes > Kitasatosporales > Streptomycetaceae > Streptomyces > Streptomyces sp. NPDC050549. Next base: position 86,222 of record NZ_JBFAJD010000038.1, read on the forward strand.
AGGGTCTCGACGGCCTGGGCCGGGGTGCGCGGAGCGTTGAGGTAGGTGACCCGGGCGTCCTTCCAGGGCAGCAGGGACGCGTGGTGCTCGGTCTCGAAGACGAAGACCTGGCAGCCGGCGGGGAGGGCGGCGGCGAGAAGGTTGAGGGAGTCGGTCGTCGAGCGGGTGAAGATCAGCTGGTCGTCGGCGCGGCAGTCGAGGAACTCGGAGACGGTCTTCCGCGCGTTCTCGAAGAGGTCCGTCGACAGCTGGGAGAGGTAGCCGGCGCCGCGGTGGACGCTGCCGTAGTACGGGGCGTAGGCCGCCACGTCGTCCCAGACGCGCTGCAGGGCCGGGGCGCTGGCCGCGTAGTCGAGCGCCGCGTAGGTGACCTCGCCGCCCGTGACGAGCGGGACGGTGACATCCCGGCCGAGAACGGGCAGCTGGGCACAAATGGTCTGAACGGCGGCAGTGGTGGAGACAGACATGGCGAACTCCTGTGAGAGGCAAGGCGGAACCACCGTGCGAGCGGGCAGGGCTCAAGCACGGACAGGGTGAAAGGGGGTGTGCGGAGGCGGGGCTCGGCGCCCTATCGCATTCGCTTGCTCACAGAGGGCTCCCTCGATGACCAGGACCCCTGGTGTCTTTCGAGGGGCCCGCGCTTGCCGCAGACCTCGCTGCCTACGGCCTGGTCTTCACCCGGGGCACCCCGCCACGGACGGAGGGTTGCCGGACAGTCGGCCGGGGCCTCATGACTGTCACTCATGACCTGGTCGGAAAACTTACGTGAGGTGATCGTCGTCCCGCAACCCGTGTCCGGATCGCGGGACGACGACCGCCGTACGGCTACGCGTTGGTGGCCGCCGCCCAGCGCTCCAGAGTCCGCTTGGCCGCCCCCGAGTCGATCGACTCCGCGGCCTTCTCCATCCCGCCCCGGATCCGGTCCGCCAACGGCCCGTCCCCCCGCTCCAGCGCCACCAGGGCAGCCGCCGAGTTCAGGAGTACGGCGTCGCGCACCGGGCCCGTCTCGCCGTCCAGGAGGCGGCGGGCGACACCGGCGTTGTAGTCGGGGTCGGCACCGCGCAGCGCCTCGATGGGGACCAGCCGGAGGCCGACGTCCCTGGGGTCGAAGGCCTCCTCGGTGACCTTGCCGTCGCGGACGATCCACACCCGGGAGGTGGCCGTGGTCGTCAGCTCGTCGAGGCCGTCGTCGCCGCGGAACACCAGCGCGGACGAACCGCGTTCGGCGAGCACGCCGGCGATGAGCCCGGCCATGCGGGTGTCGAAGCAGCCGACCGCCGAGGTGGTGACGCGGGCCGGGTTGGTGAGCGGGCCCAGGAGGTTGAACGCGGTCGGAATCCCCAGGGCACCGCGGACCGCGCCGGCGAACCGCATCGCGGGGTGGAACTTGGCCGCGAAGCAGAAGGTGATCCCGGCCTCCGCCGCCACCCGCGCCACCTGCTCGGTCGGCAGGTTCAGATTGATGCCGAGCTTCTCCAGCACGTCGGAGGAGCCGCTCGCCGAGGACGCGGCCCGGTTGCCGTGCTTGACGACCTTCGCACCGGTACCGGCGATCACGATCGCGGACATCGTCGAGATGTTGACCGTCTTGGCCCGGTCGCCACCCGTACCGACGATGTCGACCGCCGGCCCCGGGATGTCCAGCGGCTTGGCGTGGGCGTACATCGCCTCGACCAGACCGGTGATCTCCTCGACCGTCTCGCCCTTGGCCCGCAGCGCCACCAGGAAGCCCGCGATCTGCGCGTCCGCGGCCTCACCGCTCATGATGCGGTCCATCGCCCACGCCGTGCCGTCGGAGTCCAGGTCCTGGCCGGCCAGCAGCGCGCTCAGTACGTCGGGCCAGGAACGGGCCGCCGCGGTGTCGCCTCCAGCGGGGGTCACAGCGCTCATACGGCCGCTCCTGGGTGTCGTAGAAAAATGGTTCAACGATGTGTCCCCACCCTATCCAGCGCGGGACACGGCGAAGGGCCCCGTCCGGTGTTCGGACGGGGCCCTTCGACTGTGGCGTGGCGACGCCTCAGCGATCAGTGGTGGCCGTGGCCGCTCGTGATCTCCTTGTACTCCTCGACGGTGGGCTTGGCGATCTGGGACTCCTCGCCGTAGTACGCCTCGCTCAGCTTGGCGCGCAGCTTCTCGGAGCCCTTGACCTTGCGCTCGACACCGTTCTCGTCGACCGTCGCGCCGATCGCGGCCGGCTCGTACTGCTGGTGCGCGGTGAGCGTGTGCAGCGCGTCCTGGCTGAGCGGCTCGTGGATCTCGACGAACTCACCGTGCGGCAGGCGCTTGATGATGCCGGACTCGCGGCCGTGCAGCACCTTGTCCTTGTCGCGGCGCTGGAGGCCGAGGCAGATCCGCTTGGTGGCGACGAAGACGAGCACCGGCACCACGAAGAAGGCGACACGCACGAACCAGGTGATCGAGTTGATCGACAGGTGGAAGTGCGTGGCCCAGATGTCGTTGCCGCCACCGACGAGCAGGACGAAGTACCACGAGATCCACGCGGCACCGAAGGCCGTACGGGTCGGGACGTTGCGCGGGCGGTCCAGGATGTGGTGCTCGCTCTTGTCGCCGGTGACCCAGGACTCGATGAACGGGTAGACCGCGATGGCGACCAGGACCAGCGGGAAGACGATCAGCGGGATGAACACGCCCAGGACGAGCGTGTGACCCCAGAAGTTGATCTCCCAGCCCGGCATGAAACGGATCAGGCCCTCGGAGAAGCCCATGTACCAGTCGGGCTGGGCGCCCGTGGACACCATGTCCGGACGGTAGGGGCCCATGGCCCAGATCGGGTTGATCGAGGCGATCGCCGCGACGGCCGCGATGACACCGAAGACCAGGAAGAAGAAGCCTCCGGCCTTGGCCATGTAGACCGGCAGCAGCGGCATGCCGACGACGTTGTTGTTCGTCTTTCCGGGGCCCGCGAACTGCGTGTGCTTGTGGTAGAAGACCAGGATCAGGTGGCCGACCACCAGACCGAGCATGATGCCCGGCAGCAGCAGGATGTGGATCGAGTAGAACCGCGCGACGAAGTCGCCGCCCGGGAACTCTCCGCCGAAGAGGAAGAACGACAGGTACGTGCCGACGATCGGCACGGACAGGACCGCGCCCTCCATGAAGCGGACACCGGTGCCGGAGAGCAGGTCGTCCGGGAGCGAGTAACCGGTGAAGCCGGTGAACATGCCCAGGACGAACAGCAGGAAGCCGAACAGCCAGTTGACCTCACGCGGCTTGCGGAACGCGCCCGTGAAGAACACGCGCATCATGTGCACGAACATGGCGGCGAGGAAGATCAGCGCCGCCCAGTGGTGGATCTGACGGATCAGCAGACCGCCGCGCACATCGAAGGAGATGTGCATCGTCGAGTTGAACGCCTCCGACATCAGCTGCCCCTGGAGCGGGACATAGCTGCCGTGGTACGTCACCTCGTTCATCGACGGGTGGAAGAACAGCGTCAGATACACACCCGTGAGGATGATGATGATGAAGCTGTAGAGGCAGACCTCACCCAGCATGAACGACCAGTGGTCGGGGAAGATCTTGCGCATGTTGGACTTGGCCAGGGAGTAGATCCCGAGGCGTCCGTCCGCCCAGTCGGCGACACGCTCGCCGGCCGGTGCTTTGTCGCGCCGCTCACCCGCCGCGGCAGTGGCTGATGTGTGCGTCTCGTTGGTGCTCATCCGCGCTCCCAGAATGCAGGACCGACGGGCTCCTCGAAGTCGCCGAGCGCTTCGAGGTAACCCTCGTCGCTCACGCCGATGCGCAGCTGCGGCAGGGCGTGACCGGCCGGGCCGAAGATCACTCGGGCACCGTCGGAGAGGTCGAAGGTGGACTGGTGGCACGGGCACAGCACGTGGTGCGTCTGCTGCTCGTACAGGGAGATCGGGCAGCCCACGTGGGTGCAGATCTTCGAGAAGGCCACGATGCCCTCGTGCGCCCACTCCAGCTCGCGCTTGTCCTTGATGTTGTCCGGCTGCAGCCGGACGATCATCAGCGCCGCCTTGGCGATCTCGGTCTGGAACTCCTCGTCGGTCTCCTCCAGGCCCTCGGGCTTGGCGAAGGTGAGCGAGCCGACGGCCACGTCCGAGGGACGCAGCGGCAGGTTCGTGTTCATGTTGACGAGCAGCTTGCCCTTTGACCACAGCGTGTGGCGGAGCTTCGTCCCCGGCAGCGGGCCCAGGTCGCGCAGCAGCATGACGCCGGAGAGCGGGAACAGGGCCAGCGCGCCGAACATCGTGTTGCGGATCAGCTTGCGACGGCCGAGCGCGGACTCCTTGGCACCCTGCTTGAAGTCGGCCAGAACCTTGGCCTTGACCTCGGGGGGCGCCTCGATCGCGTGCCGCTCGTCGGCGATCTCCACGTCGGACATCAGGGTGCGGGCCCAGTGGACCGCGCCCGCGCCGATGGTGAAGAGCGCTCCGCCGAGGGTCAGGCCCAGCGCGAAGTTGAGCGCGCTGATGTGACCGATCGGGAAGACGAAGATCGACTTGTCGGCCGGGATCGCCACGTACGAGGCGATGAAGCCGACCGTGAGGAGCATCGACAGCGTGAACAGGAAGGCGACGACGCGCTCGGACCGCTTGGCGGCCCGCTCGTCGATGTCCTGGACACGGTGCTCGTGCGGCGGCAGTCCCGGGTCGGCGAACGGGTCCTGCTCGTCCGCGACCGACACCGCGCCGTGCGCGTCCTGCTCAGCGGGCAGGTTCTCTTCTGGAATGTCTTGGCTACTCATGACTTCTTGGCCTTTGCGGTCCGAGCGGCGACCCAGACGGCTACCGCGATCAGCGCGCCCAGACCGAAGATCCAGGCGAAGAGACCCTCACTGACCGGACCGAGACCGCCCAGCTCAAGACCGCCGGGGCTCTCGGTGTTGTCGCCGTTGACCGCGTTGAGGTACGCGATGATGTCCTTCTTGTTCTTCGACGACAGCGTGGTGTCGGGGAAGGAGGGCATGTTCTGCGGGCCGGTCTGCATGGCCTCGTAGATGTGCTTCGGGGCAACGCCTTCGAGGCTCGGCGCGAACTTGCCGTGCGTCAGCGCGCCGCCCTTGCCGGTGAAGTTGTGGCACTGGGCGCAGTTGGTGCGGAACAGCTCGCCACCCTTGGCGATGTCCGCCCCCTCCGGCCCGTACTCGTTCTTCGTCGGGATGGCCGGGCCGGCGCCCAGCGAGGCGATGTACGCCGCGAGCTGGTCGATCTCGGCCTGGGAGTAGATGACCTTCTTGGCCGGGATCTGGGCGCCCGGCTGCTGGGCCGGCATACGGCCGGTGCCCACCTGGAAGTCGACCGCCGCGGCGCCGACGCCCACGAGGCTCGGCCCGTCGGAGGAGCCCTGACCGCCGGTGCCGTGGCAGCTGGCGCAACCGACGGCGAAGAGCTTCTTGCCCTCGTCGATGGAGAGGGACTGAGCTGACTCGTCGGCCTGCGCCTTGCCCGCGGGCGCGAGCAGGCTGAATGCCCCCCCGGCTGCCGCCAGCGCGAGGAGTAGTACGACGACCGCCGCCAGCGGATGGCGTCGTCGTGTGGAGAGCTTTTTCACGGATTACCCCGGTGTCAGGATCTTCTGCGTCGATGCTTCTGGAATGTGCGCTTCTTGGCCGCGCGCGGAATCGGGCCCGACTACTTGATCAAGTAGATCGTGGCGAAGAGGCCGATCCAGACGACATCGACGAAGTGCCAGTAGTAGGACACGACGATGGCCGCGGTCGCCTGTTCGTGGGTGAACCTCTTCGCCGCGTAGGTGCGGCCGAGGACGAACAGGAAGGCGATGAGGCCGCCCGTCACGTGCATGCCGTGGAAGCCGGTGGTCAGGTAGAACACCGAGCCGTACGGGTCGGAGGACAGCGACAGGCCGTCCTTCTTCACCAGCTCCGTGTACTCGAAGATCTGACCGCCGATGAAGATCGCACCCATCACGAACGTGATGATGAACCAGCCCCGGAGCTTCTTCACGTCCCCGCGCTCGGCGGCGAAGACGCCGAGCTGGCAGGTGAGGGAGGAGAGCACCAGGATCGTGGTGTTGGTCGCGGAGAACGGAAGGTTGAGATGGCTCGCCATCTCCTTCCAGTGATCCGGACCGGTCACCGATCGCAGGGTGAAGTACATCGCGAAGAGGGCCGCGAAGAACATCAGCTCGGAACTCAGCCAGATGATGGTTCCGACGCTGGTGAGGTTCGGCCGGTTGACCGACGGGTGCGCGTGCCCGGTTTCTACTGTCGTTGCTGTCGCCACGACCGACATTATGTCGGTCCCTTATCCCGCCCTCACTCCGGGGGGTGCCGTTCGGAGTGTTCGCAGTGTGTGTACTGCCCGTATGGCCCATCGCAGGGCTGTTCCAACAGGTGTTGACGGGGTGTTCAAGGGAGTAGCATCCGCGCAACGGACCTTGGAACGGACCTCCGGAGGAAGCATGCAGCCGACCGCCACGGTGCTGGTCTACAGCGACGACTCCAACACCCGCGAGCAAGTCCGGCTGGCCGCCGGGCGCCGGCCGGCTCCGGACGCACCGTTGGTCGAGTTCCTGGAGTGCGCGACGCAGGCGGCGGTCGTGAAGGAACTGGACCGGGGCGGGATCGATGTCTGCGTCTTCGACGGTGAGTCCGCGCCGATGGGGGGCATGGGCCTGTGCCGTCAGGTGAAGGACGAGATCTTCAACTGCCCGCCTGTGCTGGTCCTCATCGGGCGGCCCCAGGATGCGTGGCTGGCTACGTGGAGCCGTGCGGACGCGGCTGTGACGTTGCCTGTCGACCCTGTCGAGTTCGCTTCTGCTCTGGCCTCTCTGTTGCGTGAGAAGCGGGCTTTGAGCGCCTAGTGGTTCGGGGCGCGAGGTGTGTGGCGACTGCGGACCGGCTGCGACTGGCCGCGCCCGCGCGGCGGAGCCGCAAATGTCACAGCCCCGCGCCCCTGGGTGGGCAACCTCTGGGTGGGTCACACCGACTCGGGGCGAAGCCTCGCCGCGTCTTCCGGCCTGGGGCCGTCCGGTGTTCCCCCGACCAGCGCGCTGCCGCCCCGCCACTTCTTCCAGCCCAGGTTCCAGTCGCCGAAGCCGTTGCCGAAGGGTTCCATGTCGTCGCCGTTGGAGTTGACGACCTTGACCACATCGCCCTCGTGGATGGTGTCGAAGAACCACTCGGCGTTACTGGTGCTCATGCCGGTGCAGCCGTGGCTGACGTTCTCGGAGCCCTGGGAGCCCACGGACCAGGGGGCGGCGTGGACGTACTCGCCGCTCCAGGTGACGCGGGTGGCGTAGTACACGGGCAGGTCGTACGAGTCCGAGGAGCCCTCGGAGATGCCGACGGTGGTACCGCGCATCCGTACGAAGTACTCCTTGCCCAGTACGACCTTGACGCCGTTTCGGGTCTCGAAACCGGGCTTGCCGGTGGTGACGGGGATCTCGTTGATCTCCTCGCCGTTCTTGTAGACCGTCATCTCGTGGGACGCGGCATCCGTCACGGCGACGATCTTGTCACCGGTGGTGAGTTTCAGCCCCTTTGACCTGCCGCCCCACAGGCGGTCGCTGATCTTCACGCCGTCGAGGTCGCTGTGGACCTGGATGGTGGCGTGGGCGGGCCAGTAATCCTTGGGGCGGTAGTGGAGCTCCTTGTCGTCCACCCAGTGCCAGGCGCCCTCCACAGCGGGCACGGAGTCCACCCTGAGGGCGCGCTCCACGACGGCCCGCTGCGCCTTGTCCTTGACGGGCTTGTTCAGCTGGGCGGTGACCGGCTGGCCGACGCCGTAGGTGCCGGCGTCCGGACCGAACTTCACGGTCAGGCTCTTCTTGGTGGTCGGCTTGGTGGTGTCGAAGGTGAGGACCTTGCGGCCGGGGGCGCCGTCCTCGTCCTCCGTGCTCACCCGCACCGTGTAGTGGGCGTTGGCGGCCAGCGGAGAGGTACTGCGCCAGCGGGTGCCGTCGGCGTTGAGTTCGCCCGTGACATAGCGCCCCGTGGCGTCCGTGGCCGTGACGTCCGTGATCCGCCCGTCGTCACCGGAAGCGGTGACCTCCAGGGGCTTGTCGGGGTCGGCCTTCTTGCCCTTGCCGGACGGACCGTTGAAGGAGATCTGCCCCGCCGCGTCGTACGGCTTGTCCGACAGCGGGTTGCCGCCGCCGGACCCGCAGGCGGTGACGCCCGCGCCGAGGGAGATCACCAGCAGGGTGCAGCTGACGACGGTGCGGATGCGCGGAGAGTGGTTCATGAGCCGAGGCTATGAAGGTTCGTCAGCGGCGGCGCGGTGGGTCACTCGGACGAGGGACCAGTGGTGCGGCAAAAGCACGAGCCCGGACCCTCCTGACGGAGTGTCCGGGCTCGTGGGCGTTCCGTGTGTGCTACTGCGTGCGGTTCTCACCGCGGTAGTACTCGAAGACCCAGCCGAACAGGCCGAGCATGATGAGCGGCGCCGAGAAGTACAGCAGCCACCAACCGATGGCCACGCCGAGGAAGGCCAGCGCGCCACCGATGCCGAGGGCGAGGGGCTGCCAGCTGTGCGGGCTGAAGAAGCCCACCTCGCCGGCCTCGTCCGCGACGTCGGCCTCTTTGTTGTCCTGCGCCAGCGTGTCGATCCGCCGGGCCGTGAAGCCCAGGTAGAAGCCGACCATGATGCACAGGCCGAAGGCCATGAAGAGGGCCGTGGTACCGGCCGCCTCCTTGGACCAGACGCCGTAGACGATCGCCGTGGCGAGCACGAAGATGCTCAGCCACATGAACATCCTGCCCTGGACCTTCACTTGCCCGCCTCCTTGCCGCCGGCGAGGGCCTTGTCACCGTGATGCGCGTTCTCGAGCTGGTCGAGAGCAGCGATCTCGGGGTGGTGGAGGTCGAACGCCGGGGATTCGCTGCGGATCCGCGGCAGGGTGAGGAAGTTGTGCCGCGGCGGCGGGCAGGATGTCGCCCATTCGAGCGAGCGGCCGTAGCCCCACGGGTCGTCGACCTCGACCTTCTTGCCGTACTTGGCCGTCTTCCACACGTTGTAGAGGAACGGCAGGA
>NZ_JBFAJD010000039.1:0-93941 GCF_040655035.1 Streptomyces sp. NPDC050549
TGCCGCGCTCAGAGCCCCCGCGTGCGCCCCCTCCCCACCGCTGCCCCCGCCGCACCCCCGGCCGCCCCCGGCCCGCCCCCCCCCCCGGGGAGGTCCGGGACGGGCCCTGCGATCACCACCCCCTCCCCGGGTATGGCGACCGCAGGGGGCCTCCGGGCGGTCAGTTCCGCGGCGCCGGCGCTTTCGCGCTGCGGTAGGTGGAGATGCCCAGCGCCAGCAGCCAGTAGCTGAGAATCGCACCCATGAGAGCGGTGGTGCCCCAGCCGTTCGCCGCGTAGAAATTCGCGGGAGAGTTCCCGAAGAACAGAGACGGCACGAAAGCCAGATTGATTCCGGCCAGGACATAGGCCGACCTGCTGGTCCAGCGCGGCAGGAGTTCCGTGCGGGAGACGGCGAATCCCAGCGCGGTCAGAAAGAACGCGAGCATGAGCCGGGAGATCGACCCGTAGAGAATGTAGGTGCCGCTGACGTCGATCGTCGGGTCGATCGGATGGTCGGCGGCGATGACGGCACCGGCTTCCAGACCGCTGGAGACCAGCGTGATCGTCGTGTAGACCAGCCCCGCGGTGAAGGCCATGGACCCGGCCCACTCATACGCGGGATTCACACGCTTCACCATTTCGCGGAAGGCGGTCACGAACACCAGCAGAAACGCCAGCGCGACGATCCCGATCAGCAGCCGGGAGAGAACATTCGCGTCCGGCGGCGGTCCCGAATAGATGAAGTACAGCGGAACTTCCACGATGAGAGCGACAGCGGCGGCGATTGCCGCACCGCCCGCAAGACGCCTGGCCGACATTTCGTTCATGGGGTCCCCCGGAATTTCCGTGTGGTGGATTCGGTACGCCTTGAATCCTGCCGCCGACGGCACACACAGTCCCTGGGCCTGAGGACCGGATCGGGGGTGTTCCTACCGACACCCCACCGGACGGGAAACGCGTCGGGGGCCGTCTCGGATCACTGTGCGGCTGGTCGGTTCGCCGCGTCCGGAGACCAGCGCGGAGTGCTGCCGGCGACGCGGCAGGTGAGGAAGTACAGGGGTATCGGCGGCGTGTAGGGCTGCCCGGCCCTGGGCGAATGGATCAGCCGGGGATGCTCCAGGCCCGGTTTCGGGCGGGTGCTCGTCCAGGAGGGGTCGGCCATCTGGGCGTCGATCGCGTAGCTGACGGACGGCGGCCAGATGACGCCGATGTGCGAACCGGCCGACACGATCCACCACCAGCGCCGGGCGTCGGCGAAGATGCAGCCGACTCGCCGCAGACGGTCCAGGATGCGTTCCCCGTGTTCCCGGGGCATGCCCACGGCGTCGTATCCGAGGCTCGCGCGTAACGGCGCGGGGATCACCAGGCGTCCGGAGCGGATGCGTTCGTGCGTCGGCGGCTCGGCGGGATCCGGAGGGGGAGCGAGGCTGTGGGCCAACGGTTCGGAGGGGGACGGGATCGGGTCGCGGCTGTGCGATCGGTACATGGGGGGATGACCCTTCGGCCGGGTGAGGGGATTGGCCGGGCGGAGAGGTGGGGCAGATTGGAGAAGTGAGGCCGGGCGGAGAAGTGAGGCCGGCTGGACGGGCGGGCGTCAGGGCGGGACGGGTTCGCCCGCGTCCGTGGCCAGTTCGGCCCAGACGATCCGCCCGGACCCGTGCGGGACGTCCGCCGTTCCCCAGTCGCTGCTCAGCACTGCGACGAGCAGGAGACCGCGCCCGCCCCGGTCGTCGGGGCCGGGCCGACCGGGTACCGGGAGCGTGGAACCGCGGTTCTGGTCCTCGACCTCGATCCGGAGGACTCCGTCCGTGCTCCGCACCTCGCAGACGATCCAGTCGCTCGCGGAGTGCGTGACCGCGTTGGTGACGAGTTCGGAGGTCACGACGACGGCGTTGTCCCGGACGGCTTCGCGGACGCCCCACGCGATGAGCACTTCGTCCACGGTCCTGCGGGCCAGACCGACCGACGCCGGGGTCGCCGGCAGGCCGAACAGATGGCTTTGGCGGGGGTGTTGGTTCCCGGAGGCGAGCCGGCCGGGGCCTTGGGGCCCAGGGAGTCGGCCAGGCTGCCCGCCTCCGGGAGGTCGATCCAGCGGCTGGGGGACAGAGGGCGGAGCCATCGCCGTACACCTTTCATGTGCCTTCGCACCCTGGGCGGTGCCGGTATCGCGCCGACCGGCCGCGTACGAGGCGCGGACGGCGACCCTGCCGGGCCAACGCAGGTCACAGCCCTCTTCCCCCAACTGGGCTGCGCCGTACGGCTCTTCGACGAGCCGTAACGACATGCTCACTGTGGCACCTGCCAACAACGCATCGCAACCAACAAGTTGAAAATTGCACGTCGCGAAGTGCATGCTGCTTCCGCCAGGAAGTGATCGAAAGAGTCCTTGAAGAGCCAAGCCCTGCCAGGCTGCCGCCCGGAGCTGGAGGCGCAAGGGAGGTAGACCGTGACCGCAGAGACCGACTGGGGCGGCGCCCCCTCCGTCCTGCGCATGATCCTCGGCCGCCAGCTGGAGGAACTGCGGAACCGTGCGGGACTCACGTACGAGCAGGCGGGCGCGGCCATCGGTGTCAGCCACTCCACGATCCGCCGGATGGAGGCCGCCAAGGTGGCCCGCCTTCGCCTGGCGGACGCCGAAAAGCTGCTGCAGGTCTACGGGGTGACGGACCGTCAGGAGATCGACACCTTCCTGAAGTCGGTCCGCGAGGCCAGCAAGCGCGGCTGGTGGCACACGTACCGCGACGTCATGCCGGACTGGTTCGCCGCGTATCTGAGCCTGGAACAGGCGGCGTTGCAGGTCCGCGCCTACGAGAACGAGTTCGTCCACGGGCTGCTGCAGACCGAGGAGTACGCACGGGCCCTGCTCGGCGCGGGCAACCCGCACGCCCCCACCGAGGCCACGGAGCGCCGGGTCGCCCTTCGCATGCGCCGCCAGGAACTCCTGACCCGCGAAGCGCCGCCGCGGGTGTGGGTCGTGATGGACGAGACGGTGCTGAGATGGCCGGTCGGGGGTGCCGCGGTGATGCGCGCCCAGATCGCCCACTTGATCGAGGTCAACCGGCTGCCTCAGGTGACGCTGCAGATCATGCCGTTCGCCAACGGCCCGCACCCGGCCATGCGAGCCGGGGCGTTCCATCTCTTCCGGTTCCGGGCACCCGAACTGCCCGACATCGTCTATCTCAACGGCCTGGTGGGCGCTGTCTATCTGGACAAGGGCGACGACGTCGTGGTGTATCGCGAGGCCCTGGACCGGCTGGGTGCCCAGGCGGCGCCCGCCCGCAAGACCGAGGCCCTCCTCGGTGCGATTCGCAAGGAGCTCTGACGTGCACCACCACATACGCAACGGCATACCGTCCCGGAACCTGGGCGCGCGCGGCTGGACCAAGCCGTGGAGCGACGACGCAGGGGGCGCCTGCGTGGAAGTGAAGAAGCTCGCCGACGGACGCGTCGCCGTACGTCAGTCGACCGACCCCGACGGCCCGGCGCTGGTATTCACACCCAACGAAATGACGAGCTTCGTCACTGGCGTGAAGGCGGGTGACGCCGACTTCCTTCTGTGAACCCCATTGTTTTTACTGAGCGTTCATCCCGAACCTTCACAACTCGCATGGGAGACACGGCGTTGACCGACAACGGATGGCCGGCCGACCGCATCGACACCGAACACGCGCACTCCGCGCGGATCTACGACTACATCATGGGCGGGAAGGACTACTACCCCGCCGACAAGGAGGCGGGCGACGCCATGTCCCGGGAGTGGCCCGCGCTCCCGATCCACATGCGCGCCAACCGGGACTGGATGAACCGGGCCGTGCGCTGGCTCGCCGAGGAGGCGGGCGTACGCCAGTTCCTGGACGTCGGCACCGGCATCCCCACCTCCCCGAACCTGCACGAGATCGCCCAGCAGGTGGCTCCCGAGTCACGGGTGGTCTACGTCGACAACGACCCCATCGTCCTCACCCTCTCCCAGGGTCTGCTCTCCAGCACGGCCGAGGGCAGGACGTCGTACATCGAGGCCGACTTCCGCGAACCGTCCACCATCCTCGACGCGCCGGAACTGCGCGAGACCCTGGACCTCTCCCGACCGGTGGCGCTGACGGTGATCGCCATCGTGCACTTCATGCTCGACGCGGACGACGCGGTGGGCGTCGTACGGCGGCTGCTGGAGCCTCTCCCCTCGGGCAGTTACCTCGCGATGTCGATCGGCACCGCCGAGTTCGCGCCGCAGGAGGTGGGCCGCGTCGCCCGCGAGTACGCGGCCCGCGACATGCCGATGCGGCTGCGCACCATCGACGAGGCCCACGAGTTCTTCGACGGACTGGAGCTGGTCGAACCCGGCATCGTCCAGGTCCACAAGTGGCACCCGGACGGCACGGGCGAGCAGAACATACGCGATGAGGACATCGCGATGTACGGGGCGGTCGCGCGCAAGCCGTGACCAAATGATCGAGGGGCGGTTCCGGATCTCTCCGAAACCGCCCCTCACCTGCGACTCCGTAGAGTCGGGACGACAGGATTTGAACCTGCGACCCCTTGACCCCCAGTCAAGTGCGCTACCAAGCTGCGCCACGTCCCGGTGCGCTTTCCTGCGGTGAACCGCGTGATCGCGCGAACAGCAGCCTACCCCACGCCCGGGGGTGCGCCGAAGCCGGTGCCGGGCGCGGGACAATCGTCGTATGAGCGACACATCCTCGGACGCTGCGGACGGTACGAACGACGTGCGGGACCGGGACAATGCCGGGCGGGCGCGCAACGCCCGGCCCCGGGACGGGCTCGGGCGGCCGCTGCTGTACGGCGCGGACGGCGTGGCACGGCAGCCCGAGGGCGTCGTGCGGGCGCCGGAGGAGACCGTCGTCGAGGCGCAGGCACTGCTCGACGAGGGGAAGCCGTTCCACGCGCACGAGGTGTTCGAGGACGCCTGGAAGTCGGGGCCGGACGAGGAGCGTGCCCTGTGGCGCGGGCTCGCCCAGCTCGCGGTGGGGCTCACGCACGCGGCCCGGGGGAACGTCACCGGCGGCGCCCGGCTGCTGCGGCGCGGAGCCGGGGGCGTGCAGGAGTGGGCGTCCCTGACCGGGCGGGAGCGGCCGTACGGGATGGATCTCGCGGGGGTCGCCGCCTGGGCGCGGGAGCTCGGGGACGATGTGGAGCGGGGCGGCGGGAACGTGGACGCGCGGGCGCGGGCGCCCCGGCTGCGTGCGGCCCCATAGCCGGTCGCGTGGGGCGTCGTAGGCGGTCGGTGCCGGTGCGGTGCACGGACTGTCAGTGGCGTGGGGCAGACTCGGGGGCGTGCGAAAGATTCATGTCATCGGTATCGGCGCGGGCGACCCCGAGCAGCTGACCCTCCAGGCGGTCAGGGCGCTGCGGAGCACGGACGTGTTCTTCCTCCTCGACAAGGGCGAGGTGAAGTCCGATCTCACCGGGCTCCGCCGGGACATGCTCGACGCGCACATACCGGAGGGGACGTACCGCCTGGTCGAGGCGCGCGACCCGGAGCGGGACCGGAAGGCCGGGGGTGCCGCGTACTCCCCTGCGGTCGGGGACTGGCGCAGCGCCCGCGCGGACATCTACGAGCGGCTGATCGCCGAGGAGTTGGGCGAGGACGAGAGCGGCGCGTTCCTGGTGTGGGGGGACCCCTCGCTGTACGACAGCACGCTCGGGATCCTGGAGGAGATCCTGGAGCGGGGCACGGTGGCCTTCGAGTACGACGTCGTGCCCGGCATCAGCAGTGTCTCGGCGCTCGTCGCGCGGCACCGCACGGGGCTGAACCGGGTGGCCCGGCCGGTGCAGATCACCACGGGCCGGCGGCTGTCCGAGGGGTTCCCGGAGGGGGTGGACGACGTGGTCGTGATGCTCGACGCGCAGCAGACCTTCCGGCAGTACGCCGACCAGGACATCGACATCTACTGGGGCGCCTACATCGGCACTCCGGACGAGATCCTCGCCTCCGGGCCGATAGCCGAGGCCGCCCCGCGCATCGAGCGGCTGCGCGCGGAGGCCCGTGAGCGGAAGGGCTGGATCATGGACACGTATCTGCTGCGCCGCCATCCGGCCGCGGAGTAGCGCGCGGGGCAGCACCCGAGCGGCCTCGCCCACTGTGCAGGGAGGGTCCATCGGTGTGAAGGTGACCTCGTGACAGTCGCCGAGGAAACCGCGCTGCCCTCCGCGCAGCAGCCCCCCGTGCTGGACCCTCGCCGCCGCAACGTCGTCTTCGTGACGATCATGCTCGGCATGCTGCTCGCGGCCCTCGACCAGACCATCGTGGGCACGGCCCTGCCGACGATCGTGTCGGACCTGGGTGGTGCCGAACACATGTCGTGGGTGGTCACCGCCTATCTGCTGGCGGAGACCGTGGCGACCGTGCTGGTCGGCAAGTTCGGTGACCTCTTCGGCCGCAAGGTGGTCTTCCAGGTCTCGGCGATCGTGTTCATCACGGGCTCGTTCCTGTGCGGTCTGGCCACCAACATGACGCTGCTGATCGCCTGGCGGGCCGTTCAGGGCATCGGCGCGGGCGGGCTGATGGTGACGGCGATGGCGCTGATCGCCGATGTCATCCCGCTGCGGGAGCGCGGCAAGTACCAGGGCGCGATCGGCGCGGTGTTCGGCGTGGCCACGGTCGTCGGACCGCTGCTGGGCGGCCTGTTCACCGACCACCTGACCTGGCGCTGGGCGTTCTACGTCAACGTCCCGATCGCGATCGTCGTCGTCATCGCGGCAGCGCGCACCATCCCGGTGGTCAGGTCGGCGGTGCGGCCCGTCATCGACTACCTGGGCATCGCGCTGGTCGCGGTCGGCGCGAGCTCCCTGATCCTGGCGACGAGTTGGGGCGGCAACGAGTACGCGTGGGGTTCGGCGACCATCATCGGCCTGTTCGTGGGCGGCGCGATCGCGCTCGGCCTGTTCTGCTGGGTGGAGACGCGGGCCGAGCAACCCATGCTGCCCATGCGGCTGTTCGGCAACCCGGTGTTCGCGGTCTGCTCGATCCTCAGCTTCATCGTCGGTTTCGCGATGCTCGGGGCGCTCACGTATCTGCCGACCTATCTCCAGTACGTCGACGGCGACTCGGCCACGATCTCCGGTGTGCGGACGCTGCCCATGGTGATCGGGCTGCTGATCGCGTCCGTCTTCAGCGGCAACGTGGTCAGCAAGACCGGCCAGTACCGTCTCTTCCCGGTCGTCGGCTCCGCGGTGATGGGCGTCGGGCTGTATCTGATGTCCCTCATGGGTCCCGGCACCGGCGCGTTCCTGGAATCGGTGTACATGTTCGTGCTCGGCACCGGCATCGGGCTGTGCATGCAGGTGCTGACGATCGCCGTGCAGAACACCGTCGAGTACACCGACCTGGGCACCGCCACCTCCGGCGTCACCTTCTTCCGTACGCTGGGCAGTTCGTTCGGCACCGCCGTCTTCGGCACGATCTACGCCAACACCCTGGGACCCAACCTCAAGGACGGGATCGTGTCCGCCGCGAAGGCCAGTGCGCTGAGCCCGGCCGTCATCACCAAGGCGGCGACCAGTCCCGAGGGCCTGCACAGGCTGCCGCACGCCACCGCCGCGCCGATCATCAACGCGTACGCCGACACCATCCAGACGGTGTTCCGGTGGACGGTCCCGGTCGCGGTGATCGGTTTCGTGGTCGCCCTGTTCCTCAAGCAGGTCGAGCTGCGCGACAGCGCGCGGATGGGCTCCACCGACATGGGCGAGGGCTTCGCCTCGCCGCGCGGCGCGGACTCGCAACGCCTCCTCGAAGCGGCCGTCGGCAAGGTCATCGGCAGCACGGACCTCGACACCGCCCGGCGGATCATCACGGACTCCGACACCCGGCTGGACATCGCCGGCGCCTGGGCCGTGATGCAGGTCGAACTGTTCGGCCGGATGGTCGGCCATGCGAGTCTCGGCCTGATCGCCGCCCGTCGGCACATGCCCCCGGAGGTGCTCCTCCCGGTCTTCGACCGCATGGTCGAGGAGGGCTACCTCACCCGCACCGGCTCCCTCCTCTCCCACACCGCGGCGGGCGAACGCGAGGCCGAGATCATCGGCAGGGCATGGGGCAACTGGCTGGAGGACCGGGTCCAGCAGGACATCGGCCGCCCCTCCGGCGCCGACCTGCGCGCCGCGGTCGACACCATCGCCAAGCGCCTCCTGGTGGAGGACCTGAGCTCCGGACTCCCGCAGCGCCCGGCGGAGTTGGCGGAGAGCTCCACCTCCTGAAAGACCGGGTGCCGGGCGAGCTGAGCCATGGTCATACTCACGGCATGTCCCCGACGCCCGTGCGCTTCCACGACCCTCGCGCCACGCTCGCCGACTTCGCGTCGTCGACGCTGGTGCGGTGCCCGCGCTGCGAGCGGATCGCCCACTTCGAGCGGCGCCCGTGCACCCCGCCGGACGCCGACTGCATGAACCATCCGCACAGCCGCGTGGTCTGCCGGTCCTGCGGCCTGTGCCGGATCGGTGCCGGCGCGGGCCGCTCCTCGCGGTACTCCAGCGCCTGCTCCTGCCCGGCCCTGTGGCTGCGGACCGACACCAGACACGGAGAGTTGTGGGCGTACAACCTCCAACACCTGGACCTGATCAGGCGGTTCGTCGCCGCCGACCTGCGCGAACGCGCGCCCTGGTACGACACGGGGCAGAAGATGACACTGGTCGCCCGGCTCCCGGCGTGGATGAAGAGCGCCAAGAACCGGGACGAGGTGCTGCGCGCGGTGGACCGTCTCCGGGCCACGGTCATCGCCCCGGGCTGAACTCCAGCCGCCCCAGCCACTCCAGCACCCCTGCGACGTCGGGCACCGCGCTCACCCCGCTCGGCAACGGCGGCCGTCGTACGACCACCACCGGGACGCCCGCCTCCCGCGCGGCCGTCAGCTTGGCCGCCGTCGCCGCTCCCCCGCTGTCCTTCGTCACGAGGACGTCGATCCGGTGCTCGCGGAGCAGCGCCGCCTCGTCGGCCACGGTGAAGGGCCCGCGTGCCAGCAGTACCTCGGTGTCCGGCGGCATCGGGGGCTCGGGCGGCTCCACCGACCGTACGAGGAAGTGCAGTTGGGACAGGTGGGCGAAGGCGGCGAGGCCCAGGCGGCCGGTGGTGAGGAGGACGCGGTGTCCGAGTCCGGGCAGTGCGTCGGCGGCCTCGGGCACGGAGTCGACCAGGTGCCAGTGGTCTCCGGGGCCCGGCCGCCAGCCGGGCCTGCGCAGCACCACGACGGGCAGCCCGGTGTCCGCCGCGGCCCGCGCCGCGTTCGCGGTGATCGACTCGGCGAAGGGGTGCGTGGCGTCGACGACCGCGTCCACGCGGTGTTCGCGCAGCCACTCGGCCAGCCCCTCGGCGCCGCCGAACCCGCCGATCCGTACCTCCCCGGCCAGCTCCCCCGGCCGCGAGACCCGCCCGGCGAGGGAGACGGTCACCCGCACCCCGGGACGCCGTACCGCCGGCTCGGCGGCCAGCTCACGTGCCTCGGTGGTGCCGCCGAGGATCAGGAGGTGCGGGGGCATGGCGGCGAGCCTACGAGGCCGTGCCGCGGGTTACGAGCACCGGGGGTCGCGGCGCAGGCAGGGGGTGGTGGAACTCGGTCGCGTATGGGCACGCCTGTGGGCAGGTTCCGCCGTTGTCGGGCCAGTAAGCGGCAGGCAGGCCCGGAGGATGCGGGAATGCGCTGGTATTGCCCGGATCACCGTCAGAATCCACGCGGTTGGGGCAGAGATGGACGACACGATCACGGCGGCGCCGACGAGCGGTCCGGGAGCGGTGGAAGAAAGGTTCCGGGCTCTGCTGGAGTCGGCCCCGGACGCGATGGTCATCGTGGACGACACCGGCACCATCAAACTCGTCAACGCCCAGACCGAGTCCCTCTTCGGCTACCGACGCGAAGAACTCCTCGAACGCCCCGTCGAAATACTCATCCCCGGCCGCTTCCGCGCCCACCACGCCGTCCACCGCAACGGCTACATCAGCACCCAACAAGTACGCCCCATGGGCGCCGGCCTCGAACTCCACGGCCTCCGCAAGGACGGCAGCGAATTCCCCGTCGAAATCAGCCTCAGCCCCCTGGAGACCACCGACGGCCTCCTCGTCTCAGCCGCCGTCCGCGACGTCAGCGAACGCAAGGCCGCCGAGGAGAGGTTCCGGAGTCTGCTGGAGTCGGCCCCGGACGCGATGGTCATCGTGGACGACACCGGCACCATCAAACTCGTCAACGCCCAGACCGAGTCCCTCTTCGGCTACCGACGCGAAGAACTCCTCGAACGCCCCGTCGAAATACTCATCCCCGGCCGCTTCCGCGCCCACCACGCCGTCCACCGCAACGGCTACATCAGCACCCAACAAGTACGCCCCATGGGCGCCGGCCTCGAACTCCACGGCCTCCGCAAGGACGGCAGCGAATTCCCCGTCGAAATCAGCCTCAGCCCCCTGGAGACCACCGACGGCCTCCTCGTCTCAGCCGCCGTCCGCGACGTCAGCGAACGCAAGGCCGCCGAGGCCCGCATCAACGAACTCGCCGCCCTGGTCGAGTCATCCCAGGACGCGATCCTCGCCAAGACCCTCGACGGCCGCATCACCTACTGGAACGCCGCCGCGCAGCGGCTCTACGAGTACACGGCCGAGGAGGTGATCGGCCGGCACGTGTCGATGCTGGCGCCGCCCGAGCGCAAGGAGGAGATCGCCCTGCTCATGAAGCGCCTGAGCCAGGGCGAGAAGATCGAGCACTTCGAGACCCTCCGGCTGACCAGGGCCGGCACGATGCTCGACGTGGACGTCACGCTGTGGCCCACCCGCGACACGCGGGGCAGGGTGATCGGCGCCTGTGCCATCGTCCGGGACATCAGTGACCGCACACGTGCCGAGGCCGAGCTGAAGGTCCTGTACGAGCAGCAGAAGCACATCGCCCTCACCCTGCAGCGCAGCCTGATGGGCACTCCTCCGGCCATTCCCGGGCTGGCCGCCGCGAGCCGCTATCTGCCCGCCACGCAGGGGGCGGGGGTGGGCGGCGACTGGTTCGACATCATTCCGCTCGGTGCCGGCCGGGTCGGCGTCCTCATCGGTGACGTCATGGGCCGTGGTCTCGAAGCGGCGGCCGTGATGGGGCAGTTGCGCTCCGCGGCCCACGCGCTGGCCAAGACCGGGATGCAGCCCCGTCAGCTCATGCAGGCGCTGGACGCGGTCGTGGCCGACCTCGACCTGCCAGACCAGCTGGTCACCTGCTGCTACGTCGTGATCGCGCCGGACGCGGGTTCCGTGACCACCTGCTCGGCCGGCCATCTGCCCACTCTGGTCGCGGGCACCGGCGGCCGCGCCCACCGGCTGGACGCCCCGGTGAACGCGCCGCTCGGCGTGGGCGACGTCCTCTACCAGCAGTCCGCCACCGAGATCCCGCCCGGCGCGACGCTCGTCCTCTACACCGACGGTCTGGTGGAGACCCCCGGCAGTGACATCGAGTACCAGATCGACGAGCTGGCGGATGTTCTCGGCGCCGCCTTCATCGCCACCGCCGAGCTGGAGTCCGCCGCCGACCGCGTACTGACGGCCATGCTGCCCGATGCCGAGGGCCACAACGACGACGTCACCCTGCTGCTGGCCCGGCTTCCCGGCGCGCCCCTGGACACCGTCGGGCTGGAGCTGCCGGCCACGGCCCGCGCCGCGGCCGAGGGCCGTTCCTTCGTCGTCGAGACGCTCACCGCCTGGAACTGCGCCCACCGGGCGGACGACGCTCGGCTCCTGGTCTCCGAGATACTCACCAACGCGTTCCGGCACGCGGAGGGCCCCCTGGGCCTCCAGCTGCGCCGTACCGCCACCGAACTGGCCATCGAGATCAGCGACTTCAGCCCGCACCTGCCGCAGCCACGGCCGGCGGCGGAGGACGACGAGTCCGGCCGGGGCCTCATCCTGGTCGACGCCCTCGCCGACGGCTGGGGTGTCCGCCCCACCGACCAGGGCAAGACGACCTGGTTCACCCTCCGGCTGTGACGCGCCGGCCGTCAGCGCAGGAGCAGCTGCAGTCCGCCGATGATCGTCGCCGCGATCACGAGTTGCTCGAACAGTCGCTGGTTGATGCGGTTCACGGCCCATTTGCCGATCAGCGCGCCGGGCACGACGAATGCCGCGAGTGCCGCGTCGAGCAGCAGTGAGTGGCCGTCGATCAGGCCGAGCCCGACGCTGAAGGGCACCTTGGTCACGTTGACGATCAGGAAGAAGAAGGCCGACGTGCCGAGGAAGCCCAGTTTCCGGAAGCCCGCGGAGAGGAGATACATCGACATGACCGGGCCGCCGGCGTTGGCGACCATCGTGGTGAAACCGCCGAGCACCCCGTAGGAGCGGGCCTTCACCCGCCCGGCCCTGGTGGCCACCGAGTCCGGTTCGTCGTCGGTCTCGGCCTTGCGCCGGCGCCATAGGGTGACCCCGGCCATGAGCAGCAGGATCGCACCGATGGACGTCCGTACGACCGCGTCGTCGGCCCACACCAGGAACAGGGTCCCGATCACGACTCCGGCCGCGACCGCCGGGAACAGCCGCCACAGGGTGGGCCAGTGGGCGTGCCGCCGGTAGGTGAGGACGGCGAGCACGTCCCCGACGATCAGGATCGGGAGCAGTACGCCGGTGGAGGCGCGGGCGGGCAGGACGGCCGCGAAGATCGCCAGACTGACCGTGTTGGCCCCGCTCACGGCGGTCTTGGAGAAGCCGACGAGCAGCGCCGCGGCGGCGAGCGCGGCGAATTCCCAGCCGGATATGTGCCAGAGCGTCATCGTGTTCATGCGAGGACCGATCGTATGTCCTTACATCAGCCTGCGTAAGGAGCGTCTCGCCAGGTGGCCCCTGCCACACCCCGGCGGATCATGAGGTTCGGCGGGCGATGCTAGTTTCTGGCTGTGGCCGACACCCGCGAGCATGTCCTCCCCGGTACCCGGAGCACGATCGCCGCACGCGAGTGGCCGCACGAGCATCCGCGGTACGTCGCCCTCGTCGCGCACGGCTACGGCGAGCACATCGGCCGGTACGCCGAGTTGGCCGCCGTACTGGTGGCGCACGGCGCGGCCGTCTACGGTCCCGACCACCAGGGTCACGGCGGGTCGGCCGGAGAGCGCGTGCTGATCGAGGACTTCGAGGACGTGGTCACGGACCTGCACTCGGTCGCCGACCTGGCCCGCGCCAGCTACCCGGGCGTCCCCCTGGTCCTGATCGGCCACTCCATGGGCGGCCTGATCGCGTCCCGTTTCGCCCAGCGCTACGGCGACGAGCTCACCGCGCTGGTGCTGTCGGGGCCGGTGATCGGTGCCTGGGAGCTGCCGGGCCGGCTGCTCGCCCTCGCCGAGATCCCGGACACCCCGATCGGTCCGGCCGCGCTCTCCCGTGACCCGGAGGTCGGTGCGGCGTACGCCGCGGATCCGCTGGTCTGGCACGGTCCGATGAAGCGGCCGACGCTGGAGGCCTTCGCCCGCACCCTGACGACGGTCGCCGACGCGGGCGGCATCGGCCGGCTGCCGCTGCTCTGGCTGCACGGCGGCGACGACCGGCTCGTCCCGCTCCCGGGCAGTCGTGTGGGCGTCGAGCGGCTGAGCGGCGGCGAGTTGACCGAGTACGTGTATCCGGGCGCCCGGCACGAGGTGTTCCACGAGACGAACCGGGCGGAGGTCTTCGCGGACCTGATCCGTTTCCTGGACGGCGTGTCGGCCGGCGGCACGCGGTCGGCATGACCGTGCCAAACTTCTCGCACACCCCGTCGGGGTCGTCGTGGAACAGGGTCGAGCAGAGGAGCCTCGCGTGACCGGGACAGAACCCGCCGTCCAACGGATCGACACGTCGAAGCCGCATCCGGCCCGGGTGTACGACTGGTTCCTCGGCGGCAAGGACAACTACCCGGTCGACGAGCAACTGGGCCGTCACATCACGGCACTTGACCCGGGCGCCCCACGCACCGCACGGGCCAACCGCTGGTTCATGCAGCGGGCGACGCGGCTGCTGGCCCAGCAGTCGGGCATCCGGCAGTTCCTGGACGTCGGCACCGGGATACCGACCGCGCCCAACCTCCACCAGATCGCCCAGTCCACCGCGCCGGACGCGCGGATCGTGTACGTCGACAACGACCCGATCGTTCTCGCCCACGCGGCGGCGCTGCTGCGCGGCACGCCCGAGGGCGCGACGGAGTACCTCCAGGCCGACGCCCGCGAACCGCTCACGATCCTCGAACAGGCTGCCCGTGTCCTGGACTTGGACCGGCCGGTCGCCCTCTCGCTGATCGCCCTGCTGCACTTCATCGCGGACGAGGACGGCGCCCACGAACTGGTGGACACCTTGATCGGCGCGCTGGCGCCGGGCAGTTTTCTGGTGCTGTCCGCGATGACCGCCGACTTCGAGCGGGAGAAGGTGGAGCGGGGCATCGCCGCCTACGCGGCGGGCGGGGTGACCCTGGTGGCCCGCTCGCATGCCGAAGTGAGCAGCTTCTTCAAGGGGCTTGAGCCGATCGACCCGGGGATCGTGTCCGTGGCCGACTGGCACCCGGAACTCGCGGAGGGCGAGACACCGCTCGGCGAGGGATCGATCTCGCTGTACGGAGGAATCGGCTTCAAGGCCTGACATGGCACCCGGGAGCCGGCCCCGGGACATCCGCCGAACGGTCAGGCGGAGGCGTCCGCGGACACGTCCACGGCCGCCTCGGCGTGCGTGACGAAGTCGTCGACCAACCGGTGGAAGAGCGCCGCGAGTTGCCGCAGGTCCTCCGGGGACCAGTCCGCCAGCGCCACCTCCATACCCCGGCGGCTCACGTCCCGGATGCGGTTGACGGCGGCCAGTCCGCCGTCGGTGAGCTGGATGCGCTGGGCGCGGCCGTCGTCGGGGTCCGGGATGCGGACCACATGGCCGAGTTGCTCCAACTGCCGCAGCTGGCGGGTGACATGGGAGGCCTCCACCGACAGCCGGACCGCCAGGACCCCGGGGCGCAGCGGCTCGCTCTCGGCGATGTGGCGAAGGATCGCCACGGCGGCCCGGTCCAGGGGCAGCCCGACCATCGCCATCAGACGCTCGTGCTGCCGGGCCCGCCCGGCCAGATAGGCGATCCGGGTCAGGACCCGCTCGATCTCGACTACGTCCGCCGGGACGGGCGCTGCTGCGGGTGGCGGTGTGGGCATGCGTCCACCGTAACAGGTACTTGCCTGAGTCAAGCAAGACTCAGGACAGTTGCTTGACTTAAGTAACACGCATATGGTTGCCTAACTCAAGCAAGTCCAGAGCTGGGGTCACCGAAGCGGAGGTGTCCCCGTCGCGCCGTACACCGTGGGGACGGAGTACGGCGCCGTCGCCGGTCCCGGCGGTCGGAGCACTCCCCCCGTCCGCCGCCGGGGCCGGTGACACCCCTCACGCACATGGAAAGCGAGCCCTCATGGCCACGATGAAGTCCGTGCAGACCGGCGCCGTCGACAAGATCGACGTGGTGGACGTCGAGCGTCCGGCGCCCGGACCCAAGGACGCCCTGATGAAGATCCGCGCCTGTGGGATCTGCGGCACCGACACCTTCTTTCTGCACATCGGCGGCGGCCCGTTCGGCGCGAGCGGCACCATGGTGCCGGTCCCCCTCGGGCACGAGCCGGCCGGTGAGATCGTCGAGGTCGGCGCCGAGGTGGCGGATCTGAAGGCCGGGGACCGGGTGGTCGTCAACCCGCAGGGCTCGCCCTCCGGGATCATCGGCTGCGGCGGCAAGCACGGCGCCATGAGCGACTACCTCCTGCTGGAGGACTGCGAGGTCGGCAAGAGCGTCACCGTCTTCCCCGAGACCGTGCCCTTCGACGTCGCCGCCCTCAACGAGCCGATGGCGGTGGCCCGGCACGCCGTCAACCGTTCGGAGGCGAAACCCGGCGACAAGGTCGTCATCTTCGGTGCCGGGCCGATCGGTCTGGGCGCGGCGATCTGGCTGAAGCTGCGCGGGGTCGAGCATGTCGTCGTCGCCGACGTCATCGCCTCCCGCCTGGAGACCGCGCTCGCGGTCGGCGCGGACGCCGTGATCAACTCCGCGGAGGAGGACGTGACTTCACGCCTCACCGAGCTGCACGGGCAGGCCGCCAACGCGCTCGGCCAGCCGCGCGCCGGCACCGACATCTACATCGACGCCGCCGGTGTCGCGGCCGTCGTCAACACCACGGTCGACTCCGCGAAGTGGGGCGCCAAGCTGGTCATGGTCGCCGTGCAGAAGAAGGGCGCCGACATCGACCTCGGCGGGATGCTGCGCAGCGAGCTGACGCTGATCGCCTCGCAGGGCTACCCCACCGAGATCTTCGAGGTCACGCAGGAGATCGTCGAGCACCACGAGCGGTTCGCCAAGCTGATCAGTCACCGGGTGCCCTTCGGCGAGGTCGAGCATGCCTTCGAGCTCGCGCTGACGCCGGGCGCGGCGGAGAAGATCGTCGTCACCTTCCACGAGTAGACGAGCAGCGGACGGCGCGCCGGCCCCACCGCCCCCGGCGGCCACCGGCGCGCGCCCGGCCGCCCCGGACAGGACCCCCACACCATGATCCACCGCCTGCAGCGGGTGCTGCGCTGCCGTCCCCGTACCGTCGACCTGGTCCTCGCCGCCGCGCTCCTCGCCTGCGCCTTCCCCGGCAGTGTGCTGACGATCCCGGGCCGCGACCTCGAAGTCCCTTGGTGGCCCGGCGTGTTGGTCTCGGGTCTCGCCTCGCTCGCCCTGCTGTGGCGGCGCACCCTGCCGCGCACCACCGTGGTGGTCACGCTCTGCTGCGCCATGGCGGTGGCCGCGCTCGGCTACGTCGTCACCGTTCTGGTGATCGGGCCGCTCATGGTCGCGCTGTACACGCTGGCCCTGCGCTCCGAGCGGACCACCGCGAACCTCTTCACCGCCTCCGGCATCGCCCTGCTGATGGGCACGGCCGTGATCGTCGGCCCGGGCAGCGAACCACTGATCCTGAAACTGCTCGGCCCGGCCTTCTGGCTGCTGCTGCCCACCTCGCTGGGCACCACGACCCGGCTCCGCGCGGCCTGTCTGGAGGCGGTGCAGGCCCGCGCCGAGCACGCGGAACGCACCCGCGAGCAGGAGGCCCGGCACCGTGTCACCGAGGAACGCATGCGGATCGCCCGCGATCTGCACGACGTCGTCGCCCATCACCTCGTACTGGCCAACCTCCAAGCCGGCACCGTCGTACGGCTGATGCGCAGCCGCCCCGAGGAGGCCGAGCGGATCGCCGGCGAACTCGCGGGCACCACGCTGTCGGCCGTCCGCGAACTCAAGGCCACCGTGGACCTGTTGCGGCACGCGGACGACTCGGAGACTCCCCCGGGGCCCGCGCCCGGGCTGGCCCGACTCGGCGAGCTGGCCGCCTCGTTCGAGCCCGCAGGGCTCGTCGTCCACGTCAGTACGGAGGGCAGACCGCGGCCGCTGTCCGCCGGTACGGATCTCACGGCGTACCGCATCGTGCAGGAGGCGCTCACCAACGTGACCAAGCACGCGGGCGCCGGCTCGGCCGAGGTACGGCTCAGCTACTCGCACGACCGGCTGGGCATCACCGTCACCGACCACGGGGGTACGGCACCGCCCTCCTCCCCCGCCACCGGAGGCGGGTACGGCGTCATCGGAATGCGGGAGCGCGCTCTCTCGGCCGGTGGCCGGCTCCGCGCAGGTCACCGGCCCGAGGGCGGCTTCGAGGTCGTCACCGAACTGCCGTTGCTCCCCCGTTCACCGGCCCACACCCAGAATGTGCTTGCGTAACTCACTCAACCTCATTATGGTTGAGTGAGTCAAGCAAGTTAGCTTGTCCCTGATCGTCTCAGCTCGTTCCCGATGGAGGCTCCGCCATGTCCGACGCCCTTGCCCGACCCGCCGAGGCGGGTTCCTCCGCTCCGCCGAGGTCGAATGCCGTCGTCGCGGTACTGGCCTTCGCGGGAATCGTCGTCTCGCTGATGCAGACGCTGGTCATCCCGATCATCCCGGAGCTGCCGAAGTACCTGAACGCCTCCGCGTCGAACACCGCGTGGGCGGTCACCGCCACCCTGCTTGCCGCCGCCGTGGCCACCCCGGTCGTGGGCCGGCTCGGCGACATGTTCGGCAAGCGCCGGATGCTGCTGACCAGCATCGTGCTGCTGGTGTCCGGCTCGATCGTGTGCGCCCTGGCCGACTCACTGGTCCCGATGGTCATCGGCCGCGCGCTGCAGGGGCTGGCCGCCGCAGTCGTCCCGCTCGGCATCAGCATCATGCGGGACGTGCTGCCCAGCGACCGGCTGGCCGGCTCCACCGCCCTGATGAGCGCCTCGCTCGGCGTCGGCGGCGCCCTGGGTCTGCCCTCGGCCGCCTTCATCGCGGACCACTACAACTGGCACTCCCTCTTCTGGATCTCCGCCGCCCTCGGTGTTCTGTCCTTCCTGCTGGTCCTGGTGCTGGTGCCCGAGTCCAAGGTCCGCACCGGGGGCCGTTTCGACCTGGTCGGCTCGCTCGGGCTGTCCGCCGGACTGGTCTCGCTGCTGCTCGCGATCTCCAAGGGCTCCGACTGGGGGTGGACCAGCGCGACCACCCTGGTCCTCGGTGTCGCCGCCGTCGTGATCCTGCTCTCCTGGGGCTGGTACGAGCTGCGCGGCCCGCAGCCGCTGGTCGACCTGCGGACGACCGCCAAGCCGCAGGTGCTCTTCACCAACCTGGCCTCGATCGCCCTCGGCTTCTCGATGTTCGCGATGTCCCTGGTCCTCCCCCAGCTGCTCCAGCTGCCCACGCAGACCGGCTACGGCCTGGGCAAGTCGATGCTGACGGTCGGCCTGGTGCTGGCCCCGCAGGGCCTGGTCATGATGGCCATGTCCGCGGTGTCGGCGGGCATCACCAAGGCCAAGGGCCCCAAGGTCACCCTGATGATCGGCGCACTGATCGTGGCCTCCGGCTACGCCCTGAACATCCTGCTGATGTCCGAGGTCTGGCACCTCATCCTGGTGTCCTGCATCATCGGCGCGGGTGTCGGCTTCACCTACGGCGCCCTGCCCGCCCTGATCATGGGCGCAGTCGACCCGTCCCAGACCGGCGCCGCCAACAGCCTCAACACCCTGATGCGGTCCCTGGGCACCAGCTTCGCCAGCGCCATCGCCGGTGTGATCCTGGCCCAGATGACCACCGACTTCGGCGGCCACGCCCTTCCGTCGGAGAACGGCTTCAAGGTGGTCATGGTGATCGGTGCGAGCGCCGCGCTGCTGGCCTTCTTCCTCGCGAGCCTGATCCCGAAGGCCCGTGCGGCCGTCGAGGCACCGGCCGACGCGGCACCGACCCCGGCTCCGGAGGTCTCCGAGGCCAAGGCCTGAGGCATTCTGGTTCATCGAGCACACGGCGGTCGCCGCCCCGCACCCAGCGGGACGGCGACCGCCCTCGGCTTGCCCGCGCACCCCGTCGTTCCCCAGCGAGGAGTCCACGATGACGATCCCCAACTCCCGTGACAAGGCTGCCGATTCGGCCGCCGCACCCGTGGTGCGGCTCGCCGCCGGTGCGGTGCGCGGACGGCTGGAGGACGGGCTCGCGGTGTTCCGCGGCATCCCGTTCGCCGAACCGCCCGTCGGAGAGGCCCGCTTCCAGGCACCGCGCCCGGTGCGCACCTGGGACGGCGTGCGCGACGCCCTTGAGTTCGGGCCCCCGCCCCCGCAGGAGGCCGGCATCCAGGGCCGCCGGGGCGTGCTGACGGGAACGACGGGCGACGACTGGCTGACCGTCAACGTCTGGACACCCGCACCCGATCCGGCGGCCCGCCGCCCGGTCATGGTGTGGATCTACGGCGGGGCCTACAAGCTGGGGCACGCGGGCAGCCCCGGCTACGACGCCCAGCACATCGCGCGCGACGGCGACGTCGTGGTCGTGAGCCTCAACTACCGGGTGGGTATTGAGGGGTTCGCGCGCATCGAGGGGGCGCCGGCCAACCGGGGGCTGCTCGACCAGGTCGCCGCACTGGAGTGGGTGCGGGACAACATCACGGCGTTCGGCGGCGATCCGGAGCAGGTCACGGTCTTCGGCGAGTCGGCCGGCGGCGGATCGGTGGCCTCGCTGCTGGTCATGCCGAGCGCGTCCGGACTGTTCCGGCGGGCGATCGCACAGAGCGCGCCCGGCACCTTCTTCTCCGACCCGCTGGCCAAGGACATCGCCGCCGCGCTCGCCGCCGAGGCGGGACTGCGCCCCACGGCCGCCGACCTGGCGACCGTGGACCCGCGCCAACTGCCCTCGGTGGGCGAGACCTTGGGCCCCAAAATGCCGCAGTACGAGGACCGCTGGGGCTCGGTCGTCCACACGGTGACTCCGTTCTCGCCCGTCGTGGACGGCGAGGTGCTGCCCGTCACGCCCTGGGAGGGGCTGGCTGCGGGTGCGGCCCGGGACGTGGAGCTGATGGTCGGTCACAACCGGGAGGAGTACCGGCTGTTCATCGTACTCTCCGGGCAGGCCGGCAAGATCATGCCGGCGGACGCGAGGACGGCACTGCGGCGGTTCGGTCCCGGGCCGGACGCCGAATCGGCGTATCGCGACGCCTTCCCGGACGGCTCACCCGAGGAGTTGTACGAACGCGTCCAGACCGACTGGCTGCTCGGCATCCCCTCGCTGCACCTGGCCGAGGCACAGTTCGCCGGCGGCGGTCGCGCGCACGTCTACGAACTCACCTGGCCCGCCCCGGGGTTGGGCGGTGTGCTGGGCGCCTGCCACGGCCTCGACGTCCCACTGCTGTTCGGCACCTTCGACGCCGACCTGGGGAATCTGCTGTTCGCCGACGTCGAGCCCTCCCCCGAGGCCCTGGCACTGTCGTCCCGATTCCGTTCGTCCTGGACGGAGTTCGCGCGGACGGGCGACCCGGGCTGGCCTGCCTACGACACCGAGCGGCGGTCTGTGCAGATCCTCGACGCCCACCCCGTGGTCACCGCCTACCCCGAGGAGACCTCACGGCGGCTGTGGGAGGGCTACGCCTTCCGCGCGCTGCCGCTGGCCGAGTAGCCGAGGTGGAGAACCGGGCCGCGTACTGTCACGGGGTCTCCCCCTTCCCGGCGAGCAACCGCTCCAGCCGGTCGAAGCGTTCGTGCAGCGCGCGGGCCGTCTCCTCGCTCAACTCCTTGGCTCCGTGGGCGAGACGGTGGCGGCGGCGCTGTTCGCGGCCGACGAACCAGGTGGCCAGGGCCGCGGTGACCAGGCCGTAGGTGGTGATGCCGACGACCATCACCACCGAGCCGACGACGCGGCCCCACGGGGTGACCGGAAAGAAGTCGCCGTACCCGACCGTCGTCGCCGTCTCGATCGACCACCACAGGGCCCTCGGGTATGTCGTCAGGTTGGCGCCGCGGGCTCCCTGTTCGGCGGCGACCACGGCCCAGGAGCCGACGAGCATCACCGCGCCGAGGAGCGCCGTCGCCGCGCCCGCCGCCTTCAGATGGAGCGAGCGGCCCTCCCGGCCGAGCAGCAACTCGACCGCCCTGGTGAGGAATCCGGGCAGCATGGTCACTCCTTCGCGTCATGGTGCCGGGGCCTTGGGCCAGTGTCGGGCCGGGGACCGGTACGGGCATGCCGGACGGGGCGTTCGAGTTGCCGTACGACGTGCGGCGTTGTGCGCTGGAGGGCACTGCTGCCTGCTCCGACCGCCCGCCCCACCAGAGGGAGGACCGTGCCATGACGGCGGAACCCCGAGCCGTTCCGGAGACCTTCGCGTTCACCTGCGGTGACTGCGGCCACTTCTGGGAGGCGACCTTCCAGGTCATGTTCTTCACCGACCCGACCGACGCCTTCGGCCTGACCACGCAGGAGTACGTCGACGAGGAGGGCAGGGCCATGAGGTCGCCGCTCGCCGACGCGGTCTGCCCGAAGTGCGGCGGGCGCACGGTGCATGTGCTGGAGGCCGGGCTGGCCGAACGGGCGCGCCGCGCGGAACACGGACCCCACCCACCGCACGAGCACCATCCGCATCTGCCGCACCGGCATTCCGGCCCGCCCGAGCCGCCGCCGGACCGTACACCCTGACACCGCGCCTCTCACCCGAACGGCCCCCTGCGCTGGAGGGCCGGGCGGCCCGATGGTGCCCTGAGGAGGACCGCCACTCCCCCCGGAGGCCCCGCCATGCACCGTCGCCCGTCCTCCCGCCCCGTCCGTGTCCTCGCCGCAGCCCTGGCGGCGGGCACGCTGCTGACCTGCGCGGCCTGTTCCGGCGGCAGCGTTGATGCGGGCGCTGACGGCGCCTCGGACGTCGCCGCCTCCCCGCTCGCCGCCGAGTCCCCGCTCGCCTCACCCCGCACCGGGAAGTCCGCCGCCCCCGCTCTCACCGGGGCGGGGGCCAAGGCCGCGCTGATCACCGAGGCGGACCTGGAGGACGACTGGACGCAGGTCAAGGACGCCGCCGCCTGGGGTGACAAGCTCCTCATCGGCAAGGTCGACGTCGGCGCCCTCCTCACCGCGAAGACGAACGCCGCCGACTGCCAGAAACTCCTCGACGCGCTCTACGACGACGATCTCCTCGGCAAGCCGTCGGGCGCGTCCGCGCTGACCGGGTTCGAGCAGAGCGAGTCCCGGCTGTTGTACCAGGTCGCCGCCTACGACCGCGCCCGGCTCGGCGCCTCCCTGAACTGGCTGAAGACGCTGCCGGTGAAGTGCGACCAGTTCACCGCGACCGACTCCAAGGGCGGCCGGCGAACGGTCCAGGTCATCGAGGACGAGGTGCCGGCCGTGGGCGACGCCCGGCAGGGTCTCCAGGTGACCGTCACGAGCACGGGCGCCGCCCAACCCACCACGCTCACCCTGGAGTTGGCCGTCGTCCGGGTCGGGACCGACGCGATCACCGTGACGTCGGGCGGCCTCGACGGCACGGAGTCCGGCACGACCAGGGCTGCCGTCGAGCAGGGCACCTCGCACCTGAAGGACGTACTCGCCGGGAAGACGCCGCCCGCCCAACCCGGCAACCTGGACTGACGGTTCGCCGTCCCGAAGAACATGTGCCCGATCGTCGCGAACCCTTGGGCCGGGTGATCAACTCGCGGCACAATGGCGGGGACGGCGACGCGGGCGACAAGGAGCCAGGACGTGAGTGACAGCGACACCCCGGCAGAGGGACCTACCCGGCTCAACACCGGTGTGGCGCACAACGCGCGGGTGTGGAACTACTGGATCGGCGGCAAGGACAACTACGAGATCGACCAGCGGGTCGGCGAGCACGTGGCCGGCATGTTCCCGGTGATCCGTGAAGTGGCGCGCGCCGACCGGGACTTCCTCGGCCGGGCGGTGCGGTTCCTGGCCGGTGAGCTCGGGGTACGGCAGTTCCTCGACATCGGCACCGGACTGCCGACGGTCGACAACACGCACGAGATCGCCCAGCGCGTGGCACCGGACGCGCGGATCGTGTACGTCGACAACGACCCGCTGGTGCTGATCCACGCCCGCACGCTGCTGACGAGCACCCCCGAGGGCGTCACCGACTACATCGACGCGGACGTCCACGACCCGGCGTCGATCGTCCAACGGGCCACGAGCACCCTGGACTTCGACCGTCCCATCGCGGTGATGATGCTGGGCATCCTGAACTTCATCCTCGACACCGAGGCCGCCCGGGAGGTCGTGCGCAGCGTCATGGCCTCGGTCCCGTCGGGCAGTTTCCTGGTCCTCACCCACCCCACCTTCGACGCGGACCTCGGCGGCGAGGGCAACATCCCGGCGATGGAGTTCTGGAACGAGAACGCCACTCCCCCGATCACCGCCCGCAGCCGCGCCGACGTCGCCGCCTTCTTCGAGGGCCTCGACCTCCTCGACCCGGGTCTGGTGCCGTGCTCCCGGTGGCGCCCGGACTCCGACTCCCCGGCCGTGGTACCGCAGTTCGGAGCGGTGGCCGTGAAACCCTGACGGGGCAGCCGACCGCACAGGACGCGACCGTGGAGGACGTATGACCACCCTTGCCGACCCGTTGCCCGGAGGACGCCCCGGCGAGGTCGAGCGCGCCACCGCGCTGGCCACGGAGCTGACCGGGCGGGGGGTGCACGGGATCGTCCTGGCCTACGTCGACACCGCGGGCGTGGGCCGGGTGAAGACGGTCCCGGCCGCGAAGCTCGCCTCGGCCGCGGCCTGGGGCGTCGGCATGTCCCCGGTGTTCGACACCTTCCTGGCGAACGACTCCATCGTCACCACCGACGTCCTCGGCTCACCGGACGGCGACCTGCGGCTGTACCCCGACCTCGACCAGCTGGCCGTCCTGTCCGGACAGCCCGGCTGGGCCTGGGCGCCGGTCGACCGGATCACCCAGGAGGGCGAGCAACACCCCGGCTGCAGCCGCACGTTCCTGCGCCGCGTCGTCACGGACGCGGAGCATCGGCACGGGGTCACCTTCCGGGCGGGCATCGAGATCGAGTGGGCGCTCGGCCTGGACACGGCACCCGCCGGCGAGTTCGTCCCCGCCACGACGGGCCCGGCGTACAGCGCTGCCCGACAGGTCGAACTGAGCGACTACGGCGCCGAGTTGCTGGCGGCGCTGGCGGCGCAGGGCGTGGAGGTGGACCAGTTCCATCCCGAGTACGCCGCCGGGCAGTTCGAGCTGTCGGTCGGCGCGCTCGACCCGGTAGCGGCGGCCGACCGAAGTGTCCTCGTACGGCAGACCGTGCGCGCGGTCTCCCGGCGGCACGGCCTGCGCGCCTCGTTCACGCCGGCCGTCCTCGCACAGGGCGTCGGCAACGGCGGGCACATCCACCTCTCGGCCTGGCGCGACGGCGCGAACCTGCACACCGGGGGCGACCGGCGCTACGGCATGACGGCCGAGGCCGAGTCGTTCGCGGCCGGTGTCCTCGCCCGCCTCCCGGCCCTCACCGCCGTGACCGCGCCGAGCCCGGTCAGCTACTTCCGCCTCCAACCCTCCCAGTGGGCCGGGGTGTTCACCGCCTGGGGCCGGGAGACCCGCGAGGCCGCGGTGCGCGTCGTCACCGGTACGGCCGGGCTGCGCGCCCGGGCGGCGAACCTGGAGGTGAAGCCGGTCGACCTGGCCGCCAACCCCTATCTCGCCCTCGGCTGCCTCATCACCGCAGGACTCGACGGCCTCACCTCCTCCGCCGTCCTCCCCGAGGAGACCACCGGCGATCCCGCACACCTGGGCGCGGCGGAGGCAACGGCCCGTGGTGTACGGCGACTTCCGACCTCGCTGGCCGAGTCCGTCGCGGAGTTCCGCAAGGACGAGCTGCTGCGGACCGCGCTGGGCCCGGTCCTCGCCGACGCGGTGATCGCCGTACGACAGGGCGAGATCGCGGCCGTGGCCGAGCTGGACGACGAGCGGATCGCGGCGGCCTACCGCTGGAAGTACTGACGATGCGCACCGGACCGGTCCACGAGGCGCTCGCCGCGCTGGAGTTGGTGGACCACCACTGCCACGGAGTCGTCACCGAGGACCTGGATCTGACCGCCTTCGGGTCGCTGCTCACGGAGGGGGACGCCTGGCCCGGGAGCGGGATCTCACCGTTCGACAGCCCGGTGGGGATCGCCGTACGCCGTTACTGCGCGCCTCTGTTGGACCTGGAGCGGCACACGCCCGCCGACGAATACCTCGCCCGGCGCGCCGAGTTGGGGCCGGACGAGGTCAACAGGCGCTTCCTCGCCGCGGCCGGGACCGCGGTTTTTTGCGTCGACACGGGGTTCGCCCCGCACGCCGTCACGACACCCGCCGAACTCGCCGGGGCGACGGGTGCGGTCGCCCATGAGGTCGTACGACTCGAAACCGTCGCGGAGGCCGTGGCCGCGCGGGGTGTCGAGCCGGACGGCTACGCGGACGCTTTTCGGGCCGCCGCCCTGGACGCGGTGCGGCGGCCGGGGGTGGTGGGGGTGAAGTCGGTGGCCGCGTACCGGACCGGGTTCGATCTCGACCCCGCCCGGCCGTCGGAGGCGGAGGTGACCCGGGCGGCCCGCGGCTGGCTGGCCCGCGGCGGACGCCTCGAAGACCCGGTGCTGATGCGGGAGTTGCTGTGGACCGCGGTCGACCTGGGACTCCCCCTCCAGCTCCACACGGGCTTCGGCGACAACGACATCCGGCTGCACCGCACGGACCCCGCGCTGCTGACGGACTGGCTGCACCTGATCTCCGGCACGATCCCGGTGCTGTTCCTGCACTGCTGGCCGTACCAGCGCCAGGCCGGCTACCTGGCGGCCGTCTTCGAGCGGGTGTACCTGGATGTGGGGCTCACCCTGCATCATGTAGGTCCGGTCCGGGCTCGGGCGGTACTGGCGGAGGCGCTGGAGGTCACACCCTTCCGCAAACTGCTGTACAGCTCCGACGCCTATGGTCTGGCCGAGTTCTACGGGCTCGGCGCGCTGGCGTTCCGCCGGGGCCTGGGGGATCTGCTCCAGGACCGGGTGGACGCCGACGAACTGGGCCTGCCCGACGCGCTGCGGCTGGCGCGCTGGGCCGGAGCGGACAACGCCCGCCGGGTCTACCGGCTATCCGACGGACACTGAAAGTATGATCAAGCAATGTCTGACATGACCGATACCACGCCCGGTTGGCTGTCCGCCGACGACCTCGAACAGGCACGCGCCCGCATGCCGATCCTGTACGTCGAGGCGGTGCCCGTCCGCGTCGACGACAGCGGCGAGGTGACCAGCATCGGCCTGCTGCTGCGCATCGGCCCCGACGGCACGGTCAACCGCACCCTCGTCTCCGGCCGTGTACTGCACCACGAGCGGGTCCGTGACGCCCTGCTGCGCCACCTGGAGAAGGACCTCGGCCCGGTCGCGCTGCCCCGCATCCCGACCTCGCTGCAGCCGTTCACGGTCGCCGAGTACTTCCCCACGCACGGGGTCACCCCGTACCACGACCCCCGCCAGCACGCGGTGTCCCTCGCCTACGTCGTGCCCGTCACCGGTGACTGCCGGCCCCGGCAGGACGCTCTCGACCTGGTGTGGTTCAGCCCGGAGGAGGCTGCCTCGGAGGCGCTGCGCAGCGAGATGCCGGGCGGGCACGGGGTGTTGCTCAAGCAGGCGCTGGCACACGTGGGCTGCGTGTCCTGACCGGGGCCGTCGCCGTGGCTCAGGCGGACTCGCCCGGGCTGCGCTGACTGCTGCCGGGGTCCCCGTTGTCGCGCCGCCACTCGACGACCAGCTCGTCCTTGGTGCCGAAGCGGACCAGATGCCGGCCCACCACGTCTTCCAGCCGATCGAGGAACTCGGGCTCAGCCTCCACCGCGAGCAGCAACGCCCCCTCGGTGGCGGTCAGCGATCCTGTGCCGTCCCGGAAGACGAGACGCCCTTCCCCGGTCTCCTCGTCCCAGCTGGTCTCGCTGCGCCGGCCCAGGTGGGAGGCGAGCTGCTTGGCATAGCGCTGCGGTCGGTCGGTGACGACGCGTGCTTCCGATCGGGACATGACGGCTCCGGGGTGACAGGGGTGCGCAACGACTCGATGGTGCCGGAGAGTCGGGCCGACCGCACGGACACGACACCCGGCACGATCCGAAACGTATGGATGCCGTCCCGGTCGCCTTCGCCCGCCGGACGCGACCGCTCCGTCGCGGGTGCCCCCGAGGAGAGCATCAGATGACCGGCTCCGAGTCCTCTGCCGACAGCGGGATCCGTGACCCTTTCGGCACCCTGGGCAGCGCGTTGTGGATCGGCGGCTACCAGTGCGGGCAAGTCGACCGTGGCCCGTCTGCTGGCCGTCCGATACGGGATCGCCGCGTGTCACTACGACTTCCACGACGCCCGCGGTCACAACGACCGCAGGATCGCCCGCCGTCTCGCCCTCGGTGAACCGCTCACCGAGCCCGGCCCTGGACGACCTGCGCGCGCTCGTCTCGGGCCGCCCGATCCTCGCCGAGGGCTGGGGGCTGCGTCCCGAACTCGTCGCGTCCGTCGTCGACTCGCCGCGTCGGATGGTCGTCATGGTGCCGGCACCCGGGTTCCACCGACACCCTCTGAACAGCTTGGGCATGCTGGGCACTCCGTTCGCTCGCCGGACCGGGGTCGTGCAGGCACGGCGAGGAACGTAGCTCTCCGGAAATCCGCAGGCAATAGCGTCGACTTTATTGTTGACGATTCCATCGAAGACTTGGCCCGATACCGCTGACCTGGGCCGAAGCCGACACCCGCCGCACCGTTTTCTTTCTTTCTGCGGAACTCATTGATTGTACCGATCGTTAGGTCTAAGCGATCCACTTCAGGACCACCGAGATCGCCTGGTTCACCCTGATGACCCTGCTGACCGGCACGTTCTTCCTGCCGTTCGCGGTCAAGGCCGCTGCCGTCTTCGGCAAGAAGCGCGTCCTGCCCGTCGCCACGGGACTCGGCTTCACGGGCGACCTGATCGCCGCCGTCGCCACCGACTACCGCACCCTGCTGATCGGCCGCGGCATCGCGGGCATCTACGCCGCCAGCGCGCCGCTCGCCTACGCCATCACCCGCGACGTCTTCCCCCGCGAGTGGGTCGGGGTCGCCAGCGGGATCCTGGCCGGCGGTGTCGGTCTCGTCGCGTTCGGCGGGCCGTTCCTGTCCGGCTGGCTGCTGGACGACTACGGCTTCCGGGGCGTCCTGTGGTTCATGGCCATCAGCACGGCCGTCAGCTTCCTGCTGGTTCTGGCCTTCGTGCCGGAGAGCCCGGTCCGCGCCGCGGCCGGCCGCATGGACTGGCGCGGCGGAATCCTTCTCGGCGGCGGGGTCACCGCGCTCATCTACGCCGTGGGCCAGGGCACGCACTGGGGCTGGGGCAGCGGAAAGTTCATCGGCTGGGTCGTCGGGGCGGCGCTCGCACTGATCGTCTTCGTCTTCGTGGAGCGCAGGGTCGCCGAACCCCTGTTCCCGCTCTCCATGACCCGCCGCCGCCCGGTGTGGACGGTCCTGCCGGCCACGTCCATCGCGGCCGGCTCGCGAGCGCCGTCGGCGTGGTGATCCAGCTGCTGATCCTGATGCCGAAGATCCCCACCGTCTCCGAGGGCCTGGGCTGGTCGGGCACCCACAACGCCATCGTCACCAGCCCGATCAGCGCCATGATCATCGTGGGGGCCGTCGGTACCGGCCTGCTCTCCGGCGGATGGACGCCCGCATCCTGCTGGGCACGGGCGCCGCGCTCGCGGTCCTCGGCTACGGCATCGGCACCCATCTGCACCACAGCGCCCCGCAGATCATCGAGATGGGCGTGATCGCGGGACTGGGAACGGGCATCGTGATGGCGATCGTGCCCATCATGATCATCGAGGTGGTCACCCCCGAGGAACAGGCGCTGGCCAACGGCGTCCAGACCCTCGGTCAGGGCGTCGCCCAGATCGTCGTCTCCCAGCTGGCCTTCGTCGTGATGGCCCAGCACGGGGCGGTCCTCAAGGGCACCCAGTTCTATCTCGACGCCGGGTTCACCAACGGGCTCTGGCTGGTGGTCGGTTGCGTCGCCGTGGGCGCGGGTCTCGTGGCTCTTATCCCCAGGAGCAAGCGCCTCGACGAGGTGGAGGTCGGTCAGGCGGCCTGAAGTCGGTGTGCCGCGAAGGCCGTTCTCCCGGTGACGGGCGAACGGCCTTCGGCGTAAAGCCGCTTCAGACTCCCTGCATGTATTCGGCTGCCGCGTCCAGCAGCCAGTCCGTCAGATACCCGGCGAAGGACGACCGCACCAACACCCAGAATCCGGCGCCGGGTTCGTCCCGGGCGACCAGCACGACCTGGGCGCGGGCGAGCGTGGTCTGGGCGCAGCGTCCGGCGCCGAAGGCACGCGGGTGCAGGTCCAGGGGGCAGCCGTGGGCGAGCAGGTCCCGGGCGCGGGCGCCGGAGACGAGGAGGGTGGTGCGCTGGGCGGACACATCGGTGACGGCGACGTGTTCGTCACCGGCCGCCGCCCGGATCCGGTGCTCCACGTCCCGCTGCGTGTCCGGCGGTCCCACCAACAGCCACTCGTCCGGGCCGAGCCACAGCACCCTCAACTCCCCGGCACGCACGACCGTGTTGGGCTCCAGGGGCAGGGACAGACCCAGCGCGAGTCCTACGGCGTCCGCCGCCGCGCCCTTCGCGTCGAGGCGGACGTTGACCTGGGCCAGGAAGGGCAGCTCGGCCAGTCGGACCGCACCGCCGGAGGAGCGGGTCGCGGCGGCCAGCCGGCCCGCGGCACCCCCGAGGGGACTGCGGCGCGGCACGGAGAGGGCGGTGTCAGCCATCGCGGCGGGCTCCTTCGGGGTCGTAGAGGACGGGGCTTGCGACGGTGACCGGGATCAGCCGGTCGCCCACCGGGGCGTAGAGGCGTTCGCCGATGCGGTCCCGGCCGCCCTTGATCAGGGCGAGGGCGAAGGTGCGGCCGAGGGCGGCGCTGCGGTAGCTGGAGGTGACGTGGCCGAGCATCGGAACGGGCGGGGCCGGGAGCACGCTGTCGGCGATCAGCTGGGTGCCCTCGGGGAGGAAGGCGGCGGGGTCGTCCGGGAGCAGGCCGACGAGGTGCTTGCGGTCGGGGCGGACCGCGTCGGCCCGGGCGTAGGAGCGCTTGCCGATGAAGTCCGGCTTCTTCTTCGACACCGCCCAACTCATGCCGAGATCCTGCGGAGTCACCGTGCCGTCGGTGTCCTGGCCGATGATCGGGTAGCCCTTCTCGGCACGCAGGACGTGCATGGTCTCGGTGCCGTACGGGGTGATGCCGAAGGGGGCGCCGGCCTCGTACAGCGCCTCCCACAGGGCGAGGGCCTCCCACGGTGACACGTTGATCTCGTAGGCGAGTTCGCCGGAGAAGCTGATCCGGCACACCCTTGCCTCGATGCCGGCAACGTTCGTGTCCCGCCAGGCCATGAACGGGAAGTCGTCGTTGCCGACGGCCAGTTGGGGCGCGAGCGAGCCGAGCACCTCGCGGGAGCGGGGGCCGACCAGGGCCACGGTGGCCCACTGTTCGGTCACCGAGGCGCAGTGGACGCGGAGTTCGGGCCACTCGGTCTGGTGCCACTCCTCCATCCAGTCCAGTACGGCAGCCGCGTTGCCCGTGGTCGTGGTGACCAGGTAGCGGTCCGGTGCGAGGCGGATGGCGGTGCCGTCGTCGAAGACCATGCCGTCCGGGCGGCACATGACGCCGTAGCGGATCATGCCGACCTTCAGGTTGCTCATCATGTTGGTGTAGAGCCGGTCGAGGAAGACGGGCGCGTCCGGGCCCTGTACGTCGATCTTGCCGAGGGTCGATCCGTCCATGAGGGCGACGCCCTCGCGGGCCGCCGCGCACTCGCGCAGGACGGCGGTCTCCATGTCCTCGCCGTCGCGCGGGTAGTACCAGGGCCGCTTCCACTGGCCGACGTTCTCGAACAGGGCGCCCTGCATGACGTGCCAGTCGTGCAGCGCTGTCGTGCGGATCGGGTCGTGCAGCGCGCCCCGGTCGCGGCCCGCGAGGGTGGCGAAGGAGACGGGCGTGCAGGGCGGGCGGAACGTCGTGGTGCCGAGGGCCGAGATGTCGACGCCGAGGAGTTCGGCGACCACCCCGCTCGCCAGGACGCCGGAGGTCTTGCCCTGGTCGTTGGCCGTACCGGCCGTCGTGTAGCGCTTGGTGTGCTCGACCGAGTTGAGGCCGGCACCGGTGGCGCGGGTCAAGTCGCCCACGGTGACGTCGCGTTGGAGGTCCACGAAGCGGGGGGCTTCGGTGGCGGAGGGGACGAGGAAGACCTGCATGGCGGGGGTGGTGTCGGGTTCGGTGGGCACCTGGGGCAGGTTCGGTGCCTCGGGCGTGTAGCCCTCGGCCTCGATCGCGCGGGTGCCTGCGGCTGCGCCCTGCGCGAGGACTCCGGCCAGGTCGAGGACGCCGTTCGCGCTGCCCGCGACCTCGACCGCCTGTCGGCAGGTGTCGGGGACGAAGGAGCCGAGGGTGTCGTCGTAGCGGAGTTTGCCGCCCGCCTGGCTGAAGAGGTGGGCGACCGGGTTCCAGCCGCCGGAGACCAGGAGGAGGTCGGTCCCGAAGTGCCGTGTCGTGCCGGTGGTTTCGGCGTACGGGGCTACGGTCACCGCGGTGAGTCGCGGGGCGCCCTCGGTGGCGACGACGGCGTGTCCGGTCAGCACCTCGATGCCGGCCTCGCGGGCTCGGCGTGCCCACTCCTCCGGTTCGGACGGACGGGTGTCCACGATCGCCGCGATGTGGATCCCGGCCCCCGCCAGGTCCAACGCGGCCGCGTAGGCGCTGTCGTTGGTGGTGAGGACGACGGCCTGGCGGCCGGGCAGGACGCCGTGGCGGTTGACGTAGGCGCGGGCCGAGGCGGCGAGCATCACTCCGGGGCGGTCGTTGTCCGCGAAGGCGAGTGAGCGTTCGTGGGCGCCCGTTGCGAGGACCACTCGGCGGGCCCGGATGCGCCAGACCCGTTCACGGGAGACGTGGGTGGGGGCCGCTGCGCCGAGGTGGTTGGTGCGGCGTTCCACGGCGAGGAGGTGGTTGTCGTCGTAGTGGCCGAAGACGGTGGTGCGGGTCAGTACGCGTACGTCGGGGGCGGTGGTGAGCTCCTCGCTCAACTCCGTCACCCAGTCGAGGAGTTGGCCCGTGTCGAGGAGGCTGCCGCCCAGTTCGGGGCGGTCGTCGGCGAGGATGACTCGGGCTCCGCTGCGGGCGGCGGCCGCGGCCGCTGCAAGACCGGCGGGCCCCGCGCCGACCACGAGCAGGTCGCAGTGGGCGTGGACCGCGTCGTAGCGGGCCGGGTCCGGTTCGGTGGCCAGGCGGCCCTGGCCGGGGAGGCCGGTCGCGACCAGGCCGTCGTAGAGCTCGACCGTGGTCGCGGGCAGCATCGGCTCGGGGAAGGGTGCCTCGATCTGGATGACGGCGTTGGGTTCTTCGACGCCGGCGGTGAAGATGCCTCGGGGGCGGCCGAGTTTGATGCTGGTGCCGGTCTGGATGACGCCGTTGGCGAGGAGGGCGGAGGCGAGGGTGTCGCCTCTGTAGCCCTGGTATTCGGTGCCGTCGAAGGTGAAGGTGAGGGGGGTGTCTCGGTGGATTCGGCCGCGGGTGGAGTGGCGGAACGGATGGCCCGTGGCAGAGCCGCCGATGGATGCAGCACCCCCGCCGCCGCCCCTGCCCGTCCCGTTCCCATGGGGCTCCGCCCCCTGGACCCCCGTCGGCCCCGAAGGGGCCTCGTCCTCGAACGCCGGACGGGCTGATGGTGCGGGCCTTCGCTGGGAAGTGGACGCCGGACGGGCTGAGATCTCGGTCGGTTGCGGCTCCCCCGCCCTGTACACCCTCAGGATCTCGTTCGTCGACGTGTCCCGTACCGCGTTGAACCACCGGCGGCAGCCCGCCGCGTGGCTCCAGCGTTCCGCGAACGGACCCTTGGGGTTGGCGCGGAAGAAGAGGTAGCGCGCCCACTCCTCGTCGGTCAGATCGGCCGGGTTCTCCGGGTAGGCCACATGGGCCTGGCCGCCGTAGTGGAACTCGGCTTCGTCGCGGGGCCCACACCAG
The DNA here is from genome assembly GCF_040655035.1 of Streptomyces sp. NPDC050549. Classification (NCBI taxonomy): domain Bacteria; kingdom Bacillati; phylum Actinomycetota; class Actinomycetes; order Kitasatosporales; family Streptomycetaceae; genus Streptomyces; species Streptomyces sp. NPDC050549. The sequence continues at coordinate 33,285 of NZ_JBFAJD010000039.1, forward strand.
GGGCAGGGGATCAGCAGCATCGTTCGGGCTCCCTAGTGGGCCACCGCGGCGGCGCCGTGCTCGTCGACGAGCGCGCCGGTGGTGAAACGGTCGAGCGAGAAGGGGGCGTTGAGGTGGTGGGGGGTGTCGTGGGCGATGGTGTGCGCGTAGACCCAGCCGACGCCCGGAGTGGCCTTGAAACCGCCCGTTCCCCAGCCGCAGTTCAGGTAGAGGTTGTCGACCGGGGTGAGGCCCACTATGGGTGAGGCGTCGGGGGTGACGTCCACGATGCCTCCCCAGGTGCGCAGCACGTGCGCTCGGGCGAAGACCGGGAAGAGTTCCAGCGCCGCCGCCATCTGTTCCTCGATGATGTGGAACGCGCCGCGCTGGGTGTACGAGTTGTACGAGTCGATGCCCGCGCCCATCACCAACTCGCCCTTGTGTGCCTGGCTCACGTACACATGCACCGCGTTGGACATGACGACCGTGGGGTGGACCGGCTCCAGCAGTTCCGACACCAGCGCCTGCAACGGGTGGCTCTGGAGCGGAAGTTGGATGCCCGCCATGGCCGCGAGGACGGAGGTGTGGCCTGCCGAGCAGAGTGCCACCTTGCCCGCCGCCATCGGCCCGAGTGTGGTCTGTACGCCGACCACCCGGCCGCCCTCGATGTCGAGGCCGGTGACCTCGCAGTTCTGGATGATGTCGATGCCTGCGGCGTCGGCGGATCGGGCCAGGCCCCAGGCGACGTGGTCGTGCTTGGCGATGCCGGCGCGCGGCTGGTAGGTGCCGCCCATCACCGGATAGCGAACGTCCGGCGAGATGTTGACGATCGGGCAGACCTCCTTGACCTGCCGTTCGTCGAGCCATTCGGCGTCCACGCCGTTGAGCCGGTTCGCCTCGACGCGGCGCACGCTGTCGCGGACGTCCTGGAGGCTGTGGGCGAGGTTGAGCACTCCGCGCTGGGAGAAGAGGATCGGGTAGTCGAGTTCCTCCTCCAGTCCCTCCCACAGCTTCAGCGCGTGCTCGTAGATGCCCGCGCTCTCGTCCCAGAGGTAGTTGGAGCGGATGATCGTGGTGTTGCGGGCCATGTTTCCGCCCGCGAGCCAGCCCTTCTCCAGCACCGCGACGTTGGTGATGCCGTGGTTCTTCGCCAGGTAGTGGGCGGTGGCCAGGCCGTGGCCTCCGCCACCGACCACGATCACGTCGTACGAGCGTTTCGGCTCGGGTGTGCGCCAGAGCCAGTCGGGGTGTTCGGGGAGGTCGGCGCCCGGGGTGCGCGGGGTCATCGGGGGTCGTCCTCCTCGGACAGGTGCGGGTAGAGCGGGTGCTTCGCCGCGAGGGCTTCCGTGCGGGTGCGCAACGCGCCGACGTCCGGGTTCGGTTGGAGGGCCAGCGCGATCACGTCGGAGACTTCCTCGAAGTCCTCCTCCGCGAAGCCTCGCGTGGCCAGCGCCGGGGTGCCGATGCGCAGACCCGACGTGACCATGGGCGGGCGCGGGTCGAAGGGGACGGCGTTGCGGTTGACGGTGATGCCGATCTCGTGGAGGAGGTCCTCCGCCTGCCTGCCGTCCAGTTCGGAGTCGCGCAGGTCGACGAGGACCAGGTGGACGTCCGTGCCGCCGGTGAGGACCTTCACCCCGGTGTCCGCCACGTCCGGCCGCGTGAGGCGTTCGGCGAGGATGCGGGAGCCGGCGAGTGTGCGGGCCTGGCGTTCGGCGAACTCGGGTGAGGCCGCGACCTTGAACGACACCGCCTTCGCGGCGATGACGTGCTCCAGGGGGCCGCCCTGCATGCCGGGGAACACCGCCGAGTTGATCTTCTTGGCGAGGTCGGCCTCGTTGGTGAGGATGACTCCGCCACGCGGGCCGCCGAGGGTTTTGTGCGTCGTCGTCGTGGTCACGTGTGCGTGCGGGACCGGGCTGGGGTGCAGGCCTGCGGCGACCAGGCCCGCGAAGTGCGCCATGTCGACCATCAGCAGGGCGCCCACCTCGTCGGCGATCCGCCGGAACGCCGCGAAGTCCAACTGCCGTGGATACGCCGACCAGCCCGCGATGATCATCTTGGGGCGGTGTTCCTTGGCGAGGCGTTCCACCTCGTCCATGTCGACGAGGTTGTCGGTCTCGGAGACGTGGTACGGCACCACGTTCAGCATCTTGCCGCTGTAGTTGAGGCGCATGCCGTGCGTGAGGTGGCCGCCGTGCGCGAGGTCGAGGCCGAGGATCGTGTCGCCGGGCTTCAACAGGGCGAAGAAGACTGCCGTGTTGGCCTGTGCGCCCGAGTGCGGCTGGACGTTCGCGAAGCCCGCGCCGAACAGGGACTTGACCCGCTCGATCGCCAACCGCTCGGTGACGTCGACGTGTTCGCAGCCGCCGTAGTAGCGGCGGCCCGGGTAGCCCTCCGCGTACTTGTTGGTGAGGACCGAGCCCTGCGCCTCCAGGACTGCGGAGGGCGCGAAGTTCTCGGAGGCGATCATCTCCAACGTGGACTGCTGGCGGTGCAGTTCGGCGCGGAGCGCGGCGTGGACCTCGGGGTCCAGTTCCGACAGGGGGGTGTTCAGCGCGTTCATTCGGCGTTCTCGTCCTTCCGGCTAACCGCGGAGGCGGGACATCGTCGGGTCGAACAGTGGCTCCTGGGCGACGACCGCCTCGACGCGCTCGTCGAAGTAGCCGATGTGCAACGTCGTGCCGGGCGTGGTGAGTTCGGACGGCAGCCAGGCGTAGGCGATGCCCTTGCCGATCGTGTAGCCGTAGGCGGCGCTGGTGACGTAGCCGACGGCGCGCTCGCCGTCGTAGACCGGCTCCTTGCCCATGACCACGGAGCCGGGGTCGTCGATGGTGAGGCAGGTCAACTGCCTCTGCACGTCGGCCTTTCGGCGCTCAAGGGCCGCCTTGCCCACGAAGTCGCCCTTGTCGAGCTTGACGGCGAAGCCGACGCCGGCCTCGTAGGGGTCGTGCTCGTAGGTCATGTCGGTGCCGAAGGAGCGGTAACCCTTCTCCAGGCGGAGGCTGTTGAAGGCGCCGCGGCCTGCGATGACACCGCCAAGCGGTTGAGCGGCCTGCCACAGGGTGTCCCAGAGTTTCTGGCCCTGGTCGGCGGTGGTGTACAGCTCCCAGCCGAGTTCACCGACGTAGGAGAGGCGCATGGCGGTGACGGGGACCGTGCCGATGTAGGCCTTCTTGGCGCGGAAGTACTTGAGGCCGTCGTTGCTGAAGTCCTCGTCCGTCAGGGGCTGGAGGACCTTGCGGGCCAGTGGACCCCACAGGCCGATGCAGCAGGTGCCGGGGGTGATGTCGCGGACCTGGACCGTGCCGTCGGCCGGGAGGTGGCGGGTGAACCAGTCGAGGTCCAGGTTGCCGTTGGCGCCGACCTGGAAGAGGTCGCGGGACAGGCGGGCGACGGTGATGTCGCTGCGGATGCCGCCGTCCTCGTCCAGGAGGAGGGTGTACGTCACCGAGCCGACCGACTTGGCGACCTTGCCGGTGACCAGGCCCTCCAGGAAGTCGGCGGCGCCGGGGCCGGTCACTTCCAGGCGTTTGAGGGCCGTCATGTCGTACATCGCGACGGTCTCGCGGGTGGCCTGTGCCTCGGCGCCGACGATGGGCGACCAGTACTGGGCCGCCCAGTCGTTCGGGGTGGGGATCGAACGGCCTTCCACCAGGCCCGAGTTGGACTCGTACCACTGCGGGCGCTCCCAGCCGTTCGCCTCCAGGAAGAACGCTCCGTGTTCCTGCTGGCGGGTGTGGAAGGGGCTGGTGCGGATCGGGCGTGGCTTCCCGGAGGGCTGGAGGGGGTGGAGGATGTCGTAGACCTCGACGAAGTTCTGGCAGTCGCGGGCCAGGACGTATTCCGGGGCGAGCTGGTGCTGCTCGAAGCGGTTGACGTCGCACTCGTGGAGGTCGAAGGACGAGCAGTGGCCGTCGGCCAGCCACTCCGCCATCGCGCGGCCCACGCCCGCCGAGTGGGTGACCCAGACGGCCTCGGCGACCCAGAAGCCCTTGACGTCCGGGGACTCGCCGAGGAGGGGGAAGTTGTCGGTGGTGAAGGAGAAGAGGCCGTTGATGCCCTCCTCGACCTTCGCGTCCTTCGTCGCGGGGAGCAGGGACCGGGTCTCGGTCCAGGCGGGTGCGAAGTCGTCCTCGGTGAACTTGAGGACGGACGGCATGTCGTCGGCCTCGTCGACCGAGAGGATGTCGTCGGCCGAGATCGGCATGGGGCGGTGGCCGTAGTAGCCGATGCCGATGGCGTCGAAGCGGTCGCGGTAGTAGAGGTCGGCGTCCTGGTGGCGCAGGATCGGGCGGACGGCCTCCTCGGTCTGGCCGGCGAGGGCGGGGACCGGGCCGGTCCAGGCGAGCTGGTGGCCGAGCGGGGTCAGCGGGAGGTTCATGCCGACCATGCGGGCGATCTTCGGGCCCCAGATGCCGGCGCAGCACACGACGATGTCGGCGGGGATCTCGCCCTGGTCGGTGAGGACGCCGGTGACGCGGCCCTCGGACTGCTGAACGTCCAGGACCTCGTGGCGGGCGAGGAAGGTCACGCCGCGGTCCGTGGCACGGCGGATCTGGGCCTCGACGGCGAGGACGGCCTTCGCGAGTCCGTCGGTGGGGACCAGGAGACCGCCGAGGACCTTGTCGGGGTTGAGGAGCGGGTGCTGTGCGACGCACTCCTCGGGGGTGAGCAGGCGGGCCTCGATGCCCCAGGCGGTGATCCAGCCGTGGCGGCGGTGGAGCTCGGCGACGCGCTCGGGGGTGGTGGCGACTTCGAGGCCGCCGACCTGGAGGAAGCAGGGCTTTCCGTCGACGTCGAGGGAGCAGAACTTCTCGACGGTGTAGCGGGCCAACTCGGTCATGGTCTTGGAGGAGTTGGTCTGGAAGACCAGTCCTGGCGCGTGCGAGGAGGAGCCGCCGGTGGCGGGCAGCGGGCCCTGGTCGACCACGGTCACTTCGGTCCAGCCTCGCGCGGAGATCTCGTCCGCGAGCGCCGCCCCCACGACGCCCGCTCCGATGATGACCACTCGGGGTCCCGCCATCGCCGCACCTCCGGCTAGAAAGCAATCCAGTTGCTGTCTGCGCAACATGCTTCAGGTTGCGCAACTCAATGTGCCCGGCGCGAGGAGCGGGTGTCAAGAGGTCCGAGACGCCGGGCGACGCCCCTGATCACCGGCCCGAACACGGCGATGCCCGGTGGGCGGTACGCGTCCGCGCGCACCGCCCACCGGGCATGGTCAACCGGCTTTCCGCTACGGCTACTTGAGCCAGGCGTCCACCTTGTCCTTGTTGGCGTCGACCCACTTCTTGGCCGCCGCGTCGTCGGACAACTTGTCCTGCGCTATGTACTTGGCGACGGTGTTCTGGTCCTCGTTCGTCCAGTTGAAGTTCTTCACCAGGTTGTAGGCGGGGCTGCCCGACTTGGCGAACTTCGCGCTGACGATCTTGTCGAGGTTGTAGACCGGGTAGTCGCAGGCGATCTTCGACGCGACGGCGTCACAGCCCGTCGTGTACGCGGGCAGCGACACCTTCTTGAGCGCCACCTCGGAGAGGAACCACTGCGGCTCGTAGAAGTAGCCGATGACCCACTGCTTGTTCTTCTCGGCGGTGCGGAAGGCCTGGATGAGCGCGGTCTCGCTGCCCGCGTACACCACCTTGAAGTCCAGCTTCAGGTTCTTCACCAGCGCGGCGTCGTTGGTGACGTACGAGGGGTCGCCGTCGAGGAGCTGACCCTTGCCGCCCGACTCGGAGGTCTTGAACTTGGACGCGTACTTGTTGAGGTTCTTGTAGTTCAGGATGTCCGGGTGGGCCTTCGCGAGCCACGGCGGCACGTACCAGCCGATGAGGCCTTTGTTGCCGGTCTGGCCGGCCTCGACGGCGGTCTTCTGGCCGGTGATGTACTTCTTCTTGAGGTCGTCGTGGCCCCAGTTCTCCAGGACGGCGTCGACCTCGCCGGTCCCGAAGCCCTGCCAGGCGATCTCCTCCTTGAGGTCCTTCTTGTTGACCGTACAGCCGAGTTGGTGCTGGGCGACGTACGCGACGACCGCCGCGTCCGCCTCGTAGCCCACCCACGGGTTGACCGCGAGGTTGAAGGTCCCGCACTTGCCCGAGCTGCTGCTCGATCCCGAGGACGTGTCGCCTACCTTCGCCCCGCCGCAGGCGGTGAGGGTGAGGCCGAGGACGGCCAGACCGGCCGCGCCGGTTCGCCAGTGTCTTGCCATGGTGTCGAGCTCCTTAAGCGCTGGTTCGGCGCGCCGCCGCCTGCGTGATCCGGTCGAACATGACTCCGAGCAGTACGATGGCCAGCCCCGCCGCCAGGCCCTTTCCGAACAGCTCGCCCTGCGAGAATCCGGCTACGACGTCGTAGCCGAGGGCGCCGGCTCCCACCAGGCCGCCCACAACAACCATCGACAGCACATAGATCAGGCCCTGGTTGGTCGCAAGAGTCAGGGCGCTGCGTGCCATCGGGAGTTGAACCTTGGTGATGATCTGCCAGGTGTTGCAGCCGGCTGCGGTCGCCGCCTCGACGGTGGTCTCGGGCACGTCCCGGATCCCGTCGGCGGTGATCTTGATGGCGACCGGTACGGCGTACACGACGGCGGCGACGATCGCGGTGAAGCGCGACGGGCCGAACAATGCGAGGAACGGCACGAGATAGACGAAGGGCGGCATGACCTGTGCCGCGTCGAGTGTGGGCCGCAGCAGCCGGTCCACCATCATGCTGCGCCCCATCCACACACCGAAGGCGATGCCGAACACCATCACCAGTACCGTCGCCACGATCGTCGAGGCCAGCGTCGTCATGGCGTCCGACCACATGCCGGTGCCCACCAGCAGGCCCACGCACACGGCCGTGGTGACGGAGACCTTCCACCCGCCGAGCACCACGGCGAGCCCGACCAGCACCGCGCCGACGAGCCACCACGGGGAGTCGGTGAGCAGCGACTGGAACGGGTTGAGCAGGCCGTTGGTGATCGCGTTGCGGAAGGCGTTCGTGAGGCCCGACAGGTTGTCCTGCACCCAGGTCGTCACGCTGTCCGCCGCGCTGGCGATGTGGCTGCCGGTGGTGCCGTCGCCGGGGAACTGCGCCGCCCACAGATACGTGTGGGAGAGATAGACCAGCACTACGACGCCGATCGCGCCCGCACCGAGCAGCGGGCGGCGCCACTTCAGGAAGCGGCCCGTCGAGTTCCGGGCCTGCTCCGCACGCGTGCTGGACGCCGTCGTGACCCGGTCCAGCACGATCGCCATGACGACGATGGCCAGGCCCGCGTTGAAGGCCGTACCGACGTCGAGCGACTGCAGTGCCTGCATGACGGTCTTGCCGAGACCAGGTGCGTCGATCAGGGCGGCGATGGTCACCATGGCCAGGGCGGCCATGATGGTCTGGTTCACGCCCACCACCACGGTCCGCTTGGCCATCGGCAGCAGCACCTTCAGCAGCGACTGCCAGCGGGTCGAGCCCATCGAGTCGGCCGCCTCGACGGTCGTCTCCGGCACTGAGCGGATGCCGTGCGCGGTGATGCGGATCGCCGGCGGGGCCGCGTAGATCACCGTGGCGATGACGGCGGAGGCCGGGCCGATCAGGAAGATCAGGGTCAGCGGGGCCAGGTAGACGAAGGTCGGCATCGTCTGCATGAAGTCCAGGAAGGGCGTGATGATCCGGTTGAACCGGTCGGACAGCCCCGCCCACACCCCCAGCGGGATCGCGAACACCAGCGCCACGAGCACGGCGGAGAGCGTCAGCGCCAGGGTGTCCATGCTCTCCTGCCACAGGCCCTGGAGCCCGAAGAAGGCGAAGCCGGCCATGGCCAGGAGCGCGACCCGCCAGTTGCCCACGGCCCAGGAGACGAAGCCGGCGATGCCGACGACCCCGAGCCAGCCGATCTGCGGCAGCGGGCGGTCTCCGCTCGGCTGTGAGATCAGGTCCTGGACGAAGGTCACCAGGTTGTCGATGACCAGGCGGATCTCGTTGAAGAAGTAGAGGAAGAGCGGGTTGGAGTTGCGGTTGGCGCCGACCGAGTCGTTGAGGTCGTTGAACCACCGGTGCAGTCCGGTGAGGTCGGCCGCCGCGAGCGTCAGCGTCTGCTTCCCGCGCAGCACGGCGAACAGCACCAGCCACACGACGAGGATGGCGCCGACCATCATGGGCCGGGTGACCTTGCGTCGCGGACCCTTCAAGTCCGGTGCGGCGTCCGCGACTTGCTGCGCCGGCTCCGGTTTCTCCACGGCGACGGTCATCACTCGTCGCCTTCCTGCCCGGCGACGACCGCGAGGATCTCCTCGTCGCCGACGATGCCGAGCAGCTTGCCGTTCTCGACGACCTTGACGGGCTTGTCGGCCGCGAGCACCGCGCGCGTGGCCTCACGTACGACGACGTCCGGGCCCAGCTCGGGGCCGTCCAGGGCGTCTCCGTCCACCGCCGGGCGCATGATCCAGCGCAGGGTGAGGACGTCGCCGCGCGGCACGTCCTTCACGAACTCGCGTACGTAGTCGTCGGCGGGGGCGCCGACCAGCTCGTCCCCGGTACCGCACTGCACCATCTTGCCGTCGCGCATGATGAGGATGCGGTCGCCCAACTTGAGGGCCTCGGACAGGTCGTGGGTGATGAACACCATGGTCTTGCCGACCTCGTGGTGCAGCCGGATGACCTCGTTCTGCATGTCGCGGCGGATCAGCGGGTCGAGCGCGGAGAACGGTTCGTCGAAAAGGAGGACGTCCGGGTCGCCCGCCAACGCCCGGGCGAGACCGACGCGTTGCTGCATACCGCCGGAGAGCTGGTCGGGGTAGGAGTTCTCGTATCCCGACAGGCCCACCAACTCGACGACTTCCAGGGCCCGTTTGGTGCGCTCGGCCTTGCTCATGCCACGGATCTCCAGGCCGAACGACACGTTGTCGACGACCCTGCGGTGCGGCAGCAGCCCGAAGTGCTGGAAGACCATGGAGAACTTGCGGCGCCGCAGTTCGCGCAGCCGCTTGGCGTCCGCGTCCCGGATGTCCTCGCCCTCGAAGACGATCTCACCGGAGGTGGGTTCGATCAGCCGGGTCAGACATCGCACCAGGGTGGACTTCCCGGAGCCGGACAGGCCCATGACGACGAAGACCTCGCCGGGCGAGACCTCGAAGTTCACATCGCGTACGGCGGCGGTGCAGCCCGTGCGGTCCATCAGCTCACGGCGGGTGAGCCCGCACAGTTCCTCTGAGTCGGGTACCTGGTCCGCCTTCGGCCCGAACACCTTCCACAGCTTGCGCACGGATATGACCGGGGTGGGAGCCGAGTCCTGGGGCGTGCCGCGCCGCTGCGGCACCTCGGTCTGTGCTGGGGTCACGATCGACCTCTTTTCGGCGTTCAGCCGCGGAACCAGTGCTGCGGCCGGGGTTGGATGTTCTGCCAGATGTGCTTGGGCTCTCGGTACTCGTTCAGGCCGGTCGGTCCCAACTCCCGTCCCACGCCCGAGTGTCCGAAGCCACCCCATTCCGCCTGCGGCACATAGGGGTGGTAGTCGTTGATCCACACCGTGCCGTGCCGCAGCCGCCGGGCGACCCGCTGGGCCTTGCCCGCGTCCTGGGTCCAGACGGCGCCGGCGAGTCCGTACTCGGTGTCGTTGGCGATGCGTACGGCGTCGTCCTCGTCGGTGAAGCGCTCGACGGTCAGCACGGGCCCGAAGGACTCCTCGTGCACCACCCGCATGTCCTGCGTGCAGCCGTCGAGGACGGTCGGCGGGTAGAAGTGCCCGTCGGCGAGGGCGGGTTCGGCCGGCCGCTCCCCACCACACCGCAGCACGGCTCCTTCCGCGATACCGGCCGCGACATACGCCTCGACCTTCTCCCGGTGCTGTGCGGAGATCAGCGCCCCGGTCTCGGCCTCGGGGTCGAACGGGCCGCCGAGCCTGATCTGCCGTGCACGGCGGACGACTTCATCCACGAACCGGTCGTGCAGCGAGTCCTCGACGATCAACCGGGCGCCGGCGGAGCAGACTTGGCCCGAGTGCAGGAAGACGGCCGTGAGCGCGAAGTCCACGGCCGTCTCGAAGTCGGCGTCGGCGAAGACGACGTTGGGGTTCTTGCCGCCCAGCTCCAGCGCCACCTTCTTCACGGTCGCGGCGGCGGTGGCCATGATGCGTTTGCCGGTCTCCAGGCCTCCGGTGAAGGAGACCATGTCGACGGCGGGGTCCTCGGAGAGCGGTGCGCCCACCTCGGGCCCGGTCCCGAGGACGAGGTTGGCGGCACCGGCCGGCAGTCCGGCCTCCTCCAGCGCCTTCATCAGCAGGATGGAGGTGGAGGGCGTCAGCTCGCTGGGCTTGAGGACGATCGTGTTGCCCGCGAGGAGCGCCGGGGCGACCTTCCAACTGGCCTGCAGCAGCGGGTAGTTCCAGGGCGTGATGAGCCCGCACACTCCAACAGGCTCATAGACGACCCGGCTTACGGCGTCCTCGCGCCCGGTGTCGACGACCCGTCCGGCGTCGGTGCCGCCGATCCCGCCGTAGTAGCGGAAGCAGGAGACGACGTCGGCGATGTCGTACTCGCTCTCCACCAGCCGCTTGCCGCTGTCCAGCGACTCGGCGCGGGCGAACTCCTTGGCGTCGCGCTCGAGGATGTCGGCGGTGCGCAGCAGCAGCGCGGCGCGCTCGGGCTCCGGGGTGCGCGGCCAGGGTCCTTCGTCGAAGGCGCGGCGGGCGGCGGCGATCGCGGCCTCGGTGTCGGGACGTGTTCCCTCGGACACGGTCGCGGTGAGCGTGCCGTCGGCGGGACAGCGGATCTCACGGTGACCACCGGCCACCGCGTCGCGCCATTCTCCGTCCACATACAGGTCTGCCACGTGTGGAGCCCTTCGAGCGAATTCCGTTGCGCATTGTGCACCGTATTGCTTGTGGTGGAACACCCTGGCGAATGTGCAGACATACGTCAAGGGGTTGGCAGATGACGATTTCGCCATGCGGCCCATTGCCCGGCCACCTCTTGACCGCGAGCGGCGCCCGGCCCAACCATGTTGCGTATTGCTCACCATGTTGCGCAACACGCACCGACGGAGGCCGCCCATGTCCCCTCGACCGCACCCTGGCCGCGAATTCGTCCTCACCCTCTCGTGCCCGGACACCACCGGACTGGTCCATGCCGTGAGCGGCTTCCTCGTCCGGAACTCCGGAAACATCCTGGAGAGCCGGCAATTCGATGATCGGCTCAAGGGCCGCTTCTTCATGAGGGTCCACTTCGACGTTTCCGATCCAAACGCCGACCTGAAAACACTGCGTTACCGATTCGGTCCGGTCGCCGAGGCCTACCGCATCTCCTGGACCCTCCGGGACGCCTCGACGCCGACCCGCACCCTGATCATGGTGTCCAGGTTCGGCCACTGCCTGAACGACCTGCTCTTCCGCAAGCGCACCGGCGCCCTCAACATCGAGATCCCCGCGATCGTCTCCAACCACCGGGACTTCGAGGGCCTCGCGGACACCTACGGCATTCCCTTCCACCACATCCCGGTCACCAGGGACACGAAGGCCGAGGCCGAGGCGCGTCTTCTGGAGCTGGTACGCGACCTGGACATCGAACTGGTGGTGCTGGCCCGCTATATGCAGGTCCTCTCCGACGACCTGTGCAAGGAGCTGGAGGGGCGCGCCATCAACATCCACCACTCCTTCCTCCCCAGTTTCAAGGGCGCCCGCCCCTACCAGCAGGCGTACGACCGCGGGGTGAAGCTCGTGGGCGCGACCGCGCACTATGTGACGCCGGAGCTGGACGAGGGCCAGATCATCGACCAGGACGTGGTCCGCGTCGACCACTCGCTCGACGCGGAGGAGCTGGTGACGGTGGGGCGGGACGTGGAGGCGCAGGTGCTGGCGCACGCGGTGAAGTGGCACAGCGAGAGCCGGGTGATGGTGGACGGGAACCGTACGGTGGTGTTCCGCTGAGCGACGCTCGTATACGGGCGCGGTTCGGCTAGCCGCCCAGCCGGTCCAGCGCCGCGCGACGCCAACGCTCGGTCTCCGCGAGCTGGTTGAAGGTGAAGACGTGCAGGCCGGCGACCCCCGCGGAGGGCGCGGTGAGCGCCCCCGCGGTACGGGTGAGGAGCCGGTCCGGCGAGTAACCACCGGGCGCGGCGAACCGCAGGAACCAGGACGCGTGCTTCGTGAGGAAGCGGGTCGACTCCCCCACGCCGATCTTCGTCGCCATGGCCAGCAGCTTCGCCCGCTGCACCGGCCCCGCGACGCCCACGTACAGCGGCAGGGTGACGTCACGGCGGCGGATCCGGCCGACCCACTCCCCCAGCACGCGCGCGTCGAAGCACAGGTTGCTCACGATGTACGTGGCGTGCGCGCGCTTGTCCCACATGGCCTGGATGGTGAGGTCGTCGTGGATGAGGGGGTGGCTCTCGGGGTAGCCGGTGATGCCGACGTGGGCGAACGGACCGCCCAGTTCACCGAGCCGGCGCAGTACCGGCAGTGCCCCGTCGTAGGCCCCGGCAGGCGGATCGGCGTCGCCCGCCGGGACGAACACGTCGTCGACGCCGGCCTGGCGGAGCCGGTCGACGACATCCTTGAGGTGCGCGTCGTCCCGCAGCAGCCGCGCGGGCACATGCGGGACCACGCGGTAGCCGTGTGCCGCGAGCCGTCCGACGAGGTCGAGGGTCGGTTCCAGCCCCTTGACCGGCGACGCCGTCACGGTGACGACGACATCGCGCGGTACATGGGCGAGGACCTTCTCCTCGGTCGTCTTCGCGGGCAGCACCTCGTAACGGACGCTCGCCAGCAGCGCCTTGAGACCGTCGCCGCCCAACGCGGCCTACCCGGCCTGTTTCTGGGCGTCGCGGTGGCGGTAGTAGACGGCCTTGGAGGGAGCCGGCGGCTCCTTCCCCAGGATCAGATCGGCCGCCTTCTCGGCGATCATCATGACGGGCGCGTAGATGTTGCCGTTGGTGACGTACGGCATCACCGACGCGTCGACCACCCGCAGCCCCTCGACTCCGTGCACTCGCATGCTGGTCGGGTCGACGACCGACATCTCGTCGGTGCCCATCTTGCAGGTGCAGGAGGGATGCAGGGCGGTCTCGCCCTCCTTGGCGACCCAGGCGAGGATCTCCTCGTCGGTCTCGACGGACGGGCCGGGCGAGATCTCCCCGTCGTTGTACGGGGCCAGCGCGGGCTGGTTGAGGAGCTTGCGGGCGACCCGGATCGACTCGACCCACTCACGGCGGTCCTGTTCCGTGGACAGGTAGTTGAAGCGCAGCGCCGGGTGCTCCAGCGGGTCCTTGCTCTTGATCTTCACCGAGCCGATCGCGTCGGAGTACATGGGCCCCACGTGCACCTGGTAGCCGTGGCCGCCGGCCGGCGAGGAGCCGTCGTAGCGGACCGCGATCGGCAGGAAGTGGAACATCAGGTTGGGGTAGTCGACGTCCTCGTTGCTGCGGGCGAAGCCGCCGGCCTCGAAGTGGTTGGTGGCGGCGGGGCCCTTGCGCAAGAGCCACTGCAGGCCGATGAAGGGGGCGCGCCACTTCGCCATGTACGGCTGCATGGAGACGGGCTGCTTGCAGGCGTACTGGATGTACACCTCCAGGTGGTCCTGCATGTTCTCGCCGACGCCCGGCAGGTCGTGGACGACGTCGATGCCGAGCGCGCTCAGCTCCTCCGCGTTGCCGACGCCCGAAAGCTGAAGCAGCTGGGGGGAGTTGATGGCGCCGCCGCAGAGGATGACCTCGCGGGCGCGCACCTGGTGGATCCTGCCGCGGTGCCGGTACTCGACTCCGACGGCCTTCTTGCCCTCGAAGAGGACTCGGTTGACCATCGCGCGGGTGGTGACGGTGAGGTTGGGCCGCTTGCGTACGGGCTTCAGGTAGGCCTTGGAGGCGGAGAGGCGGCGGCCCCGGCTGACGTTGCGGTCGAAGGGCGCGAAGCCCTCCTGCTGGTAGCCGTTGACGTCGTCGGTGCGCGGATAGCCCGCTTCCTGCACGGCCTTGAGGAAGGCGCCGAACAACGGGTTGGTGGCGGGCCCGCGTTCGAGGACGAGCGGGCCGTCGTGGCCGCGGAACTCGTCGTCGGGCTCGGCCGCGAGGCAGTTCTCCATGCGCTTGAAGTACGGCAGACAGTGCGCGTAGTCCCAGCTCTCCATGCCGGCGTCGGCGGCCCAGCGCTCGTAGTCCATGGGGTTGCCACGCTGGAAGATCATGCCGTTGATGCTGCTGGAACCGCCCAGCACCTTGCCGCGCGCGTGGTAGACGCGCCGGTCGCCCATGTGCGGCTCGGGTTCCGACTCGTACTTCCAGTCGTAGAACCGGCTGCCGATCGGGTAGGTCAGCGCGGCGGGCATGTGGATGAAGACGTCCCACGGGTAGTCGGGCCGGCCTGCCTCCAGGACGAGCACCTGGTTGCCCGGGTCCGCGGAGAGCCGGTTCGCCAGTGCGCTGCCGGCGGATCCACCGCCGACGATGACGAAGTCGTATTGCAGGGGAGCCATGATCTCTCGTCTCGCTCGCGCCGTAGATACGCGAGGCATGCTAATACGGGTATCGCCATACGCACCAGGTTGCGAGCAACGCAACTTGCAAGGTGCAGGTTTCCGGGTTGTTACCGGTGGTCGAGCGTGTCCGGGCCGGGGGTGGGCAGCGCTCACGGTCCCGGACGCCGGGGTGCGCGGCAGGTGGGCCAGGGCTACGGGATGAGTGGGTGAACCGCGCCCATGGCCTGGTCGAGAAGCGCTGGGGCAGAGGGACGGTGCCGTCGCGCCCGGCCCGGGTCTCGATGGCCGCGTCGAGGCGGCCGAGGGCGCCGGCGATGAGAGCCGACGCACCCGGGTCGGCCGCCGCGCCGGTCCGGCGGACCACCTCGGGGCGCCGCAGTTCCCGCATCTGCGGGTGGTGCTCCTGGTAGCGGCCGCGCACCGAGGGCGACCGAAGGATCGCCCGGGCCGTCCGGAGTGCGGCGGCACCGTCCTCGCCCTGCCGAACGGCGGGCTCCGGGGCGTGCCGCAGCGCCGTCCGATCGGTCGTCGTCCGGCCGCCGCTCAAGGGCTTCCTGCGCGTGCCGGACGTGGTCCTCCGTCATGACCAGGAGGACGTCATCCTGGTGGGGAAGTAGCGGAAGAACGTCGCCCGGGACCTGGCCGCGGCCTTGGCGATCCCCTCGATCGCGGTCCGCTCGAAGCCGCGCGACAGAAACATCTCCAGCGCGATCTCGGCGACCTGCGCCCCGCCCCCGACCGCCAGTCGCGTGCGCGCTCGCGGCTACATCGCCGACGCGGTGCCGCGGTGCCGCAGGCGGCGATTCGGCCACGACCGGTACCCCCGTGAGCCCCGCAATTCAGGGGTGGCCGACCGGGACGCCCCGCAACCACGCGGTGAGGAAGCGGCTCAAACACGCGTGTTCGAAACCAGCGGCGGCCTCGTTGTCCCGGTCATCATCAGTCATCCCCAACCCTGCCTGTACGCAGCCCTGTTGGTGATGCCCGCCTGACCGACCACTGGAGGAACCATGAACCCCACCCCCGTCGTCTGCGCCCATCCCGTCCCCGGTCGGCCCGAGGCCACTCGGGCGGCTGCCGGTCCTCGTCCGACGTGCGGTACCGGTGCCGCCGTCACGGCGTCCGGTGCCAGGGCCGCCGTGTCGCCCGTCGCGGATATGTCACGACCGACACCGAGGTGGGGGGCATGACCGACCCGAACTTCCTTGCGTCCCCGCTCCGTTCCTGGGCCGAGAAGACCCTGGGCCCGCTCACCGGCGTACGCCGTCTCCCGCCCGGCTCGTCGCCCGCGGCCGTGTGGCATGTGGTCCGCGGGTCGGACAACGCCCGTTTCCACCTCAAGACCGCGCCGTCGCCAGGGGCCTTCACCCGGGAGACGTTCGCCTACCGGCACGCCGTGCCCGCCCTCGGTCCCGGCAACGCACCGCGCCTGGTGGCTACTTCGGCCCGGCACCTGGCGATGATCCTGACCCCCCTGCCCGGCACACCCCTGTCACAGGCACGGCTGACGGAGACCGCGCTGCAGACGGTCCACTGGCGGGCCGGAATGCTCGTCGCCGAACTGCACCAGGCCGGACGGCCCACCCCCACCGCGCGCCGTGAGGCGTCCGCGTTCCTGTCCCGTCTCGCCGACGCGGCCGCCCGCCATACCGACGCGGTCGGTGACCAACTGTCTTCGGCGGAACGGAAGTTCGTCACATCGCTCGCCGACCACCTGCGCGTCCTGGACCGGCTGCCCCTGGGCTTCGTCCACGGAGGCGGCGTCGAAGCCGGCCTCCGCTGGTCCGGCGCCGCGCGGCCGGCCCTCCAGGACTTCGACCGGGCGCGTTTCGCCCCGGTCGTCGTCGACTTCGTCCACCTCGCCCACGGGCCGTGGGCCGAACGGCCGCGGGTGCGCGCCGCGTTCTTCGAAGGCTACGGCCGCACGCCGAGCGCCGAGGAGCAGCAGGCCCTGCGCTGTCTGACGGGGCTGCACGCGGTGCGGTCGCTGGCCGGGGGTCTGGTCCGCGAGGACCGGGCGGCGGCCGACACCGCCAGGACGGTACTGGACCGGCTCAAGAGCGAGGTGGGCGTGTGAGGCCCGATCCGAAGGCCGTACCGTCCGGCCGGGCATCCGTGTGCTGCCCGGGCGAGGCACGGGGAGCGGCCCGGTGAGCGCCGCTTCCCGGCCGACGCTGCCCGTGGGGGCGGGGCGGGTCGCTCCGCCGCCGCCCGCCGAGCTGCGCTACGGCGGCAAGTACAGCAAGAACCCCTTGGAGGAGGTCTCGTTCGCGGCGATGGTGCGGCGGCTGCCGTCGGTGCTGTCGCGGACCGCGTGCACGGCCTGGGCGATCGACCGGCAGGCCGTACTGCTGCTGGCCGGCTGCCAGTTGGCTGTCGGCGCCGGCGCCGCGGTCCAGCTGACGGCCACCGCGCACGCGATGCGCGCGGTCTTCGGCACCGGCCCGGTGCCCGACCGCCTCCACCAGGCGCTGCCCGCCCTCCTCGTCATCACGGTGGCCGCGATCGTCAGCAGGACGGCGACCGCGCTGTCGTCGTACGCCGACGGCCGGATCACTCCGGTGCTGACCACGGAGGCGGACAGTTCCCTGGTGGCCGCGGTGTGCCGGATCGAGGCCGCCGCGCGCGCCGAGGACGGGTGCGCGGACCGGCAGGAGGCCGCGGAGATGGGTGTGGTCCGCGGCCACGTCATGGTCCAGGACGCCACCCGTCTCACCGCCGCCGTCATCCGGATGGTCACCGCGAGCGGGGTGCTGACGGTGCTGCACCCGCTGCTGCTGCCCCTGCTGCTGCTCGCCGTGGTCCCCGCCGGCGTCGGCGCCGTGCTGCACGCCCGGGTCACCTACGAGACGCACTACGCGAACGTGGGGGACCGCAACGTCCGCCAGAACCTGCGGGGTTGGGCGACCAGCGCGAAGTTCACCGACGAGATCCGCGCCAACACGATGACCGGCTATCTCAACTTCTGGTACCGGACGATCTCCGAGCGGATCGACGCCCGCACGCTGACCGCCGCTCCCCGGATGCTGAGAATCGTGCTGTCCAGTTCGGCGATCGGCGGGATCTTCCTCGTCGCGACCTGGGCGGCGCTGGCGTGGCTGGTGAGCACCGGGAGGATCGAGCCGGCGATCGCCGGGACCGCGGTCGTCGCCGTGCAGACCACCCTCGCGGCGCTCTCCCAGGTCGTCATCTACGGCGCGGCCATGTTCCACACCTCGCTCTACCTCGCCGACATGGACTCCTTCCTCGACTACGCCGACCAACACGCCCCCAAACGGGGTGAGTCGACGGTGACCGGGCCGGTCACGGAGATCCGGGTCGAAGAGGCGGTGTACCGGTATCCGGGCAAGGAGGCCCCGGCCGTCGCCGGAGTGTCGCTGACCGTGCGCCGGGGGGAGATCCTCGCCCTGGTCGGTGAGAACGGGTCCGGGAAGTCCACCCTGGTCCGGCTGCTCGCCGGAATCCTCCTGGCCGACAAGGGCACGGTCTCCTGGAACGGCGAGGACGTCACCCGCCTCGACCCCGACAGTCTGTGGGTCCGGTCCGGGCTGGTGCCCCAGTCCTTCGCGCAGTGGCCGCTGTCGGTGCGCGACAACGTCACCCTCGGCCAGCCCCGCGAGGACGGCGACGCCCTGGTCCGGGAGGCGATCGACGCGGTCGGCCTGACCGAGGCCGTGCGCCAACTCCCGGCCGGGCTGGACACGTTGCTGGCCCGGGACGTGTGGGGCGGCAGTGAGTTCTCCGGCGGGCAGTGGCAGCGCCTGGCCTGCGCACGCGCCCTCTACCGCAGGGCGGGACTGCTGATCCTGGACGAGCCGACCTCGGAGATGGACGCCCGCGGCGAGCACACCATCCTCCGGAGGATCAAGGCGCTCTCCGGCGACTGCATCACGATCGTGGTGACCCACCAGCTCGTCAACACCAAGATCGCCGACCGGATCCTCGTCATGGACCACGGCCGGATCGCCGAACAGGGCCCCTACGACCAGCTCGCCGCCGGAGGCGGCCTGTTCGCCGACCTCCTCGCCCTGTCCACCGACCGATGACCTGCCCGGCGGACGCACCGAAGGGTCCGGACCCTTCGAACGGACCGCGGTGCGTGCACCACCGTTTGACCTTGACACGGTGACAAGGTCTTCACTGCTTGCCAGGAGGTGGTCCCGATGACCATGACGAGACAGGACACGGATGCGATACGTACGCTCCAGGCGCTGGAGGACACGAGCTCGTCCGTGCGGCTGCGGGCGGCCCTGGCGGTCGGGACGGCGCCTGACCCGGGCTTCGTCGGCAAGCTCGTCGAGCGATGCGCGATCGAGCCCGAGTTCTTCATCCGGGACATGCTGACCTGGGCGCTCACCCGCCATCCGGTGTCCCTGACGCTCCCCGAGCTGTTCCGCGAAGTCCGTTCGGAGCGTGCGCAGGCACGCAGCCAGGCGTTGCACACGCTGTCCAAGATCGGGGACCGGCAGGCATGGCCGGCAATCACCCGGGCACTGTTGTCCGACGCCGACGAGGAGGTGGCGAGGAGCGCGTGGCGGGCCGCGGTCGTGCTTGTGCCGGAAGGCGAGGAGTCCGCGCTGGCCACGGCGCTGGCGACGCAACTCGGGCGCGGTGAGCAGGGGACACAGCTGAGTCTGAGCAAGGCGCTGGTCGCGCTGGGCGAGGTGATCGTGCCGGCTCTGCGTGCTGCGACGACGTCCCCCGCCCCCCAGGTGCGTGCGCACGCACTCGCCACACAGAGGCTGCTGCGCGACCCGGACGCCGGGTTCGAATCGGCGATCGAGGAGGCCAAGCGCGTCGTGGCCCTCACCGGCGCGCCCGGGACGGACGATGAGAACCGTGCTGATCGGTGAGGTGGCGAGACGGTCCGGAGTCAGTGCCCGCATGCTCCGGCACTACGAATCCCTCGGCCTGGTGCGGCCTTCGGGTCGTACGGGATCCGGTTATCGGGAGTACTCCCCGGAGGACATCCGGCGGATCTTCCACATCGAGAGCCTACGGTCGCTGGGCCTGTCGCTGCGTGACATCGGGCGCGCTCGACGACCCCGGTTTCACGCCCTCGGCGCTCGTCGGCGACCTGGTCCGGCAGACGTGTGACCGCATCGCGGCGGAGACCGAGCTGCTCACCCGGCTCCGCCGGATCCGTGCCGCGGACCCCGCCGGCTGGGAGGATGTGCTCCAGATCGTCGCGCTCCTCCAGGCACTGGGGTCGAAGAGCGCCGACGCGCGTCAGCGCGCGGTCCTCTCCTCGGGCGACGAGGTTCCCGTGGAGGCTCTCGTCGAGGCGGCACTCGGCGAGAGCGAGCCGAACGTCGCGGGCGCCCTGCGCTGGGCGCTCGCGCGATCGGAGGACGGCGGCGCCCCGGCGCTGCTGGCGGAGGCCCTCGGCTCACCGGTGGCCACGGTGCGGGAACGTGCTGTGCAAGCCCTCGTCGAGCTGCCCGGCGACGAAGCCGCCGCGCGGCTGCGGGACGCCCTCGCGAGCCCCGACGCCGTGGTCCGCGGGTATGCGGCTCTGGCGCTCGGTACACGTGGTGTGGCCGACGCGGTCCCGGCGCTCATCGCCATGGTCGTGGAGGGAAGGAACGACACCGACGCAGCCGACGCGCTGAGCGTGCTGGCGAGCGGCACGGAAACAGCGGACCGGATCGCGACCGGACTCGTCGACCGCCTTGCCGACGACACCACCGAGGCACCCGCACGCGGACGGCTGACCCAGGCACTGGCGGACATTCCGGGGCCGACGGCCTCACGTGCCCTGGTGGAACTGGCGCAGGACGGTGACCGTGCCGTCGCGCTGACCGCCACGTACCTTCTTCGGCTCCGCGACACGCGGTGACGACCAAGCCATTACGCCCCGCGCGGCCACCCGCGCGGCTCCGCGCCATCACCGTTGTCGTACGACCCGGGGCTGACAAGGCCCGTCTCGTAGGCGACGACGACTGCCTGGGCGCGGTCGCGGAGGGTGAGTTTGCCGAGGATGTGGGAGACATGGGTCTTCACCGTGGCCTCGGACAGGTGGAGTCCGGTGGCCAGTTCGGCGTTGCTCAGGCCCTGGGCGAGGAGGCGCAGGACGTCCAGTTCGCGGGGTGTGAGGGCGGCCAGGTCGCGGTGCAGGGACGGTCGTTCCGCACTGCGGCGGGCGAATCGCTGGACCAGGCGGCGGGTGATGGCGGGGGCGAGCAGCGCGTCGCCGGCCCGGACCGTGCGGACGGCGGCCACGAGGTGTTCCGGCGTGACGTCCTTGAGGAGGAAGCCGCTGGCTCCGGCGGCGAGCGCCGCGTAGACGTAGTGGTCGAGGTCGAACGTGGTGAGCATGACCACGCGCGGCGCGTCCGCGGCACCACCGAGGATGCGCCGGGTTGCCTCCAGACCGTCCATGTCGGGCATCCGGATGTCCATCAGCACCACGTCGGGCCGGGTACGGCGGACCGCCTCGACGGCTTCGGCGCCGTCGGTCGCCTCGGCGACGACCTCGATCCCGTCGGCGTCGAGGATCAGCCGGAAGCCGGTGCGTACGAGGGCCTGGTCGTCCGCGACCACAACGCGCGGCGCGCCGTTCACAAGTCCCCCAGGGGAAGCAGCGGGATCCGGGCCTGTACGCGGTAGCCGCCGAGGGCGCGGGGGCCCGTGCGCAGGGTGCCGCCGTAGACGGCGAGGCGTTCGCGCAGGCCGATCAGTCCGCGGCCGTTGCCGGTGGCCGCGGCGGGGCCGGGCCTGCCGCCGGTGTCGGTGACCTCGACGCGGAGTTCGTCCTCGCCGTACGACACCTGGACCCTCGCACGGGCTCCGGACGCGTGCTTCACGGTGTTGGTCAGGGCCTCCTGGACCACGCGGTAGGCGGCCAGTTCGACTCCCGGGGACAGTGCGCGTGGGGTTGCGGAGACGGTCAGTTCGACCGGCACTCCGACACCGCGTATCCGGCCGACCAGGGCCTCCAGCCGGTCCAGGCCCGGTTGCGGGGCGAGAGTCTCCGGCTCCGTCCCCGCAGGCTCGAAGCCCTCTTCGTCACCCGCGTCCATCTCGGTGCGCACGTCCATCGTGAGCAGGCCCATCACGTCGCGCAGTTCCCCCATCGCCGCCCGGCCGCCCGCCTCGACCGCGAGGAGCGCCTCGCGCGCCCGGTCGGGGGACTTGTCCATGATCTTGCGGGCGGCACCGGCCTGGATGACCATCACGCTGACGTTGTGCGTGACGACGTC
Source organism: Streptomyces sp. NPDC050549 (assembly GCF_040655035.1). NCBI lineage: Bacteria > Bacillati > Actinomycetota > Actinomycetes > Kitasatosporales > Streptomycetaceae > Streptomyces > Streptomyces sp. NPDC050549. The sequence continues at coordinate 54,904 of NZ_JBFAJD010000039.1, forward strand.
GTGCAACTCGCGGGCGATACGGGCGCGTTCGTGTTCCACGGCCCGGTGGAGCTCTTCGGTCCTGGCGTTCTGCACCGCCGTCAGCCGGGTGTGGGTCTCGGCCGCCCGCAGCTTCCAGGTCCTGAGACCGATGGCGGCCACGACGAGCGGCGCCGAGATGAAGAGGGCGACGTACTGGGTGGGCACGGTGGGTGCGACGTAGGCGTACGGATTGGGCGGCCCCGTGGCGCCCGACCTGCTGATGAGGACGATCGCCACGGTGAGGCTCGCCAGGGTGGGCAGCCGGTGGGGGCTGTAGGCCGCCGCGCTGTAGGCGGCGATGACGCAGGAGTAGAAGGTGAGGCGGGCCACGTCGTCCGGGGTCAGTGCCATCGCGGCCGTCACGATCCACAGCACGGCGAGCGGGTAGCGGCGCCGCCACGCCAGCGAGGCCGAGGCCAGGAACACGACGACCACCAGGTCGGTCATACGGTGCCGGTGCGCCTCGTCGTAGCCGTCGCCCCACGCGTACTGCATCGCCACGAAGGTGAGGACGAGCGCCAACGCGGCGTCGACGAGCCGCTGTTGTCCTGTGGGGCGCGGCAGCAGGCCACCGGGACGCAGCAGCGCCCGGGCCGCCCGGCGCAGCCGGACCGGAACTTCCTCTCCCACCGTCACCGGCCCATTGTCCCGGGTGATCGCACCGCCCGGAATCCCTCCGGCGGACGGGCCGCCTACATCCGGCGGCTACATCTCGGGGATGAGATCCCGGGCCATCGGCCCGGTGCGGTACGGCAATTACCCCGGGCGACCGGCGCGCCCCGGGCGGGGGTGTTCCTAGCGTCGGTGGCGTCCGATGCGAGCAACTCACCCTGAAGAAGGCCACCATGACGACACCGCTCATCGAACTCCTCGACGTGAGCCGCCGCTACGGCAGCGGACCGCCCGCGCTGGAGGACGCGTCGCTGAGCGTGCGGGCCGGTGAGGCCGTCGCGGTCCTCGGACCTTCGGGCAGCGGCAAGTCGACGCTGCTGAATCTCGTCGCCGGTCTGGACCGGCCCGACTCCGGGACGGTCACGGTGGACGGCGTACGTGTCGACCGGCTGGGCGAGGCCGGGGCGGCCCGTTACCGGCGGGCACGGATCGGGACGGTGTTCCAGTTCTTCAATCTGCTGGAAGATCTGTCGGTCGCCGACAACATCGCCCTGCCCGCCCAGCTGAGCGGCCTCGGGCGGCGCGAATCCCGGACCAGGACGGCCGAGTTGCTGGAGTCGCTCGGCATCGCCCGGCACGCCGGCGCATTTCCCAGCCGGTTGTCCGGCGGTGAGCGTCAACGGGTCGCGGTGGCACGGGCGTTGATGAACCGTCCCGCACTGCTGCTGGCCGACGAACCGACCGGCGCGCTGGACTCCGCGTCCGGGGAGGACGTCAGCCGGCTGCTGCGGGAGTTGAACGCCGACGGTCAGACGATCCTCGTGGTCACGCACGACCTGGCTCTGGCCGAGTCGTGCACCCGGCGCACCGTCCGGCTCGCCGACGGCCGCATCACGTCCGACACGGGCACGGAGGACGGCGGGCACGTCCCCTCCAGCACGTCCGGCACCGTCACGGAGCCGGGGTCGGTCCGATGAGTGTGCTGGGGCGGGTGATCGGCTCGGGCATGGCGCGGCGCCGGGTGCAGACACTGGTGATCGGGCTGGCCACGCTGCTGGCCGTGACGGCGTCCGTGCTCGGCGGTGCGCTCCTCGTGTCGTCCGAGGCGCCGTTCGAGAAGGCCTTCGACCGGCAGCACGGGGCGCAGTTGACCGCGCAGTTCGACGCGAGCCGGGCCACGGCCGCCCAACTCGCGGACTCCGCAAGGGTGTCGGGGGTCACGGCGGCGTCCGGCCCGTTCCCGACCGCGACCGTCACCCCTGGGTTCGGCGGGCAGAACGGCGCCCCGCTCGCGCTGGCGGGCCGGGCGACGCCCGGCGGTGCGGTCGACAAGGTGGCGGTGCTCAGGGGCCGTTGGGTCGAGAATCCCGGCGAGCTCGTCGTCTCGGCGGACACCGGGCCCGAGGTGCGGCTCGGCCAGAAGCTGGAGTTCCCCGATCTGCCCGGCAGCCCGGCGCTGACCGTGGTCGGTGTGGCGCGCTCGGTCAGCCGTACCGCCGACGCCTGGGTACTGCCGTCGCAGATCGCGAAGTCGACGCCGTCCGGACGGGTCGGCGGCTACCAGATGCTGTACCGCTTCGCACATGCCCGCACCTCGGCCCAACTGGCCCGGAACCGCGCCGCATTGACGGCCGCGCTGCCCGCGAAGTCGCTGACCGGGGCGCAGTCCTGGCTGGGCGTGAAGAAGATCGCCACCCGGGACACCGCGCTGTTCGTGCCGTTCCTGGTCTCGTTCGGGGTGCTGGGGCTGGTCATGTCGGTGCTGATCGTGGGCAATGTGGTCGCGGGCGCGGTGGCCACGGGGACGCGCCGGATCGGTGTCCTCAAGGCGGTCGGCTGCACCCCCGGGCAGGTCGTCCGGGCCTGCGCCGGACAGGCCCTGATTCCGGCCGCGGTCGGGGCGGCGCTCGGTACGGTCGCCGGACATCTGCTCGCGGTACCGGTCCTCTCCGACACCGCGGACGCCTACGGCACGGCCGGGCTCGACATCGAGGTGTGGGTCGATGTCGCGGTGATCGGCGGGGTGCTGGCCGTGGTCACCGGCACCGCATGCGCGAGCGCCTGGCGGGCCGGGCAGCTGCGGACGGTCGAGGCACTGACCGTCGGGCGCACTCCGGTGGCGGCCCGGAGCAGGCGGACGGCCGCGGCAGGAGCCTGGCTCCCCGTGGCGGGCCGGTCCCGGTGGGCGGCCAGGGCGACGGCCGGACTTCCCGTGGTGGGCCAGGACCGGCGGCCCGACCGGACGACCGACCGGCTCACAGCGGCGGACCGAGACCAGCGGGCTGCCTCGACAACCGCCCGACCTCCGCGGACGAACCTCGGCCGGTGGGCCGCCGGCGCGGCTGCCCGGCTTCCGCTGTCACGGCCCGTGGAGCTGGGGCTGGCGCGGCCGTTCGCGCGGCCCGCCCGTGCTGCCGCGACGGTCGTGGCGGTGCTGTTCGGCGCCGCTGCCGTCACCTTCGCCACCGGTCTGTCCGCGTCGCTGGGCGAGGTGATCGCGGCCAAGAACCACAACGCCGCGGACGTAACGGTCGGCGCACCGGCAGGGCAGGCAGGAACTGCCGGTTCCGGCAAGGCGGTTCACCAGGGGCGGCCGACGACCGCCGATCCCGCCACGCCCACCGCTTCCGATCCGACCGCGCTACCCCCTTCGGTCACCGCCGCGATCGCGGCCCAACCCGGCACCCGCGCCTACTACGGCAGCACCTCCCTCGACGCGGCCGTGTCGGGGATGAGCGGCCCCGTCACCGTGACCGCGTTCGACGGTGACGCCTCCTGGGGCGGTTTCACGATGGTCGGCGGGCGGTGGTTCAGCGGGGCGGGCGAGGCCGTGGTGCCGAGCACGGTCCTGACCGCCACGGGTGCGACAGTCGGCGACACCGTCACCATCACCTTGCGGGGCAAGCCGGTTGCGGTCCGGATCGTCGGCGAGGTGTTCGACACCGGCAACGACGGCCGCAGGCTCTTCACCGACGCCGCCACACTCAGGACCGCCGCACCCGGCCTCAAGTCCACGACCGAGTACGTCGATCTGAAACCCGGCACCGACGCGGACGCGTATGTCACCGCGCTCAACGCGGAGTTGAAACCCCTCGGAGTCGGCGCCACGAGCGCCAAGTACGCGAACGGCAGCGACACCGCGACCGTTCTCGACTCGCTCACCGCACTGCTCACCGTGCTGCTGGTCTGTGTCGCCGGACTCGGAGTGCTGGGCGGGGTCGTCCTCGACACCCACGAGCGCGTCCGCGACCTGGGCATCCACAAGGCGCTCGGCATGACACCCCGCCAGACCGTCGCGATGGTCGTGGCCTCGGTCGTCCTGCCCGGACTGGCCGGCGGCGCCCTCGGCGTACCGCTGGGCCTGGCCGTGCACCACGCGGTGATCTCCGCGATGGGCCGGGCGGCGGGGCTGCGGCTGCCCGACTTCGTCGTCGGGGTCTACGGCGCAGGGGACCTGGTCCTGCTCGGGCTCACCGGAGTCGCCGTCGCCGTCCTCGGCTCCCTGCTGCCGGCCGGCTGGGCGGCACGCGTCCGCACGGCGACCGCACTCCGAGCCGAGTAGAAGAGCCGAATGAACACGCAACCCTCTCGCAACCTTGTGTGTGCTGCGATGGGCCACCGCATCCGGCTACTGGGGACGGCAGACATGGACGACAACACCCCGCGCGTCGAACTCACCCCCGCCGCGGAGGACCTGCTGCGCCAACTGCACGCACAGCACGGCCCGCTGATGTTCCATCAGTCCGGCGGCTGCTGCGACGGCAGTGCGCCGATGTGCTACCCGGAGGGCGAGTTCCGTACGGGCGGCTCGGACGTGCTGCTCGCCGAGCTGGAGGTCGAGGGCGTGCCGGAACCCGTGACGTTCTGGATCTCGCGCAGCCAGTACGAGGTCTGGAGCCACACGCGGCTGATCGTGGACGTCGTAGCGGGTCGCGGCAGCGGTTTCTCGCTGGAAGCACCCGAGGGGGTGCGTTTTCTCACCCGTTCCCGTGTAGTCGGCGCCTAGGAGCCACCCCGGTCATGGTCTTCTGATGCACTTCCCCTGAGTCCTGGAGGAGTTGACGAGACATCAGGGGGCACTGTGACGCATCGTCAGAAGCGTTCCGGAGCAGCACGTTTCAGAGCCGAACGTCTAAGAACAGGCAAGCCGGTACTCGCGACTCTCACGGCATTCGGCGCGCTGGCCGGTGCGGCCCTGGTGGGGGCGGCACCGGCCGGCGCCGTGCCGGGCACTACGCGGCTCGCGCCGGGCGTCACCTACCGGCAGTTCGACATCAGGGCGGCCAGGGGCGTGACCCACGCCCATGTGGTCGTGGTGGACCTGCGCAACGCCCATGTGCGCGTCAACCTGCTGTACCCGGGCGCGGTGGCGGCCCGGGAGCCCGTATCCGAGCTGGCCGACTCGGCGGGCGCCGTCGCGGGCGTCAACGGCGACTTCTTCGACATCAGCGAGACCCAGCACCCGGGCGTCGCGGCCACGGGTTCCACCGACGGACCGGCCGTCGCGAGCGGTGTCGCGCTCAAGGGGGCAGTGCCGGACGGTCAGCGCTTCGGGCCCGCGCTGCCGCCCGGCACGAACACGCGGAACGTGCTCGGCGTGGGTGTCGACCGCGTGGCCCGGCTGGACAGCCTCACCCTCAAGGGGACGGTCGGTACGCCGCGGGGCCGGATGCCGCTCGGCGGGTTCAACCAGTACGCGCTGCCGGTGAACTCCATCGGTGCGTTCACCACACAGTGGGGCAGCGTCTCCCGGGTGCGTGCCACATGTGGCACGGACACGAACCGGGCCGCCGCGTGCAGCACGGACACCTACGAAGTCACCATTCGCCACGCGAGAGTCGTGTCGGCGTCCCACACTCCCGGCGGTGGTGCCATCGCCGCGGGCACCACCGTCCTCGTCGGCCGTGAGGCAGGTGCGCAGCGGTTGCGGAAGCTGTCCGTCGGCGAGCGGGTGCAGGTGGTGCACCGGCTGGTGGCGTCGAGGTCCGGGGTTCCGTACCGCTTCGCCCTGGGCGGCTACCCGGTGCTGCGGGGCGGCCGGCCGCTGTCCGGCCTGGACAACACGACCTCGGCCGTGCGCACCGCCGTGGGCATCGCGCAGAACGGCCACCGTCTGCTGCTGTTCGCGACGGACGGCGCGGTCGCGTACCGCAGCGGCCTGACGATCACCGAAGTCGCCGCCGAGATGCGGAAGTTGGGCTCGGTCGACGCCTTCAGTCTGGACGGCGGCGGCTCGACGACGCTGGTCGCCCGTGCACCCGGCGCGAGCGCCGTCACGGTACGGAACCACCCCAGCGGAGGCGCCGAGCGGCCCGTACCGAACGGTGTCGGGGTCTTCTCAACGCGCTGACCGACCCGCTGACCTCATGGATGGAGTCCGCTCACCAGATCCGCGGTGGCCGTCAGGCCACTGTGGATCGTGGGCGCCATGCTGGTACTGGCCATGAAGAACCCGAGCAGTGCGCAGACCAGCGCATGGGAGAGCTTCAGCCCGCCGCTGCGCATGAAGATCACCGCAAGGATCAGGAGCAGCAGCACCACAGAGATGGAAATGGCCATCGTCACCCTCCTCCGCCACGCCGCCGTGTCTGGTTCGCGGCGTTCGGCCGCAAGTGTGGCGCAGCGGAGGGTTCATCCGGGCTATCGACGTGTCCCCCGAACGTGTGGTGTCACGCCGTGCGGTGGGCGTCCAGGAAGGCTTCCAGACCGGCGAGGTCGTCGGTGTTGAGGAAGTCCACACCGGCGGCGAACAGCTCCTCCCACAGCGCTTCACGGGCGGGGCCCGCCAGATCCGGGGTGTTCCAGAACCGCACGGTCTGCCCGGCCGCGTGCGCCTGCCGCACGATGTCGCGCAGCCTCTGCCGCTGGGCGTCGGGGAAGGCGCCGTCGCCGAGCCAGGTGAAGTTGTTCTGCCAGTTGTCGCTGATGAGCGAGATGAAGGAGGCGGGCGCCGAGGTGCCGAGGTCGGTGAGCCGGCCGTCGTAGAAGGCGCGGCGCACGGTCTGCGCCTCCATGGGGATGCGGGCCGCGCGGTCGCCGGAGATGACGTTGGTGACCGCGCCCTGGTGGACGCGTCCGTGGGCGTAGGTGGTGAACAGGTGCTTGTAGCGCTGGAGATGACGGTCGAGTTCGAGATACGTCGAGGAGCCCTCGGTCTTGATGTCGATCAGGAGCTGGAGCGGCTTGCGCCAACCCCGGTACACGGAGCCGTGGTTGGCCTTCACGAGGGCGGAGAGCGGGTCCAGGTAGAGGGATTCGAGGGTGCGGCTCGGGTCGAGTTCGGATGCGTCGTGTCCGATGAGGAGTTGGTCGCCGACGAGGAAGATGTCGGCCTCGACGCTGCCGAAACGGTGGTCGAGGGCGTCGAAGAGGGGCCGGGGGTGCTCGTAGTCGTTGTGGGCGTGGGCGCGCCACAACGGGCGTCGGCGGTGCCCCTGTTCGGCGGCGAACGCGCTCCCGGCGGGCGGGGCGAGGACGACCGCGAGGGTGGCGCCGAACGCGGTGAGGGCTCTGCGACGGGTGATGAGGGCCATGGTGTTCCTCCCTGTGGGGCGGGTTCGAACCACAGGGAGTATGGGGCTGTACGGCCCCCAATGAACCTGTACATGCCAGGAGTTGGCCGGACCGTCCGCGCTTGTTCACTCCTTCGGCGGGAGCGCACGGAAAAGCCCGCCCCAGGTGGGACGGGCTTCACCGGATGGTCGGCCGGTGGTCAGGGGGCGCGCAGATCGACCAGTTCCGCCAGTGCCTCGCGGTGGGCGCCCGCCGTGCCGTAGGCGATGGAGTCGGCCTTGGCCCGCTTCAGGTAGAGGTGGGCGGGGTGCTCCCACGTCATGCCGATGCCGCCGTGCAACTGCACAGCCTCCTCGGCGGCGTGGACGGCGACGGAAGCCGCGCAGGCCTGCGCGACGGCGACCGCCACCTCGGTGTCCTCACCGGTCGTGAGGGCGTCGGCCGCGTTGCGTGCGGCGGCCCGCAGGCCGACGACCTCCAGCCACAGCTGCGCGAGCCGGTGCTTGAGCGCCTGGAACCCGCCGACCGGCCGGTTGAACTGCTTGCGCTCCTTGAGGTACCGGACCGTCTCCGTCAACGTCCAGTCCGCAAGGCCCAGTTGCTCGGACGCGAGCATCCCGGCCCCGGCCCGCAGCGCACGCCGTACGGCAGGCGCCGCGTCGCCGATCCGGCGTCCCGCGGCCCCGTCGAGCACCACGCGCGCCAGCGGCCGGGTGAGGTCCAGGGACACCTGCGGTACGAGCGTCACGGCGCCCGCGTCGACGGCGTACAGGCCGCCGTCCTCGCCCGGCACCAGCAGCACATCGGCGGCGGCTGCGTCCGCGATCCCGGTCAACTCCCCGTGCAGGGAACCGTTTTCGAGCCGTACTGCCTTGTGGACGGCGCCCGGTGCGACGCTCAGGGAGACGGCGAGGACACCGATCCTGCGCCCGGACGCCAGCTCGGCGAGGAGGTCCTCGGCCCCGCACTCCAGCAGTGCCTCGGTGGCGACGACCGCGCTCGTGAGGTACGGGACGGGGGCGACCGCGCGGCCCAACTCCTCCAGTACAACGGCGACTTCGCGGTGTGTGGCGCCCTGGCCGCCCTGCGCCTCGGGCACCAGGAGGCCGGCGAGGCCCATGCCGTCGGCGAGGGACTTCCACAGGGACAGGTCGTGCGGAGAGTCCGACTCGGTGCGCGCGATGACGCTCGCCGCGTCGCAGTGGTCGGTGAGCAGGTCCCGGACGACGGCGCGCAGCGCCTCTTCCTCCTCCGAGTAGAGAAGATCTGTCATCGGGCCAGGTCCTTCCAGGCGACGTCCTTGTCGGTGCGCGGCTCGGCCGGCAGGCCCAGGACGCGTTCGGCGACGATGTTCAGCAGGACCTCGCTGGTCCCGCCCTCGATGCTGTTGCCCTTGGAGCGGAGGTAGCGGTAGCCGGCGTCGCGGCCGGTGAAGTCCACGAGTTCCGGTCGGCGCATGGTCCAGTCGTCGTACAACAGGCCTTCCTCGCCCCGGAGTTCGACCTCCAGGCCGCTGATCTCCTGGTTGAGGCGGGCGAAGGAGAGCTTCATGCCGGCGCCCTCGTGACCGGGCTGGCCCGCCACGAGCTGCTGGCGCAGCCGTTCGCCGGAGAGCCGGGCGACCTCGGCCTCGACCCAGAGCTTGAGGAGGCGCTGGTGGAGGTCGTGGGTGCGCAACTCCGGGCGGGTGCGCCAGGTTTCGGCGACCGGGCCGATCATGCCGCCCTCGCGGGGGATGCGCATGCCGCCGATGGAGACGCGCTCGTTCATCAGCGTGGTCTGCGCGACCCGCCAGCCGTCGCCGACCTCGCCGAGGCGGTGGGCGTCGGGGATGCGGACATCGGTGAGGAAGACCTCGTTGAACTCGGCCTCGCCGGTGATCTGGCGCAGCGGCCGGACCTCGACGCCGGGGTCGGTCATGTCGCAGACGAAGTAGGTGATGCCCGCGTGCTTGGGCACGTCCGGGTCGGTGCGCGCGATGAGGATGGCCCAGCGGGCGAGATGGGCGCTGGACGTCCACACCTTCTGCCCGTTGACGATCCAGCCGTCGCCCTCCCGTACCGCCCGCGTGCCGAGCGCGGCCAGGTCGGACCCGGCGCCCGGCTCGCTGAAGAGCTGGCACCAGACCTCCTCGCCGACCCAGAGGGGCCGCAGGAACTGCTGCTTCTGCTCCTCCGTGCCGTACTTCAGGATCGTCGGCGCGGCCATGCCGAGGCCGATGCCGATCCGGCGCGGGTCGTTGTCGGGGGCGCCCGCGGCCTCCAACTCGGCGTCCACGACTGCCTGGAGAGCGCGCGGGGCACCGAGTCCGCCGAGGCCCTCCGGGTAGTGGACCCAGGCCAGTCCCGCGTCGAAGCGGGCCTTGAGGAAGTCGAGGCGGTCGGTCTCCAGGGGCGGGTGCGCGGCCAGCAACTCGGCCGTGCGGCGCTTGAGTTCAGCTGCGTCGATGGTCATGCGGCGGCTCCGTTCTCCAGCGACGGCAGGATCGTGACCCGGCCGGTCGTGACGCCGTCGGCGACCCGCTGCACGGCGGCTGCGGCGCCGCTCAGCGGCACGCGCTCGCTCACCAGGGGCTTGATGACACCCCGGGCGGCGAGGTCGGTGAGCTGCTCGTGGCAGTGGAGGATCAGCTTCGGGTTCTTGGTGGCGTACAGGCCCCAGTGCAGGCCCAGGACCGAGTAGTTCTTCACCAGGGCGTGGTTGAGCGACGGGCTCGGGATGGTGCCGCTCGCGAAGCCCACGACCACGATCCGGCCCTCGAAGGCGACGACCTTCGTGGACTGGGTGTAGGCGTCGCCGCCGACCGGGTCGTAGATCACATCGGCACCGCGCCCGCCGGTGGCTTCCTTGACGGCCGCGACGACGTCCTCGGTACGCCGGTCGATCACGACGTCGCAGCCCGACTCCCGTGCCACGACGGCCTTGTCGGCGCCGCCGACGACACCGATGACGGTGGCACCGGCCGCCTTGCCGAGCTGCACGGCCGCGCTGCCGACCCCGCCCGCGGCGGCGTGCACCAGGAGCGTCTCGCCGGCCTCCAGGTGGGCGCGCCGGTGGAGGCCGAACCAGCCCGTCTGGTAGCCGATGTGCAGCGCGGCCGTCTCCGCGTCGTCCAGCGACTCGGGCGCGGGCAGCAGTCCGGCGGCGTCCGCGACGGCGTACTCGGCGAAACCGCCGTACGGCAGCGCGGGGTTGGCGATCACGCGGCGGCCGTCCTCGGTCTCGCCGCAGATCTCCACGCCCGGCGTGAACGGCAGCGGCGGCCTGACCTGGTAGTGCCCGCGGCACATCAGCACGTCCGGGAAGTTGATGTTCGCGGCACGCACCTTCAGCAGGACCTGGCCGTCACCGGGTGTCGGCTGCTGCACCTCCTCCAGGCGCATCGCCTCACTCGGCTCGCCGTTCTGGTGCACTTGCCATGCCTGCATGCGGGGCCTCCACGGACTGCTCTGTCTTACCGGGCTCGGTCGCATACTAAGCGGTCGCTTGCCGATCAGGGAACAGTCGCGTGCGTCACGAACCGTAGCGAGACCTCACGCCCGTCGCGGCTTCGCCCGCACATGCATCCGCTCCCCCTGCGGCCCGAACAGACTCAGGAACTCCGCGGGCCCCTCCCCCGTGGACCCGAACCAGTGCGGCACCCGCGTGTCGAACTCGACGGCCTCCCCGGTCGCGAGCACCACATCATGCTCGGCGAGCACGAGCCGCAGCCGCCCGGACATCACGTACAGCCACTCGTAGCCCTCGTGCGTCCGCAGATCGGGCTCCTCCTGCCGCTGCGGCACCAGCACCTTGAAGGCCTGGAGTCCGCCCGGCTGACGGGTGAGCGGCCAGTAGGTGCGGCCGTGCCGCTGGATCGGCTCGGACCGCACCCGGGGATCGCGCACCGGCGGTGTCCCCACGAGTTCGTCCAACGGCACCTGGTGGGCCCGCGCGATCGGGAGCAGCAGCTCCAGGCTGGGCCTGCGCAGCCCGGACTCCAGCCTGGACAGCGTGCTCACCGAGATGCCTGTCGTCTCCGACAGCCCGGCGAGGGTCGCGCCCCGCTCCTTCCGGATCCGCCGCAGCCGCGGGCCGACCTCCGCCAGGACCTCGTCCGTGTCGTCGCTCATGACCGTTATTGCAGTTTCGGCAAACACGTTTGTCAATACGGCAGGGGTGGGGCGACCTTCGGGGGTGGAGGTGGTCACCATGACCGAGACACACACCGGGACCTACGAAGTGGTCGTCATCGGCGGCGGCCCGGCCGGGCTCTCCGCCGCGCTGGTCCTGGGCAGGTCCCGGCGCCGCACACTGGTCGTCGACGCCGGCGAACCACGCAACGCGCCCGCCGCGCACATGCAGGGCTATCTGACCCGGGACGGCATGTCACCCGCCGAGTTCCTGGCGCTCGGCCGCGAGGAGATCGCGCGCTACGGCGTCGAGCTGGTCCGGGACCGGGTGGTCGACGTCACCGGCGTCACCAGTGGCTTCGCGGTCACGCTGGCCGGTGGGGAGACCGTGCACGCACGGCGGCTCGTGATCGCGACCGGTCTCAAGGACGAACTGCCGGCCGTCCCCGGAGTAGCCGAGCGTTTCGGCCGGGACGTGATCCACTGCCCGTACTGCCACGGCTGGGAGGTCCGCGACCAGGCGTTCGGCGTGCTCGCGACGGCACCGATGAGCGTGCACCAGGCACTGATGGTCTCGCAGTGGTCCAAGGACGTGACCCTGTTCCTGCACGCCGTCGCCGAGTCCGAGCTGACGGACGACGACCTGCGCAGGCTGGCGGCTGCCGGGGTCGCCGTGGTGCCGGGCGAGGTCGCGGGACTGACGGTCGAGGACGACCGCCTCACCGGCGTCCGCCTCACGGACGGCACCACGCACCCCCGCGAGGCCGTGTTCGTCGGACCCCGCGCGATCCCGCAGACCGGCCTTCTGGAGAAGCTGGGCGCCGAAATGCAGGAGACCCCGTTCGGCGCGTACCCCGTGGTCGACCCGACGGGCCAGACGACCGTGCCCGGGGTGTGGGCGGTCGGCAACGCGATGGGCTTCGGCGAACAGGTCGTGAACGCGGCCTCCGCCGGTTATCGCGCGGGCGCCACGATCAACGGGGAACTGCTGATGACCGATCTCGACGCCGGCATCCGGGTGTAGGCGTCCGGGTGTAGACCGCCCGCCTCCGTTGCACGATGGCTGCATGCTGCTGACCCGGCTCGCGCATGTGTCCCAGGAGGTCGCCGCCACCTCGGCGCGGTCCCGGAAGATCGCCCTGCTCGCGGAGCTCTTCCGGGACGCGGAGGCCGACGACGTCCCGATCGTCATCCCGTATCTGGCGGGCCGGCTGCCACAGGGCAGGCTCGGCGTCGGCTGGAAGGTGCTGAGCCAGTCGGTCGCACCGGCCGCGGAACCCACCCTGACCGTGCGCGGGGTGGACGCCCGTCTCACCGCTCTCGGCAAGGTGTCGGGCCCCGGCTCGCAGGCCGAGCGGGCGCGTTTGGTGGGTGAGTTGATGGGCGCGGCCACCGCCGACGAGCAGCGCTTCCTGTTCGGTCTGATCACCGGCGAGGTCCGGCAGGGCGCGCTGGACGCGGTCGCCGTGGAGGGACTGGCGGAGGCGACCGGCACACCTCCGGCGGACGTACGGCGGGCGGTCATGCTGTCCGGTTCGCTCCAGACGGTGGCGGAGGCCCTCCTCGCCGAGGGCTCCGCCTCCCTCGACCGCTTCCGGCTGACCGTGGGCCGCCCGGTCCTGCCGATGCTCGCGCACACCGCCTCCTCGGTCTCCGAAGCAGTCGGGAAACTGGGCGGCTGTGCGGTCGAGGAGAAGCTCGACGGCATCCGTGTCCAGGTCCACCGGGACGGCGAGACCGTACGGCTCTACACCCGCACCCTCGACGACATCACCGACCGACTCCCCGAACTCACTGCCGCGGCCCAGGAGTTGAGAAGCGAGCGGTTCATCCTGGACGGCGAGGTCATCTCCTTCGACGAGGACGGGCGACCCCGTTCCTTCCAGGAGACGGCGGGCCGGGCCGGCTCCCGGGTGGACGTGGCCACGGCCGCGGAGACCGTCCCCGTCTCCCCCGTGTTCTTCGACGCGCTGTCCGTCGACGGCCGCGATCTGCTGGACCTCCCCTTCGCCGAACGGCACGCGGAACTGGCCCGGTTGGTACCGGAACCGATGCGCGTCCGCCGCACGCTCGTCTCCGGCCCGGACGACGTCCCCGCCGCCGAGGCCTTCCTCGCCGCGACCTTGCGACGCGGCCACGAGGGAGTCGTCGTCAAAGGCCTCGACGCCCCCTACAGCGCGGGCCGCCGGGGCGCCTCCTGGCTGAAGGTGAAGCCCGTCCACACCCTCGACCTGGTCGTGCTGGCCGCCGAGTGGGGCCACGGCCGCCGCACCGGCAAGCTCTCCAACCTCCACCTCGGCGCCCGCAACCCCGACGGCTCCTTCACGATGCTCGGCAAGACCTTCAAGGGCATGACCGACGCCGTGCTGACCTGGCAGACCGAGCGCCTCCAGGAGCTGGCCGTGAAGAGCGACGGCCACGTGGTGACCGTACGGCCCGAACTCGTCGTAGAGATCGCGTACGACGGCCTGCAGAAGTCCACGCGCTACCCGGCCGGCGTCACGCTCCGCTTCGCCCGCGTCGTGCGCTATCGCGAGGACAAACGACCGGAGGAGGCCGACACCGTGGAGACACTGCTGGCCGCACACCCGGAGGTGAAGCCGTGAGCGGGACGGGGAAGCGGAGCGCCGGGCTGCTGTTGTTCCGGCACACCGATCACGGTCTGGAGGTGTTGCTCGGGCATATGGGCGGCCCGTTCTTCGCACGACGGGACGCGGGGGCGTGGAGTGTGCCCAAGGGCGAGTACGAGCCCGACGAGACCGCCTGGGACGCGGCCCGGCGCGAGTTCCAGGAGGAACTGGGGCTCACGCCGCCCGAGGGCGAGGCGATCGAGCTCGGCGAGGTGCGGCAGACCAACGGGAAGGTCGTCACCGCGTGGGCCATCGAAGCCGATCTCGACCCGGCGGCCATGGTGCCCGGCACCTTCCGGATGGAGTGGCCGCCGAAGTCCGGGCAGGTCCAGGAGTTCCCCGAGCTGGACCGGGTCGAGTGGATGGGCCTCGAACGGGCGCGGGCCGTCGTCGTCAAGGCGCAGGCCACGTTTCTCGACCGGCTGGCGGAGCACTCGCACTGAGCAGGCCCGTACGCGTTGCGGCCTTCCCCGCCACGCGGGAAGGTCGAAGCACAGCCCGCTCCAGGAGGTCAGCCATGCCCATCGCGACGGTCAACCCGGCCAACGGCGAGACGCTCAAGACGTACGAGGCCATGGGTGACGAGGAGATCGAACGCCGGCTCCGGCTCGCCGAGGCAACCTTCCGCACCTACCGGACGTCCGCCTTCGCCGAGCGCGCCCGGCTCATGCACCGGGCCGCCGACCTGCTCGACGAGGACCAGCAGGACATCGGCCGCATCATGACCACCGAGATGGGCAAGCCGGTCAAGCAGGCCCGCGCGGAGGTCGCCAAGTGCGCGAAGTCGATGCGCTGGTACGCCGATCACGCGCAGGAGCTGCTCGCCGACGAGGAGCCCGCCGCTTCCGACGTGAAGGACTCCGGTGCCTCGCGGGCGCTGGTCCGCTACCGGCCGCTCGGCCCGGTGCTCGCGGTGATGCCGTGGAACTTCCCGCTGTGGCAGGTCGTCCGCTTCGCGGCACCCGCACTGATGGCGGGCAACGTCGGACTGCTCAAGCACGCCTCGAACGTCCCGCAGACCGCCCTCTGCCTGGAGGACCTGTTCCACCGCGCGGGCTTCCCCGAGGGCGCCTTCCAGACCCTCCTGATCGGCTCCGGCGCGGTCGAGGAGATCCTGCGCGACGAGCGGGTGAAGGCGGCCACCCTCACCGGCAGCGAACCCGCCGGGCGGGCGGTGGCGTCCGTGGCCGGGGACATGGTCAAGAAGACGGTGCTTGAGCTGGGCGGGAGCGATCCGTACGTCGTCATGCCGTCCGCCGACATCGACCGGGCCGCGAAGATCGCCGTGACTGCCAGGGTGCAGAACAACGGCCAGTCGTGCATCGCCGCCAAGCGGTTCATCGTGCACACGGACGTCTTCGACGCGTTCGCCGAACGGTTCGTGGCCGGCATGAAGGCGCTCACTGTCGGTGATCCACTGGCGGAGGAGACCGAGGTCGGACCGCTCGCGAGCGAACAGGGCCGCGGCGATCTGGAGGAACTCGTCGACGACGCCGTGGAGAGCGGCGCCACCGTCCTGTGCGGCGGCGAGCGGCCCGACGGGCCCGGCTGGTACTACCCGCCGACCGTCCTCGCCGACATCACCCGCGAGATGCGCATCCACCGCGAGGAGACGTTCGGGCCCGTCGCCACGCTGTACCGGGTGGCCGACCTCGACGAGGCGGTCCTCGTCGCCAACGACACGCCGTTCGGGCTGAGTTCCAACGTGTGGACACGGGACGAGGGCGAGGTCGACCGGTTCGTACGGGATCTGGAGGCCGGCGGGGTGTTCTTCAACGGGATGACCGCGTCCCATCCGGCGTTCCCGTTCGGCGGGGTGAAGCGGTCCGGGTACGGACGGGAACTCTCGGCGCACGGAATCCGGGAGTTCTGCAACATCACCACGGTATGGCACGGAGCGTGAGCGTTCCGCGGCTACGATCCCCTGTGTGAACCGCGAAGTGACTCTGCCTCTGATCGTCGACGACCGCGGGACCTTGCAGGTGGCTGCGGCGGATGTCAGCAAGCTGCTCCGCACAGTGGGCGGTCGCTGGCTGCATCTTGTCGAGGCCGGGGAAGAGGGGCTCGACGAGGACACGGTGGCCGCGTTGACGATCGAGTTGGCGAAGTTGGCCGACCGGATCGACGTGGCTTGTATCGCCCACAGCAGTGGGGGGTCGTCGTAGTCGGGCGGGTGCGGGTGCGTCGTGGCTTGTCGCGCCCACGCGGCGGAGCCGCAAATTGACACAGCCCCGCGCCCCTAGGCGGGATCACTGAGCGTGGACCAGAAGCTCGCCTCGTAGTGCTGAAGCATGCGGCTGTAGCGCCCAACCAGTTCGTCGTTGACCTGGCCCGCACGCACCGCTGCCGCCGCTTTCTCATCCAGTTCCGGTGACGGCTGTGCGAAGAGATCGAAGAACCCGCAGGCCTCGTCCGTGAAGGCGTAGTGCTCGCGCAGCGCACCCGCGATCGTCGCGCAATAGCCGCCCCATTCCGCGAAGTTGGATGTCAATGCGCTCACTGCGTCCGTCGGTTCGGCGTTCAGAGCCAGCCACGCGACGTAGGCCGGATAGGCCTGACAGCCCGCCAGCGGCTCGTAGGTACGCAACCGCGCCTCGTCCACACCGCACGCCTCCGCGAAGGCGATGAGCCGCTCCCCCGCCATCGCCTCCCCCTCCGCCAGGAAATCGAAGAAGTCGGCCGCCTCCGGAGTGACTGTCTCGCGTTGCGCCAGATGCAGGAAGGCGCGGCGGTCGGCGGGGATCACCCGGTGTTGTTCCAGAGCCAGGGTTGCGAGGGTTTCCAGGGGTGCGGCGCCGGTCTCGATCCGGGCTACCAAAGGGTTGGTGGTCATCGCGTCCTCAATCGGCCGGGGTCCGGATACTGATCCGACCTTTGCACAGGGTCCCTGAATTGGAGTAGTCCACCGAGAGATCGTCGCCCTCAAGGGTGATCGTGGGTGCACCACCCTCTGAGGTGAACCACCTTCTGACCGGCGGGCGAAGGCCTTCCGGAAGGCGAAAGCAGGGACGGTTCATGGCGACTTTGTGCAAGCCCTCGGTGTCGGTTCCCGAGCACGTGATCACGATGGAGGAGACGCTGGAGCTGGCGCGCTCCCGTCACGCGGACCACCCCAACCTGCCGCTGGCCCTCCGGCTGATCGAGAACACCGGTGTGCGCACCCGGCACATCGTGCAGCCCATCGAGGAGACCCTCAAGCACCCCGGGTTCGAGGACCGCAACAAGATCTACACGGCCGAGGCGAAGGCCCGGGTCCCGGCGGTCGTGCAGCGCGCGCTCGACGAGGCCGAGCTCCTCACCACCGACATCGACGTGATCATCTACGTCTCGTGCACGGGCTTCATGATGCCCTCGCTCACGGCCTGGCTGATCAACGAGATGGCCTTCGAGTCCACCACCCGGCAGATCCCGATCGCCCAGCTCGGCTGTGCGGCCGGCGGAGCGGCGATCAACCGGGCGCACGACTTCTGCACGGCGTACCCGGACGCCAACGCGCTCATCGTGGCCTGCGAGTTCTGCTCGCTGTGCTACCAGCCGACCGACCTCGGCATCGGTTCCCTGCTGTCCAACGGGCTGTTCGGCGACGGCATCGCCGCCGCGGTCGTGCGCGGGCGGGGTGGCACGGGCATCCAGCTCGAACGCAACGGCTCGTACCTGATCCCCAAGACCGAAGAGTGGATCATGTACGACGTCCGGGCCACCGGCTTCCACTTCCTGCTGGACAAGCGGGTGCCGGCCACCATGGAGCCCCTCGCACCGGCGCTCCAGGACCTCGCGGGACTGCACGGCTGGGACGCTGCCGACCTGGACTTCTACATAGTCCACGCGGGCGGGCCCCGAATACTCGACGACCTGAGCAAGTTCCTGCAGGTCGACCCGCACGCGTTCCGGTTCAGCCGGGCCACCCTCACCGAGTACGGCAACATCGCCAGCGCCGTCGTCCTGGACGCGCTGCGCCGGCTCTTCGACGAGGGCGGCGCCGAACACCGGGCGCGCGGACTGCTCGCCGGGTTCGGACCCGGTATCACCGCCGAGATGGCCCTGGGCCGCTGGCACGACGACGACCGAGAGACGGCTTGAGTACGGCATGACTGAAGAGACGCTCACCGAGACCCTGCCCCCGGTCAGGCCCTGGCCGGCCCTCGACCTGACCGGGGTGGACTTCGACCCCGTCCTCGCCAAGCTGATGCGGGAGGGTCCGGTCAACCGGATCAAGCTGCCCAACGGCGAGGGCTGGGCCTGGCTGGTCACCCGCCACGACGACGTGCGGATGGTCACCAACGACCCCCGCTTCAGCCGCGAGGCGGTGATGGACCAGCCGGTGACCCGGCTCGCCCCGCACTTCATCCCGGCCCGCGGCGCGGTCGGCTTCCTCGACCCGCCGGACCACACCCGGCTGCGGCGCTCGGTCGCCCCGGCGTTCACGGCGCGCGGGGTGGAGCGGGTGCGGGAGCAATGCCGGCTGCTGCTCGACGAGTTGGTCGACGAACTGCTCCAGGACGGACCGCCCGCCGATCTCACCGAGACCGTGCTGAGCCCCTTCCCCATCGCGGTGATCTGCGAGCTGATGGGCGTCCCGGCGGCCGACCGGCACGGCATGCACACCTGGACCCAGCTCATCCTGTCCTCCTCGCACGGCGCCAAGGTCAGCGAGCGGGCCAAGGAGGAGATGGGCGCCTACTTCGGCGATCTCATCGGACTGCGGGAGGGCAGTGACGGCGAGGACGTCGCCTCGCTGCTCGGCGGAGCCGTGGGCCGGGAGGAGATGACCCTGGAGGAGGCGGTCGGGCTCGCGGTGCTGCTGCAGATCGGCGGCGAGGCGGTCACCAACAACAGCGGGCAGATGTTCTATCTGCTGCTGACCCGCCCCGATCTCGTCGAACGACTGCGCGCCGAGCCGGAGTCGAGGCCCCAGGCCATCGACGAACTGCTGCGCTACATCCCGCACCGCAACGCGGTCGGGCTGTCCCGGATCGCCATGGAGGACGTGGAGATCCGCGGGGTACGGATGCGGGCGGGCGACCCGGTGTACGTGTCGTACCTGGCCGCCAACCGCGACCCGGACGTCTTCCCCGACCCCGAGAAGATCGACTTCTCGCGCAGCCCGAACCCGCACGTCTCCTTCGGCTTCGGCCCGCACTTCTGTCCCGGCAACATGCTGGCGCGGATGGAGTCCGAGCTGCTGGTGGACGCGCTCCTCGACCGGTTGCCGGGGCTGCGGCTCGCGGTGCCGGCCGATCAAGTGCCGTTCAAGAAGGGCGCGTTGATCCGCGGTCCCGAGGCACTGCCCGTGACGTGGTGAGGTGCCGATGACGGCGACGGAGGGGCTGCTCGTGCCGCCGGGGCACGGCCGGATCGTACAGACACCCGCGCAGCACGTGACGTTCAAGGTGACCGGCTCGCACTCGCGGACGGCGTCCACCTTCGAGGTGGTGGTGCCGCCGGGGTTCGACGTCGGGGCCCATGTGCACACGCGCAGCGAGGAGTTGTTCTACGTGCTCGAAGGCGAGCTGGACGTGCTCGCCTTCGAGCCGCGCATCCGGACCCCTGACAACTGGCAGCGCTGGGAGTCGAGTTCGGGCACCCGGGTGGTACGGGCGACGCCGGGCACGGTGATCGTCGTACCGCCCGGGTGTCCGCACGCGTTCGCGAATCCGACGGAGACGCCCGCGAAGATGTTCTTCCAGGCGTCTCCGCCACCGGATCACGAGCGGTATTTCGAGGAGCTGCTGGAGATCCTCGGGGGCGGGGGGCCACCGGATCACGCGGCGATCGAGGAGCTGCGGGCGCGGTACGACATCGAGCAGTTGACGCCCCTCAAGCACCGCTGACCCTCCGGCGCGGACGGTAATCGGCTTGATCGGCGCCGAGCGGGTCGGCTAGGAACAGTCCATGCTGCGAGGAACCAAGATCGGGCTCCGGGCCCGGCACGAGTCCGATGTCCCGGTCCTGCACACCGAGTTGTACGACGACGTGGCGACGAGATCGCGAGCGGACTCACGGCCCTGGCGCCCTGTCTCACCGGGCACCGAGGCCTCGCCCTTCGCGGTCACCGAGCCTGACGACGATGCCGCCCCCTTCGCCGTCGTCTCCCTCGACAACGACGAGTTGGCGGGGGCCGCGGGGCTGTGGGGCATCGACACCCACAACAGAAGCGCCCACCTGGGCATGTCGCTGCGGCCGGGGTTCCGTGGCCGCGGACTCGCCGTCGATGTCGTCGAGGTGCTGTGCACCTACGGCTTCACCGTCCGCGGACTGCACCGGCTGCAGTTGGAGACCCTCGCCGACAACACGGCGATGATCCGGGCCGCCTCCCGCGCCGGGTTCGCGCAGGAGGGGCGACTCCGCCGTGCCGCGTGGGTCAACGGCGAGTTCGTCGACGAGGTGATCTTCGGGTTGCTCGCCGAGGAGTGGCGGAGCTGACGCGCGCCCTGAAGGGGCGCGGGGAACTGCGCGCCCGGCCCCCACCGGGCGCGCACCCGAAACTCAACGAATCGGCATTCCCGACAGCGTCCGCGCGATCACCAGCCGCTGGATCTCACTAGTGCCCTCGAAAATCGTGTAGATCGCGGCATCCCGGTGCATCCGCTCGACCGGATACTCGCGCGTGTAGCCGTTCCCGCCGAGGATCTGGATCGCCTGCGCGGTCACCTTCTTCGCGGTCTCGCTGGCGAACAGCTTCGACATCGAGCCCTCGGCCGCCGTGAACTGCTTGCCGTTGACCGCCATCCAGGACGCGCGCCACACCAGCAGCCGGGCCGCGTCGATGGACGTACGCATGTCGGCGATCTGGAAGGCGACGCCCTGGTTGTCGATGATCGGGCGGCCGAACTGCTCGCGGGTCTTCGCGTAGTCGAGGGCGACCTCGTAGGCGGCGCGGGCCGTGCCCACCGCCATCGCGCCGACCGCCGGGCGGGACGCCTCGAACGTGGCCATCGCGGCGTTCTTCACCCGCTCGCCGCCGCCCGCCTTGGCCCGCTCACGGGCACGCGCGAGGCGCTCGTCCAGCTTCTCCTTGCCGCCGAGCAGGCAGGAACCGGGGACGCGCGCGTTCTCCAGGACGACCTCGGCGGTGTGCGAGGCGCGGATGCCGTGCTTCTTGAACTTCTGCCCCTGGGACAGACCCGGCGTGCCGGCCGGGACGATGAAGGAGGCGTGCCCCTTGGAGCCGAGGTCCGCGTCCACGACCGCGACGACGACGTGGACGTTGGCGATACCGCCGTTGGTCGCCCAGGTCTTGGTGCCGTTGAGGATCCACTCGTCCTTGGCCTCGTCGTAGACGGCACGCGTGCGCATGGAGGCCACGTCGGAACCGGCGTCGGGCTCGGAGGAGCAGAAGGCGGCGACCTTCACGTCGTTGGCGTCGCCGTACATCTGGGGGATCCAGGTGCCGATCTGCTCCTCGGTGCCGTTGGCGAGGACGCCGACGGCCGCCAGGCCGGTGCCGACTATGGAGAGGGCTATGCCCGCGTCGCCCCAGAACAGTTCCTCCATGGCCATCGGGATGCCGAGGCCGGTGGGGTCGAAGTACTGCTGGGCGTAGAAGTCCAGGGAGTAGATGCCGACCTTCGCGGCCTCCTGGATGACCGGCCAGGGAGTCTCCTCACGCTCGTCCCATTCGGCGGCGGCGGGGCGGATGACATCGGCGGCGAAGCCGTGCAACCAGTCCCGCACCTCCTTCTGTTCGTCGTTGAGTTCCATGGTGAACTCGGCCATGACTCCTCCAGCAGCGCACTAGCATGTTACTTGCGGTAACGACAGAGTCTGTTACCGACGGGTAGGAAAGTCAACTCCCGATGACGTCTCGGCAGCCCGTTCGAGGTGTGTGGCACGTTGAGTGTTAGTTTGCGCAGGCGTTACCGATTCAGCACGGGTGGGGAGAGACCATGGACACCACGCAGTGGACCGATCAGCAACGGTCCGCCGACCGCCGGCGGCGCGAGCTGCTGGAGGCCGCGGACAGGGTGGTGCTGCGTGACGGCCCACAGGCGTCGATGAACGCGATCGCGGCGGAGGCCGGCATCACCAAGCCGATCCTGTACCGGCACTTCGGCGACAAGGGCGGACTGTACGCGGCGCTGGCCAAGCGGCACACGGACGCGCTGCTGTCCTCCCTGCGGGCCGCGCTGGACGCACCCGCCGAGCGGCGCGAACGGGTCGAGGCGACGCTCGACACGTACCTCGCCGCGATCGAGGCGCTGCCTCAGGTGTACCGGTTCCTGATGCATCCCGTCGAGGGTGGGCAGACCGCGGACCATGGGTTCGACACGGGGAATCACTCGGTTCCGCTGCTTCGGCGGATGGGGGAGGAACTCGCCCAGGTCATCGAGGAGCGGGTGGATCTCGGGCCCAACAGCCAGCAGCTGGCCCGGGTGTGGGGACATGGGATCGTCGGGATGATGCACGCGGCCGGGGACTGGTGGCTGGGGGAACGGCCTTGTTCTCGGGCGGAGTTGGTGCGGAGTCTGGCCGATCTGCTGTGGGGGCGGTTGGCTGCCGCCGGTGACAAAGTCGGTGGGCCGGGGTTCTGAGGCCGTATTCAGAGTGCGGGCCGGTGGGGGCTGGTCGCGCAGTTCCCCGCGTCCCTGAAGAAAAGACCTGAACTCACCGGTGCCATGAAGCTCGGGCCGCTTGCCGCATCAAGCGGCTTCGGCGCCAGCCCGTCACGCGGTCCGCGTACACCTTGCCCTCCACGTGGTCGTACTCGTGCTGCAGACACCTCGCGAACCAACCCGTCGCGTGCACCGTGATCGGCTCGCCGGTCACCGTGAACCCCTCGACCACGGCATGGTCGTAGCGCTCCGTTCCCGCCTCCAGGCCCGGCAAGGACAGACAGCCCTCCGGGCCCCGCAGGACCACACCGTCCGTCTCGACCAGGCGCGGGTTCACCATGTGGCCGAGGTGGCGGACCTCCTCGTCGTCGGGGCAGTCGTAGACGAACACCCGCAAGGATTCGCCCACTTGGTTCGCGGCGAGGCCCACGCCCTGGGCCGCGTACATCGTCGCGAACAAGTCCTCCACGAGACGGGCGAGTTCGGGGCCGAAGTTCGTCACCTCCTCGCACGGGGCATGCAGGAGAGGGTCGCCGAGCAGGGTGAGGGGACGGACTCGCCCGTGGGCGCCCGGGATGGAGCCGTATCGCATGGGCGCAAGGGTACGGTTCTCTACGGCGCACGCCCGCCACGAGGGGTTCACGGTGCCGCGGTTCGGGCACCGATAAGGATCTCGATAGGCTGAGGTCCACACCACGTTGCCGGAGGCAGAGGCGCGGCGCGTACGCAAGGAGGATCGAGAACTGATGGCAGGCAACTCGGACCCGCTCACGCCGCGGGCCAAGCTGGCCGTGACGGCGGGCAAGGCGGTCGCGGCGGCATCGCGTGCCGCGGGGCGGGGCAGCGGATCGGTGATCGGCGGCCGAGTGGCACTCAAACTCGACCCCGACCTCCTCGCCCGGCTCGCACAGAGCCTGGATGTGACCCTGGTCTCGGCCACCAACGGCAAGACCACTACCACGCGGCTCATCGCCGAAGCGCTGGGGGCCGCCGGTCCCGTCGTGTCCAACGCGCTCGGTGCCAACATGCCCGCCGGTATCACCTCGGCGCTGGCCGGCGGCTCGGACGCCAAGTTCGGGGTCATCGAGGTCGACGAGAAGTACCTCGCCGGCGTCGCCCGGGACACCGACCCCAAGTGCATCGCGCTGCTCAACCTCTCCCGCGACCAGCTGGACCGCGCGGCCGAGACCCGCATGCTCGCGGAGAACTGGCGTGAGGGGCTTGCCGGTTCGAAGGCCGTCGTCGTCGCGAACGCGGACGATCCGCTGGTCGTGTGGGCCGCCTCCTCCTCCCCCAACGTGATCTGGGTCGCCGCCGGGCAGATGTGGAAGGACGACGCCTGGTCGTGTCCTTCGTGCGGTGGCGTGATGCAGCGGCCCGGTGACGACTGGTTCTGCGGCGAGTGCGGATTCCGGCGGCCCACGCCGAGTTGGGCACTCTCCGGGGATCATGTGCTCGATCCGCACGGGTCCGCCTGGCCGATCCACCTCCAGCTCCCGGGACGCGCCAACAAGGCCAACGCCGCGTCCTCCGCCGCCGTCGCCGCCGTGTTCGGGGTGCCGCCGCAGGTCGCCCTGGAGCGCATGTACCGCGTGCAGGCCGTCGCCGGGCGCTACGACGTCGTCCAGTTCATGCAGCGCGACCTGCGGCTGCTGCTGGCGAAGAACCCGGCGGGCTGGCTCGAAACGTTCAGCCTGATCGATCCGCCGCCGACCCCGGTGATCCTCTCGGTGAACGCGCGCGGCGCCGACGGCACCGACACCTCGTGGCTGTGGGACGTCGACTACACGCGACTGACCGGCCACCCCATCTTCGTCATCGGCGACCGCAAGCTGGACCTCGCGGTCCGACTGGAAGTGGCCAACCAGCACTTCCAGGTCTGCGACAACCTCGACCAGGCCGTGCAGCAGGCCCCGCCCGGCCGCATCGAGGTCATCGCGAACTACACCGCGTTCCAGGACCTGCGCCGCCGCGTCGGCAACTGAGACTCAGAGGACGAATTGACCATGAGCGACAACCAGCTGCGTCTGGTGTGGATCTACCCGGACCTGCTGAGCACCTACGGCGACCAGGGCAACGCCCTGGTCGTGGAACGCCGGGCGCGGCAGCGCGGCCTCGACGTGGCCCGGCTGGACGTGCGCAGCGACCAGCCGATCCCGACCTCGGGCGACATCTATCTCATCGGCGGCGGTGAGGACCGCCCGCAGCGGCTCGCGGCCGAGCGGCTGCGCCGGGACGGCGGCCTACACCGGGCGATCGGCAACGGCGCGATCGTCTTCTCGGTCTGTGCCGGCTACCAGATCCTCGGCCACGAGTTCATCAACGACCTCGGCCAGCGCGAGCCCGGCCTCGGTCTGCTCGACGTGGTGTCGGTGCGCGGCGAGGGCGAGCGGTGCGTCGGTGACGTCCTCGGGGACATCGACCCGCGGCTTGGCCTGCCCCCGCTGACCGGCTTCGAGAACCACCAGGGCGTCACCCACCTCGGCCCCTCCGCGCGCCCGTTCGCGCAGGTGCGGCTCGGCAAGGGCAACGGCACGGGCGACGGCACCGAGGGCGCGTACAACGACACGGTGTTCGGTACGTACATGCACGGGCCCGTCCTCGCCCGCAACCCGCTGATCGCGGACCTGCTGCTGAAGCTGGCCCTCGACGTGAACGCGCTGCCCCCGATCGACGACCGCTGGTACGAGGCGCTCCGCAACGAGCGCATCGCCGCAGCTCAGCAGCCTGCCTGAACCCGCAGTACATCTCCGCTCCGGATGCCGGAAACCAGCCCGCCTGACGGCAAGTCCGCGCAGGTGAGCGGGGTCGTCCAGCAGGCGGACGCTCGCTACGGCCCCGCCCCCTCCTGCCGTTAGGGTGGCGGGGTTCATACCGGACAACGTGGTCCGGTTTCGGCCCACGTTGAGAAGGTTCTTCGGGCTATGCGCATTGGTGTCCTCACGTCCGGCGGCGACTGCCCCGGCCTGAACGCCGTCATCCGGTCCGTCGTGCACCGCGCCGTCGTGGACCACGGCGACGAGGTCATCGGCTTCCGGGACGGCTGGAAGGGCCTCCTGGAGTGCGACTACCTCAAGCTCGACCTCGACGCGGTGAGCGGCATCCTTGCTCGCGGCGGCACCATCCTCGGTTCCTCCCGTGTCCAGCCCTCCCATCTGCGGGACGGCGTGGAGCGGGCCCGGGGCCATGTCGAGGAGCTCGGCCTCGACGCGATCATCCCGATAGGCGGCGAGGGCACGCTCAAGGCCGCCAAGCTGATGTACGACGCCGGGCTCCCGATCGTCGGCGTCCCCAAGACCATCGACAACGACATCGCGGTCACTGACGTCACCTTCGGCTTCGACACGGCCGTCGGTGTCGCGACCGAGGCGCTCGACCGGCTCAAGACGACCGCCGAGTCCCACCAGCGCGTCCTCGTCGTCGAGGTCATGGGCCGGCACACCGGCTGGATCGCGCTCCACTCCGGCATGGCGGCCGGCGCGCACGCCATCGTCGTACCTGAACGCCCCTTCGACATCGAGGAGTTGGCCGCACGCGTCGGCGAGCGCTTCGCGGCGGGCAAGCGGTTCGCGATCGTCGTCGCGGCCGAGGGCGCGAAGCCGCGCGCGGGCTCCATGGAGTTCGACGAGGGCAAGAAGGACGTCTACGGCCATGAGCGTTTCGCGGGGATCGCGCGGCAGCTGTCCCTCGAACTGGAGGAGCGGCTCGGCAAGGAGGCGCGGCCGGTGATCCTCGGGCACGTCCAGCGTGGCGGTACGCCGACCGCGTACGACCGTGTCCTCGCGACCCGGTTCGGGTGGCATGCGGTGGAGGCCGCGCACCGGGGCGAGTTCGGGAAGATGACCGCGCTTCAGGGGACCGACATCGTGATGGTGCCGCTAGCCCAGGCCGTCGAGACGCTGAAGACCGTGCCCGCCGATCGCTACGAAGAGGCGGAGTGCGTCCTGTAGCCCGTACGTGAGCGAAGCTGCCCCCGGTCATGATCGTGACCGGGGGCAGTTCTAGTCTGTGTGCGGACAGACTTGCACAACCCCCACGAATCAGGAGCCGTCCGATGGATCACGGCGGGCACGGCATGACCATGGATCTGCCGCCGTTCACGTTGGGGCGGGGGCTCGAGTGGTCGGCCGACCCGTTCTTCCTCACGGCCTGTCTGGTGGGGCTGGGGCTGTACGGCTGGGGGGTCGTGCGGTTGCGGCGGCGCGGGGACTCGTGGCCCGTGGGGCGGACGATCTCGTACGTCATCGGTGTGCTGACCGTCGGGCTCGTGATGTGCACCAAGCTCAACGACTACGGCATGGTCATGTTCAGCGTGCACATGGTGCAGCACATGATCATCAGCATGCTGTCGCCGATCCTCCTGCTGCTCGGCGCCCCGGTCACGCTCGCTCTTCGGGCGCTGCCGCCCGCTGCCAGGGGCCGTAAGGGGCCGCGCGAGCTGCTGTTGATGTTCCTGCACAGCCGGTACATGAAGATCGTCACGCATCCCGCGTTCACGATCCCGCTCTTCATCGCGAGCCTGTACGCCCTGTACTTCACGCCGATCTTCGACTTCCTGATGGGCTCGAAGACCGGGCACATCGCGATGATGGTGCACTTCCTCGCCGTGGGCCTGGTGTTCTTCTGGCCGATCATGGGAGTGGACCCGGGGCCGAACCGGCCCGGTTATCTGATGCGGATGCTGGAGCTGTTCGCCGGGATGCCGTTCCACGCGTTCTTCGGCATCGCGCTGATGATGGCGTCGGAGCCGATGGTCGAGACGTTCAAGCGCCCGCCCGCCTCGCTCGGCATCGACGCGCTCTCCGACCAGAACGCGGCCGGCGGTATCGCCTGGGCGTTCAGCGAGATCCCCTCCGTGCTGGTGCTGATCGCCCTGCTGTTCCAGTGGTACAGCTCGGAGCAGCGGCAGGCCAAGCGGCAGGACAGGGCCGCCGACCGGGACGGCGACAAGGAACTCGAGGCGTACAACGCCTATTTGGCCTCATTGAACACACGAGGCAATTGAACGCACGCGGCTCACTGAACGGAAATTTCGTTCAGTAGCATAAAGCGCGATGGGGGAACCGCGACCGGGGGGAGCGGTAATGACATTTCGTGCGGTTGTGCAAAGGACCGGAATTTCGGTGATCCGCAGGATCGCCGTGCTGCTCGTCTGCGTCCTGGTCGTGAGTGGATGCGGCGGGGGCGCACATACGTTCGCCATAAAGGCGGTCGCGGTCGGAGTTCCGTCGCTCGCGCCTTTCTTCGACGAGAAACAGGGTCTGGGCCACGACACCGAGGTCCGCTCGATGCCGGTGCGGGGCACCTTGCAGCAGGGGGACACGCCAGGTCTGTACGGTGGCACCAGGCAGCCGACCATCTGTGACGTGGCGAAGCTCAAGAGGTTCCTGACCGATCCCGCGAACCACCGGAAGGCGGTGGCGTGGTCGTCCGTGCTCGGTATCACCACGGACGAGATCCCGGGCTATCTCGACCGGCTCACACCCGTACTCCTGCGTCACGACACTCTCGTACAGAACCACGACTACAAAAAGGGAAAGGCCACGCCCTACAACTCCCTTCTCCAGGCGGGAATCGCGATTCTCGTCGACGAGCAGGGGGAACCCGCCGCGAAGTGCTCGTGCGGAAATCCGCTGCGCCCGTTCAAGGGCGACGCGGGGAGGATTTCCGTCAAGTTCGCGGACGGCAACAAGAAGTGGCACGGATATGAGCCGTCCTCTGTGGTGGCCGTGCGTCCGGCGCCCCGGCAGATGGAGCGGCTCGCCCTCGTGGACGTCGACGATCCCGACCGCGGCATCACGCGTCCGGTCGGTACGACGGGCAGGCACGACACCACCTTCGACACCCGGCGGCAGCACGCAGTGCCGAACCTCATGGGCGCGACGTTCGGCCAGGCGTGGCGGCAACTGGTGAGCAGTGGGCTGGCCGTCGGGTACGGAGGGAGCGCGGCGCCGTCCGACGACGCGCGGGTCACCGCGTCCGATCCGCCGGCGGGGACCGAGCTGCGGTTCGGGCAGTACGTGACACTGACGGTGTCCGGCGGGACGAGCGGTGGAGCGACGCCCACTACCCCGGCTCCGACGACCTCCGGACCGACAGTGGGCCCGCCGACGTCCAAGGCACCGCCCTCCACGTCTCCGGCGGCACCGCCCACGACCTCCTCGCCGCCGGCCTCACCGCCCTCGTCTCCGCCCCCGTCCTCACCCACGAGCAAGCCGCCGCCGAGCAGTTCGCCACCGGGCAGTTCTCCTACGACCCGTTCTCCTACGCCCGGTTCGCCCTCGGTGGTGACCAGCGCGCCCGTGACGAGCGCACCGGTCACCACCAGCGCGGCGCCCGCGACGAGCGGTGCGCCCGTCACCGGCAGCGCCCCCGTGACGAGCGGTGTGCCGGTCACCGGTGAGCCGGTCACCAGAGACCCCGTGACCGGCACCCCCAGCACGACCGAGACATGACGCGGAACCGGGAGGGGGACACCGGATGCCTCAGGGATCGCCGACATCGGGCGTGGGCCGGGTCATCGCCGGCCGATATCTGCTGCTGAACCGGCTGGGCAGTGGCGGTATGGGACATGTGTGGCTCGCACATGACCAGCGGCTGGCCTGTGAAGTCGCGCTCAAGGAGATCGTGTTCAGCAACCCGGCCTTCGCCGACGCCGAGCGGGAGGCCCGGGTCGCCCGCGCCCAGGCCGAGGCCCGGCACGCGGCGGGGCTGCGCGGCCACCCCCATGTGGTGACCGTCCACGACGTGCTGGAACACGACGGGCTGCCGTGGATCGTCATGGAGTACGTGGCGGACGCCGTCGACCTGCGCGACCTGGTCGCCCGGCACGGCCCGCTCGCCCCCGCGGAGTGCGCCCGCGTCGGACTCGCCGTACTCGACGCGCTGACCGCCGGACACGAGCGGGGCGTGATGCACCGGGACGTCAAACCGGCGAACATCCTGCTCGCGCCGGACCGCGCCGGTTCGCCGTACGCCCGGGTCCTGCTCACCGACTACGGCATCTCGGTGCAGCCGGACGCCGGGGAGACGCGGTACACGCTGACGTCCGTGCTGGTCGGCACCGCGGGGTATCTGGCGCCGGAGCGGGCCACGGGCGGGCCGCCGACGGCCGCGGCCGACCTGTTCTCGCTGGGCTGCACGCTGTACCACGCCGTCGAGGGCCACGGTCCCTTCGCCCGCGAGTCACCGCTCGCCGAGGTCACCGCCGTGGTCATGGAGGACCCGCTGCCACCGGCCCGCGCGGGCGCGCTGGCACCGGTGCTCCACGCGATGCTGGAGAAGGATCCGCTACGGCGGATTCCGGCGGCGGAGGCGGAGGCGGCGCTGTCGCGGATCGTGACGCCGCAGGCCGAGGCGGAGGCGTACGCCAGGACGCAGACGGACCTGGGTTCGGAGTCGCCCTGGGAGGGCCGGCCCGCACCGGTGCCCGTGGCGGTGCCGACGCAGGCCTCGCCGCCGGACGGATACGGGGTTCCGGCGTCCCGGCCCTCCCCCGCCGGTCGACGCCGACGGCCCAGGCCCCGGGTCCTCCAGTCCGTCCTGGCGGGGCTGCTCGGGCTCGCTCTCGCCCTGGGCGGTGTCTGGTACGCGATGGCCCACCAGCCGCCCGGCAAGGGCACGGGCAGGAACAGCCCGCCGTACGGCACGGCCGTCGGGCTCGCCGCGCCGCTCAAGGACGGCGACTGTGTCACCGCCGACTGGCCGGGGGGACACCTCTTCCGGGGGACGCCACGGCTCGCCGTGGACGCCGGCTGCCGGAACACGGTGCCGGACGGTCAGGTGATGGCGTTCGTGTCCACCGCGTCCGCCGGCGAGGCTCGGAAGGTCGCTGCGGACCGGTGTGCGCAGCGGACGCAGGAGATGCGGGAGAAGCTCGCGGACGTGCGGGGCTACGCCGTCGTACCGACCGATGCCGGTTTCGACGCGGCCGGACACCGCACCGCCTGTCTGGTGCTGGGCGCGCACGGGCCGGTCTACGGGCCGCTCGGCAGCCACCGCACCCTCGGCTCGGCGTTCGCGGACACGTCGACCATGCAGAAGCGGGACTGTCTGGACGTGCCCTCGAACCGGGCGGCGAGCCTGGTCTCCTGCGCCGGAAAGCACGATCAGGAAGTGCTCGGATTCACCCGGTTGGGTGCGGACGTCACGCTGGCCCAGGCGCGCACGCGGTCGGACGCGGCGTGCGCGCGGGACGTCCCGCCGGCCGACTACGGCTTCGATCCGTCGGTCTACCAGGCCGCCTCCTGGACCAGTGAGGGACCGTGGAAGTCGGGCACTCATTTCGTCGTGTGCGCCGTGCGGAAGCAGAACGGAGGCACCATGGAGGGGGACGGACCATGAGGAGGGTGTCGCGATGCCCGGTTCCACGAAGACCATGGGGGTGATCACCGTCGGCGGGCTGGTGGTGGTGACGGCCTACACGGTGGCGCTCGGCAGCAACGGCTGGCTGTGGTTCGGCTGGGTCGTGCTGGGGCTCATCACCCTGGGGATGGTGGCCACGCGCAGCACCTGACGCGCCCTACTGCTCACTGCGCCGGCTCGCCGAGTGCACGCCCGGCTGGTACTTCGGCAGCCGGGCGGTGATCTTCATGCCCGCTCCTTGGGCGGTCTCGATGACGAGGCCGTAGTCGTCGCCGTAGACCTGGCGGAGCCGGTCGTCGACGTTGGACAGGCCGATGCCGCCCGAGGGGCTGACCTCGCCCGCGAGGATGCGGCGCAGCAGGTCGGGGTCCATGCCTGCGCCGTCGTCCTCGATGACGACGAGCGCCTCGGCGCCCGCGTCCTGCGCGGTGATGCTGATGCGGCTCCTGCCCGCGGCATTCACAGCCTTGCCCTCCAGGCCGTGTTTGACGGCGTTCTCGACGAGCGGTTGCAGGCACAGGAACGGGAGCGCGACCGGGAGTACCTCGGGGGCGATCTGCAGGGTGACGGAGAGCCGTTCGCCGAAGCGGGCCCGGACGAGCGCCAAGTAGTGGTCGATGGCGTGGAGTTCGTCGGCGAGGGTGGTGAAGTCGCCGTGCCTGCGGAACGAGTAGCGGGTGAAGTCGGCGAATTCCAGGAGCAGTTCGCGGGCGCGCTCGGGGTCGGTGCGGACGAACGAGGCGATCACCGCGAGCGAGTTGAAGATGAAGTGCGGGGAGATCTGGGCCCGAAGTGCCTTGATCTCGGCCTCGATCAGCCGGGTGCGGGACTGGTCCAGATCCGCCAGTTCCAGTTGGACGGAGACCCAGCGGGCTACCTCTCCGGCGGCCCGGACGAGGACGGCGGACTCGCGCGGCGCGCAGGCGACCAGTGCGCCGTGGACCCGGTCGTCGACGGTGAGCGGTGCGACCACCGCCCAGCGCAACGGGCAGTCCGGGGCGTCGCAGTGGAGCCGGAACGCCTCGCCGCGGCCGGTGTCCAGGGGACCCGCGAGGCGTTCCATGATCTCGGCCCGGTGATGGTCGCCGACGCCGTCCCAGGCGAGTACCTGCTTCTGGTCGGCCAGACAGAGCGCGTCGGTGCCGAGCAGGGTGCGCAGTCTGCGGGCCGAGCGGCGGGCCGTCTCCCCGGTGAGGCCGGCGCGCAGCGGGGGTGCGGCGAGGGAGGCGGTGTGCAGGGTCTGGAAGGTGGCGTGCTCGACGGGTGTGCCGAGCCCGCCGAGGCTCTCGGGGCGTGCGGTGCGCCGCCCGAGCCAGAACCCGGCGGCGAGCAGCGGGAGTACGGCCACGCAGAGGCCGGCCAGGAATCCGCTCACGCGCCCACCACCGCGCCCTGAAGGGTTCTCACGCCTTCACCTCCGCCCGCAGTTCCTCCGGCAGATGGAACCGCGCCAGGATCGCCGCCGTCCCCGTCGGCACCCGGCCGGGGGTGGCCAGGGACACCAGCACCATGGTGAGGAAGCCCAGCGGTACCGACCAGAGGGCGGGCCAGGCCAGCAGAGTGTGCAGGGAGCCCGTGCCCGGGAAGCCGGCCATCGTCGCTGCCACCGCGACGAACGCCGAGCCGCCGCCGACCAGCATCCCGGCCGCCGCGCCGGGCGGGGTGAGCCGGGTCCACCAGATGCCGAGGACCAGCAACGGGCAGAAGGAGGAGGCCGATACGGCGAACGCGAGTCCCACGGCGTCGGCGACGGGCAGTCCGCCGACCAGGACGCCGGCGGCGAGCGGTACGACCATGGCGAGGACCGTGCCGAGTCTGAAGTGCCGTACCCCGCGCGACGGGAGGACGTCCTGGGTGAGGACGCCCGCGACGGCCATGGTCAGTCCCGACGCGGTGGACAGGAACGCGGCGAAGGCGCCGCCCGCGACCAGCGCGCCGAGCAGATCTCCGCCGACACCGCCGATCATGCGGTCGGGCAGCAGGAGTACGGCCGCGTCGGCGTCGCCGGTGATGGTGAGTTCGGGGGTGTAGAGGCGGCCGAGTGCGCCGTAGACGGGCGGCAGGAGGTAGAAGGCGCCGATGAGGCCGAGGACGGCGACCGTGGTGCGGCGGGCGGCGACGCCGTGCGGGCTGGTGTAGAAGCGGACGACGACGTGCGGCAGGCCCATGGTGCCGAGGAAGGTGGCGAGGATGAGGCCGTACGTGGCGTACAGCGGACGTTCCTCGCGGCTCGCGGCGAGCGAGGTCGACATGCCGCCGTTGGTGCCGCGGTCGGCGACGGGGACGGTGGCGCCCTCGGCGAAGGTGAGGCGGGTGCCGGCTCCGATGTGGTGGGTACCGGCGGGGAGTCGGAGCTTCGTGGCGTCGTAGCGATGGTGGTCGACCGTGCCGTTCACCGTGACGGTCAGGGGGTGGTCGAATTTGAGGTCGAGGGTGTCGTCGACCCGGACGACGCGCTGTTCGCGGAAGGCGGCGGGTTCCTCGAAGGCGTGCCGGGGTGCTCCGTCGCTCTGCCAGGCGAGGACCAGGAAGAGGGCGGGGACGAGCAGCGCGGTGAGCTTCAGCCAGTACTGGAATGCCTGCACGAAGGTGATGCTGCGCATGCCGCCCGCGGCGACGGTTGCGACGACCACGACGGCGACGATCAGCCCGCCGAGCGAGTCGGGGGCGCCGGTCAGGACGGTCAACGTCAGCCCGGCGCCCTGGAGTTGGGGCAGGAGGTACAGCCAGCCGACCCCGACGACGAAGGCGCCCGCGAGGCGTCGTACCCCGTGCGAGGCGAGCCGGGCCTCGGCGAAGTCGGGGAGGGTGTAGGCGCCGGAGCGGCGCAGCGGGGCGGCGACGAACAGCAGCAGGACCAGGTATCCGGCGGTGTAGCCGACCGGGTACCAGAGCATGTCGGGGCCCTGGACGAGGACCAGGCCCGCGATGCCCAGGAAGGAGGCGGCGGAGAGGTATTCGCCGCTGATGGCGGCGGCGTTGAGGCGGGGGCCGACGGTACGGGAGGCGACGTAGAAGTCGGAGGTGGTGCGGGAGATGCGCAGGCCGAAGGCGCCGACGAGGACGGTCGCCACGACGACGAGGGCGACCGCCGGTACGGCATAACTGGAGTTCACGCGCCTCAGCGGTCCTCTACGAGGCGCACGAAGTCGCGTTCGTTGCGTTCCGCGCGGCGCACGTACCAGAGGGCGAGCAGGACGAGCGGGGCGTACAGGCAGAAGCCGAGGACCAGCCATTCGAGGCGGCGGGAGCCCGGGGCCGCCGCGAACACCAGGGGCAGTGGGCCGACCAGCAGGACCAGCACCGCGAACACCGTGAGCGCGGCGCGGAGTTGGGTGCGCATCAGGGAGCGGACGTAGGTGTGGCCGAGGGTGGTCTGTTCGTCGATCTCGGTGCGGGGGCGGGAGTAGCCGGAGGCGCGCCGGGTGCGGCGCGGCGGGCCGGTGACAACGACCCTGCGTTCGATGGGTTCCTGAGGCACCGTCAGGACCTCCGCATCAGCAGGTCCCGCAGTTCGCGGGTGTGGCGGCGGCTGACCTGGAGTTCCTCGCCGCCGACCAGGACGCTCACCGTGCCCGCGTCCAGGCGGAGTTCACCGATGTGGCGCAGGGCGACGAGATGGCGGCGGTGGATGCGGACGAAGCCGCGCGAGCGCCAGCGGTCTTCGAGGGTGGAGACGGGGATGCGGACGAGGTGGCTGCCCCGGTCGGTGTGGAGCCGGGCGTAATCGCCCTGTGCCTCGACGTGGGTGATGTCGTCGACGGCCACGAAGCGGGTGACACCGCCGAGTTCGACGGCTATGTGGTCGGGGTCGGGTTCGTGCACGGGTATCCGCGGTGCGGCGCCACCGAGTTCGGCGGCCCGGCGCACGGCTTCGGCGAGCCGTTCCTTGCGGACGGGCTTCAGCACGTAGTCGACTGCCTTGAGATCGAAGGCCTGCACGGCGAAGTCCTCGTGCGCGGTGACGAACACGACGAGCGGCGGCTGCGCGAATCCCGTCAACAGCCGTGCCAGGTCCAGCCCGTCGAGGCCCGGCATCTGGATGTCGAGGAACACGACGTCGATGGCCTCGGGGCCGGCCGGACCGGACTCCAGGGCGCGGTTGATGCGGCGCAGCGCCTCGGTCGCGTCGCCCGCGCCCTCCGCGCTGCCGATGCGTGGATCGGCGTTCAGCAGATAGAGCAACTCCTCCAGTGAGGGGCGTTCGTCGTCGACGGCGAGGGCGCGCAGCATGAAGGTGGAGTGTAGGAGGAATTCGTACGCCTGGACATGTGCCCGGCGTGGACGTCCCCGCTGGATACAGTGCCGACATGAACAGCAGGACCACGCCGTTCGACGAGCTCGACCGGAAGATCATCAACGCGCTGATGGCGAACGCCAGGACCAGCTTCGCCGAGATCGGCGCGGCGATCGGGCTGTCCGCGACGGCCGTGAAGCGGCGGGTGGACCGGCTGCGGGAGACGGGTGTGATCACCGGGTTCACGGCGACCGTACGACCCTCGGCGCTGGGCTGGCGCACGGAGGCGTACGTGGAGGTGTACTGCGAGGGCGCCGCGCCCCCCAGACGGCTCGCGGAGGTGGTGCGCAACCATCCCGAGATCACCGCGGCGATGACGGTGACCGGCGGTGCGGACGCGCTGCTGCACGTGCGGGCCACCGATGTGGACCACTTCGAAGAGGTGCTGGAGCGGATCCGGCAGGAGCCGTTCATCCGGAAGACGATCAGCGTGATGGTGCTGTCTCACCTCCTCCCGGAAAGCCCGGAAGCGGGCGCCACCCACCCCGCCCCGGGCGACGCATCAGACCTGCGCTGACCCCGCCCAAGACGCAGCATTCCTGCGCAGACACGCAGCCTTCATCGCTTGTCGCGCGTATTGGTCTCTTCCTACCTTGGTGTCAACCCCAGTCGACATCACAGGAAGCGGAGGAACCCCTCTGTGCCCGAGACCCGTGTGCGGCGCCGGCGGCGCTTTCTCGTCTGCGAACCCAGACACTTCGCCGTGCAGTACGCGATCAACCCCTGGATGCATCCCGACCACCAGGTCGACGTCGATCTCGCCCAGGAGCAGTGGCGAACACTGATCGACACCTACCGCGAGCACGGCCACACCGTCGACACCGTGCCCCCGGCCCCCGGCCTCCCGGACATGGTGTTCGCCGCGAACTCGGCGGTCGTCGTCGAAGGCCGCGTCTTCGGCTCCTTCTTCCACGCACCCGAGCGGCGCCCCGAGTCCGACCACTACGACATGTGGTTCAAGGCGGCCGGCTACGACGTCCACCGCCCCGAGTCGATCAGCGAGGGCGAGGGCGACCTGATCCCGACCGGCCGCTATCTGCTGGCCGGCACCGGGTTCCGTACCACCCGCGAGGCCCATCGCGAGGTGCAGGAGTTCTTCGGCGTCCCGGTGATCAGCCTGACGCTGGTGGACCCGTACTTCTACCACCTCGACACGGCACTGTTCGTCCTCGACGAGGACAACATCTGCTACTACCCCGAGGCGTTCTCGCCGGGCAGCCGCGAGGTGCTCGCGCGGCTGTTCCCCGACGCGGTGCTCGCGACCCGCGAGGACGCGATGACGTTCGGCCTCAACTCCGTCTCCGACGGCCTGCACGTCTTCATCGCGCCCCAGGCCGAGGCGCTGTCCGCGCGCCTCGCCGAACGCGGCTACGTCCCCGTCCCCGTCGACCTGTCGGAGTTCCACAAAGCCGGCGGCGGCATCAAGTGCTGCACCCAGGAGATCCGCTCATGACCGCACCCGCCAGTGCCCGTACGTCCGCCGACCTCATCCGTGCCGAGGAGCCGGTCCTCGCGCACAACTACCACCCGCTGCCCGTGGTGGTCGCCCGCGCCGAGGGTACCTGGGTGGAGGACGTCGAGGGCCGCCGCTACCTCGACATGCTCGCGGGCTACTCCGCCCTCAACTTCGGCCACCGCCACCCGGCGTTGATCGAGGCGGCCCACCGCCAGCTCGACCAGCTGACGCTCACCTCCCGCGCCTTCCACAACGACCGCCTCGCCGAATTCGCCGAGCGGCTTGCGGAGTTGACCGGCCTCGACATGGTGCTCCCGATGAACACGGGCGCGGAGGCGGTCGAGAGCGGCATCAAGGTGGCCCGCAAATGGGCCTACGACGTGAAGGGCGTCGCTGCCGACCGGGCCACCATCGTCGTCGCGGCGGAGAACTTCCACGGCCGTACGACGACGATCGTCAGCTTCTCCACCGACGAGACGGCGCGGGCGGGCTTCGGCCCGTTCACGCCGGGCTTCCGGATCGTGCCGTACAACGACCTCGCGGCAATGGAGGCGGCGGTCGACGAGACGACGGCGGCCGTGCTGATCGAGCCCATCCAGGGCGAGGCCGGGGTGATCATCCCGGACGCCGGCTACCTGGCCGGAGTGCGTGAACTCACCACCCGCAAGGGCTGCTTGTTCATCGCGGACGAGATCCAGTCGGGCCTCGGCCGCACGGGCCGCACCCTCGCCGTCGAGCACGAGGGTGTCGTCCCGGACGTGCTGCTGCTCGGCAAGGCGCTCGGCGGTGGGATCGTGCCGGTCTCGGCGGTGGTCGCGCGCCGGGAGGTGCTGGGGGTGTTGCACCCGGGCGAGCACGGCTCGACGTTCGGCGGCAACCCGCTCGCCGCCGCGGTCGGCACAGCGGTCGTCG
The DNA here is from genome assembly GCF_040655035.1 of Streptomyces sp. NPDC050549. Lineage (NCBI taxonomy): Bacteria > Bacillati > Actinomycetota > Actinomycetes > Kitasatosporales > Streptomycetaceae > Streptomyces > Streptomyces sp. NPDC050549. The sequence continues at coordinate 92,373 of NZ_JBFAJD010000039.1, forward strand.
AACTCCTGGAGACCGGTGAATTCCAGTGCAGGGCAGCCGAGTTGGGCGTGGTCCTGCGGGACGGTCTGACCGAGCTGGTCGGTAAGGGTGTCGTCGGTTTCCGCTCACGCGGCCTCTGGGCGGGCGTCGATGTCGACCCGGCGATCGGCACCGGCCGTGAGATCAGCGAACGCCTCATGCGTGAGGGCGTGCTGGCCAAGGACACCCACGGCTCCACGATTCGACTGGCCCCGCCCCTGACCATCACGGCGGAAGAACTCCGTTCCGCCGTGGGCACGTTGGAGAGGGTGCTGACGCAAGGGGCGTGATGTGTCCGGTGGTTGGACCGTCACCGGGTGCCGGTCCAACCACCGACTGCTATGCGTCCGTGGAGGCGCCGGTGTCGGCCAGGGCCGCCTGCGCGAGCAGTCGACGCGCCAGGTCGCGGGCCTCGTCCACGGTCAGCGAGGCCCAGAGGCCGGGCTCGCCGCGCACCACCGGGCCCACGTCCAGGGTGACCCGGGTGATCGGCCGCTCCGGGAGCGCCAGCAGCAGTCGCTTCACCGCGACCTGCCGACCGCAGGTGGTCACCAACGGCGCTTCACCCGACGGCGGGAGCGGCTCCTGCCCTGACCGAATCATCTCGTCCACGACCCTTCTCTGAATACCCGGCGAGGTATCAGGAGCAGCGCGGAACTGGCCCGGGTTGTTCCCGACGTGGGCGAGGCGGCCGTAGCGCAACGTATGCGGCCGTACGGCGGACCGTGGTGCTCGCGGACGGTCGGGTGAACCCCGGGCGAATTCTCGCCCGCCCTCCGGTCAGGACAGGGTCAAGGGAGGCGGTGGGGGCCGTGGCGCCCTCATAAGATCGCTGGTACCGCCATCTTTCGTACGACTCCCCCTGGAGGCCCGGCGTGTCCGAAACCGCGCGCGGCGCCGAAGCCGAACCCGCTCGGACGGTGTCCGCTCCGGCTCCCGTCGGACGTCGGCGTACCGTGCTGCTCGCGGCCGGCGCTCTCGTGGTCGTGGCCGCCGTCGGGGCCGGTGTCCTGGCGGCTCGGGGGTCCGGTCCGAGCGCACGGCCCGCCACCGCTACCGACGGGCTGCCGCACACCACCGTCGAGGTCGCAACCTCCGGCTGCGGGAGCGGCTGGACGCATCCGCAGGCCGGCCATCAGGTCTTCGAGCTGCACAACACGTCGAGCACGGCGGCCGAGGTGTACCTGACCGACCCGAGGACCGGCGCGGTCTACGGCGAGGTCGAGGGGCTGGCGCCGGGGACGGTCCGGCCGCTCGGGGTCACCCTCGGCAACGGCTCGTACGCCTTCAAATGCCTGCCCGACGACGCCGACGCCGTGACCGGGCCCACCGTACGGATCACCGGGTCGAAGGTGACAAGCGGACCGGCCGCCGTCCCGGTCACCCAGCAGGAACTCATCCCGCCCACACTCGCCTACCAGAAGTGGATTCAGGCCCGGACCGTCGAACTCGCCGCGAAGACCGACGTGTTGCGGGCCGCCGTCGACCGGGGCGACCTCGCCGCCGCCCGCAGGGCGTGGCTGCCCGCGCATCTCGTCTACGAGCGGATGG